>NZ_ASPX01000006.1:0-111951 GCF_000517965.1 Paenibacillus sp. FSL R7-277
CCAACGGCAGTACCGACACCAACACCAACAGCAGTACCGACACCAACGCCAACGGCAGTACCGACACCAACACCAACAGCAGTACCGACACCAACGCCAACGGCAGTACCGACACCAACGCCAACGGCAGTACCGACACCGACGCCAACAGCGGGACCGACACCAACGCCAACGGCAGAGCCGACACCAACACCAACGGCAGAGCCGACACCAACACCAACGGCAGAGCCGACACCAACGCCAACGGCGGTACCGACACCAACGCCAACGGCAGAACCGACACCAACACCAACGGCAGAGCCAACACCAACACCGACGGTAGAACCAACACCGACACCAACGCCAACGGCAGAGCCGACACCAACACCAACGGCAGAGCCAACACCAACGCCGACAGCGGAACCGACACCAACGCCAACGGCAGAACCGACACCAACACCAACGGTAGAACCAACACCAACGCCGACAGCAGAGCCGACACCAACGCCAACGGCAGAACCGACACCAACGCCAACGGCAGAGCCAACACCAACGCCAACGGCAGAGCCAACACCAACACCGACGGTAGAGCCAACACCGACACCGACGGTAGAGCCGACACCAACACCGACGGTAGAGCCAACACCGACACCGACGGTAGAACCGACACCAACGCCAACGGCAGAGCCAACACCAACACCGACGGCAGAGCCAACACCAACACCGACGGTAGAGCCAACACCGACACCGACGGTAGAACCGACACCAACGCCGACGGTAGAGCCGACACCAACACCGACGGTAGAGCCGACACCAACGCCGACACCGACACCAGAGCCGACACCAACGCCGACACCGACACCGACACCGACACCGACACCAGATCCAACACCAGTAACAACGCCAGCGCCAACATCGCCGCCGTTCAGTTTCCCTCCAGTGCCTACGCCGACTCCGATTATCGGATTTATCGTGAGCAATGATGTGGTTGTGAATGATGATCCGCTGCCGCTTGGACCTGTAGCAACTCCAATAGCTACAACAGTGCCGACGCCGACACCGGCTGTTGCGGTTGCGCCAATAGCAGCAACACCGGAGCCAACGCCTTCAGCAGAACCGGCACCCGATGTAGTCCTTATTGATGATGAGGTTCCTCTAGGCGGTGTGCCTGTGGATGGAACCTTGCCGAAGACGGGCGAATCCAGTCCTGCGCCTTATTATTTTGCCGGTTTGGCACTCGCTGGTCTGGGCTTGATTCTTAGAAGAACCACCAGAAACAGCAAACGTAAGTGAGTGACCCGAACTGAGATTTATACAAACAAACGATGATCCTGTAATTTGACAAGGGCTGCTTTCGGAGAAGATGTTCTCCTGGAAGCAGCTCTTTTTTTCGTTGGAAATAAGTGCCCGGATACAGAATGTATGCGAAAAACAACATACAATGTGCCGGTGAGAGAGTCAGCGGACCAATGTATGCGAAAAACAACATACAATGTGCCGGTGAGAGAGTCAGCGAACCAAATGTATGCGAAAAACAATATACAATGTGCCGATGAGAGAGTCAGCGGATCAAATGTATGTGGAAAACAGCATACATGCAATCTGCTGCGGGAAGGCGAGTGTGCTAAATAGAGTCCACCTGCTTCTTTCAAGAGTCTTGCAGAGTACAATGGAGTTGAAGTTTGCGCCTCAGCCGTATTTTTAGTTGGCCGTACTCCCATGCTATACTAGGCTCAAATTAATATGGTTGCTTACTGAAGGAGGAACGTTGATGTGGATGATATACCTGCTTGTGGTGCTGATCGTGGTGGCCGGAGGGGTGGGGTATGCCGGATTCTATTTTTATGGAGTAGCCATTAAACGGGCCCCTAAGGAATTCCTGGCCAAGACCCCAGACCTTAAGATCGATCCGCCGCCGGTGGCCGGAGCCTCGTGGGGAGAAGGAGCGGAGTGGGTGTCCCGGCAGACCTTCCGTGAGGTAGAACTGGTCTCTGAGGATGGGCTCAAGCTGCAAGGCTATTATCTGGCGTCGGAGCGTGCTGCCGGACGGACGGTCATTGTTGCCCACGGTTATTCCGGGAAGGCCAAGGATATGGGAGCGACCGCCAAGAACTATTATGAGAACCTGGGGTACAATGTGCTGCTGCCTGATGCCAGGGGACACGGGAAAAGTGAAGGAGATTATATCGGCTTTGGCTGGCCGGAACGACGGGATTATCTGAAATGGATCGGATTCGTCCTGCAGGAGAATGGTCCGGACGCGCAAATCGTACTGCATGGTGTATCTATGGGCGGAGCCACGGTGCTGATGACGTCCGGCGAGGAGCTTCCTCCGCAGGTCAAGGCGATTGTCGCCGATTGCGGTTATACCTCGGTCAAGGCACAGCTGTCCTATCAGCTGAAGCGGATGTACCATCTGCCGAGCTTCCCGTTTGTGCCGGTGGCCAGTCTGGTGACCCGGATGAAGGCCGGCTATTCCTTCGGGGAGGCGTCTGCGCTGAAGCAGGTACGCAAGGCCAAGGTGCCGATTCTGTTCATCCACGGAGATGCGGATAAGTTCGTGCCTTATGCGATGATGAATGAGCTGTATGAGGCCTGCCGGAGTCCGAAGGAGCAACTGGTGGTGCATGGAGCGGGGCATGGTCTGTCCTATGATACGGATAAAAGCACATATATCCGCACAGTAGGCGAATTCGTGGAACGCTATGTACACAGCCCGGCTGCCGCTGAATCTGTCAGATAAAAGTCCCTGGAACGTAGACGCGCCCGATATCCGCTGACAGCGGTTATCGGGCGCTAATTATGTTCCACACATGGAGCCTTTCCCTGAAGAACAGAGAAGCAGCTATCCATGTCTTATCGGTATATTAATCCCCCGCCGTCTGTGAGCAAGACGGGTGTCGTTATTCCTTGTTATTTCCAGCAGCCGTGTGGCGAGAATAATCCTTCCAATACGACAAAAGCCCTACCTCTCTTTTGTCCTTGCGGCTCCGTGGCCGCGCCAGTGTGAATCGGAATGCTATGTTCGAATTTAGTCTCATAAAAGGGATAAGTACTGCAAGAAAACGTAAGATATTGTGTCCAAACCGCCGATAATATAGAGAAGTGATTCATCGGCCTGACATCTTCTTGATGGGGATAAACATACTCGAAAACAAATATTATTTTATTATAGCATGGTCTTTACATAAATGCAACTGCATATTGGGCTGAGGCCGGACGGGGATGAGGGGACAGATGAGACTATACAGAAGCTTTTTGAGAAATCAGATCCGGAACTATATCTTCGGCTCAGCGGTAGCGGTACTCGCGGTCGGGAGTCTGCTTATGTTATCTTCCCTGGAGATCAGCCGGGTTGAATATTACCGCCTCTTGCTGGTGCTTGCTTGTTCTTTCTTAATAATGGCCTCTATTGAGATTACTGTCTTTCTCAGACAGATCAGGCCCGTACGGGCTGCGCTGGTTCAGGAGAATGCCGCATTGTCTATGCTGGAGGAAGCTTATCTGCACACGCACCAGCTGCCCAAACGGGCCATACAGCGGATTATGGGGCCACATCTGTTCGGATTATCGGTGCCGGCCCTGCTGTTAACGTTCTGGATGATTCATACGGGCTGGGTTACGTTCCCTTATATCTATCTGATTCTGGCGATGTGCTGCGCAGTACTTGTGGCTTGTATGCATTCCCTTATTGAATTCTTCCTGACCTGCACCTCCATTATTCCGCTGATCAAGGAATTCAGGAACCGTGCGCTGGAGCAGTATGGTGTGGATTTTTCCCTGGAGGGCCATGTGTTCGTGCCGATACGCCCCAAATTCCTGGTAAGCTGTATGCTGATCGGCACCTTCCCGCTGTTCCTGTTTATTATGGCCACGCATATCCGTATGAACGGTGAAGGGGATTCGATAGTCGTCGTCGGACTTCAGAGCTACTGGGCCTGGGCGGGGATGGTGCTGCTGATCGGCACGCTGTTCTCCTCCATTGCGGCCTGGCTACTGACGAACAGCGTACAGCATCCGATCCATGAGCTGTATCAGGCGATGAACCAGGTGAAGGACGGCAATCTGATCCAGGTGCAGGATGAGTACTCCGATGAGTTCTCGAAGCTGGTGGCAGGCTTTAACATGATGGTCCGGGGGCTGCAGGCGCGGGAGCAGCAGAGCCACCAACTGCTGGACAGCTATTTCTCCACCCTTGCCGTGGCGCTGGACGCCCGCGATTCGTATACGGCAGGACACTCGCTCCGTGTAGCGGAGTATTCGGTAATTATCGGGCAGCTGGCCGGACTGAGGGGGCAGGAGCTGGATGATCTGCGCAAGTCAGCGCTGCTGCATGATATTGGCAAGATCGGGGTCAGAGACAGCATCCTCTTCAAGGAAGGAGCCCTAACAGATGAGGAATTCCTCCAGATTCAGAGTCATACTGTGCTAGGGGAGAATATTCTGCGGCAGATTGAACCGGCGGACAAAATGGCACCCTATCTGGGCGGCGTCCGCTCGCATCATGAGCGTTATGACGGCCGGGGCTACCCGGATGGTCTTGCCGGTATGAATATTCCGTTGCACGGCCGGATTATCGCTGTGGCGGATGCTTATGATGCTATGACGTCGGACCGGCCTTACCGTAAAGGGATGGACCATGAGCGGGCGCTGAATATTCTGGAGCAGGGCAGGGGGAGTCAGTGGGACCCTGAATTCGCCGGACTGTTCCTGGGGTACTTCGGCCGGAAGCCGGATGCCTCTAAGGATGCTCAGCCCGTCCAAGCCGGGTAATTCTATAAATGATTGCATTATCCTTATATTCCTTGCCGAAGCGGATACTATCCAGTTTATGGAGGTTCCGCTTCGGCTTTGCGTGCCTATTTTGTGAACTGCCATGGAAATGCGACAATTAACGACTACATTCATTGAAGGATTGAGGGCAGACCGTTATAATTATTAAGTCTGGATTTTAATTAAAATATAAGGGAGATTTCTATGAAACGCGCAGATGTGCTGCTGATTTCTATCGTTCTGATTGCTGCGCTCGCTTTTCTCGTGCCAAGATGGCTGTCAAACGATGCTGATAAAGGTGGGCCAGGCAAAGAACTCAAGGCCAATATAACGGTAGATGGTAAGTTATTCAAAACGATAACCCTGACCAAAGAAGAGCAGACTATTGAGGTCCGCACTGAACGGGGCTATAACATTCTGAAGGTGCATGATTATGGGGTTGAGATGTTCGATGCGGATTGTCCGGATAAGGTCTGCCTCGGCTTCGGATTCATCACGCTGCCCAAGCAGACCATCGTATGCCTTCCACACCGGGTATTGGTTGAGATTGCAAGTGCGGCCGGGGAGGATGAAGTAGATGGCTATGTCCAGTAGTGAATCGGCTACAGCGCTGAAGCGGACCGTAATTATTGCTATATTCGCTGCCGTTGCTGTCGTGTTGAGTATTGTGGAGGCACAGATCCCGCTGGCTGGAGTGGGGCTGATGCCCGGAGCGAAGCTGGGCTTCGCCAATATTATGATTTTGACCTGTATTTACTTTTTGCGCGGACGTGATGTCCTGGTTCTGGTGATCCTGAAGACACTGCTGACCGCCTTCCTGCTCGGCACGCTGTCCAGCCTGCTGTTCAGCCTGTTCGGTTCCCTGTTCAGCTTCATCGTGATGTTCGCGCTGGTGAAGCTTGGCCGCAGAAAGTTCAGTGTCATCGGCATCAGCATTGCAGGCGGATTGGCTCACAATACGGGGCAGCTGCTGGCAGCCTCGTTCGTGTTCAATTCAACGAGTATTTTCTATTACCTGCCGGTGCTGCTGATTACCGGTATTATTACGGGTATTGCTGTCGGCTTTGCCGTCCGGTATGTGGTTGACTCGCTATCCAAAATATCCTTGTTTGAAGAGTTCCTGAACGGACCGGGTCACTAGCTGCGGAAGGATGAGTAACATGAACCAAGCGTACAACGATACAAAAGCCGGTGAGAAGCCGGCAGTGATTGCCCTTGAGGGAGTATCCTTCGGCTATGACCCGGAACATCCGATTCTCCATGATATCAATGTGTCGATCCCGCAGGGCCAATGGGTGAGTATTGTGGGGCCTAACGGCTGCGGCAAATCGACCCTGGTCAAGCTGTTGAATGCGCTGCTCCCGAAGAGCGCCGGCCAGATCTCTGTCTGCGGACATACGCTGCAGGAAGAGACGGTTCAGTCCATCCGGCAATGCATCGGAATGGTCTTCCAGAACCCCGATAACCAGTTCATCGGTCAGACGGTGGAAGAAGATATTCTCTTCGGCCTGGAGGGCCAGTGCCTATCCTACGAAGAGATGAAGGAGCGGCTTGAATTCTATACTGGTAAGCTCGGGATTGGCCATCTGCTGTCGAAGCATCCCGGAGAGCTGTCGGGCGGGCAGAAGCAGCGAGTGGCCATCGCCTCGATTCTCGCCATGAAGCCAGGCATCGTCATCTTCGACGAGGCCTCTTCTATGTTGGACGAAGGCAGCCGCGATGAGCTGATGGGGATTCTGCGGGACATGCAGGCCGCGGGCAGCTACACGATTCTGCTGATTACCCATGATGCCGATGAGATTCTGGCTTCGGACCGGGTGCTTGCGCTGCACGGGGGAAGCATTGCGGCAGATGTATCACCTGCGGAGCTGTTCCGTGATGCGGAGCTGCTGGAGAAGTGTCATTTGCGGGAGCCTTATACTTGGCAGCTAGCCCGTGAACTGGAGAGCCGGGGAATTACGGTGGATGTACCCGCCAGCGAAAAGGAGCTTATAGACACACTATGGCAATACAACTACAGCAAGTAAGCTACACGTATGCCGACCGCAGTATGTGGAAGCAGACGGCGCTGCACGGGATTAATCTGGAGATTGCCGAGGGTTCGCTGACCGGCATTGCCGGAGCTACCGGCTCCGGCAAATCTACACTGCTCCAGCTGTTCAATGGCATTCTTAAGCCGACGGAAGGCACGGTGCAGGTGCTGGATGTAACGATAACTGCTGGGGAGAAATCACCGAGGCTGCTTCCGCTGCGGCGGAGGGTAGGCCTCGTCTTTCAATTCCCGGAGCAGCAGATGTTCGAAGATACGGTGGAGAAGGATCTCTGCTTCGGGCCGCTGAACTTCGGAGTCAGTCTGGAGGAGGCCAAGGCACGGGCCCGCAAGTCGATGACGGACATGGGGCTGGATCTGGCGCTGCTGGAGCGCAATCCCTTCCGGCTCAGCGGAGGACAGATGCGCAAGGCGGCTATCGCCTCCGTGCTGGCGATGGACCCGGACATTGTGGTGCTGGATGAGCCGACAGCCACCCTGGACCCGGTAAGCCGCGCGGAGCTGATCGCGCTCTTGGAGCGGCTGTGCCGCGAGCAGGGCCGGACGATCATCATCGTGACGCACCGGATGGATGAACTGTTGCCGTATGCCGACAACTGGGTGCTACTTAAGGATGGGGAGCTCGCCTTCCAGGGCAGTGGCGGCGAACTGGCCGCTGATCCGGCGATTCTTACGCGCTGCGGACTGCGGGTTCCGCAGTCTCTGCGTTACTGGCAAGCTGCCGCCGAGCGCTTCGGCCTTAGCGGCGAGAAGCCGCTCCTTACAGCGGAGGGCCTCGCGGGGCGGCTTGCGGCCTTGCTGGAAGAGCGCCGCACGCTGAATGCCTCCGGCACGGAAGAAATGGGGAATGGCCATGAATGAGCGTCTGCTGCTGGGACGCAGCATTGATACGGGCTCCTGGGTCCATAAGCTGGATGCCCGGTCCAAAATCACCGGGATGCTGCTCTATGTAGCCATCATCCTGCTGTCTACTTCGTGGAGATCGATCGGTCTGGTCGCGGTCTTCTCCATCGTGGTGATGGCGACGACCCGCATTCCACTGAAATATTTCATCAAGGCTGCGAAGCCTCTGCGTTATCTGATGTTGTTCATCTTCATCGTACAGGCGCTGTCCGTGAAGGAAGGGGAGGTGCTGTGGTCGCTTGGCTCGTTCTCGCTGCATGCGGGCGGCCTGCGGATGGGAGCATTTTCTGTCATCCGCATGTTATTCCTGCTGACCTTCACAGCCCTACTGACCTTCACGACGACACCCGCCAAGCTGAATCAGGGACTTGAGGGAGTACTGGCCCCGCTTAAGAAGCTCCGGCTGTCACCCGACCGGATTACGCTGATGATCAGCATCGCGCTCCGCTTCATCCCGACGATTCTGGATGAGGCGCAGATTATCCTGAAGGCGCAGGCCTCGCGCGGAGCGGATCTGAAGGAGCTGCCGCTGAAGGAGAAGGCGCGGATGCTTGTCTCGCTGCTGGTCCCGGTTATCGCCAGTGCGTTCCGGCGCGCCCAGGATCTGATCTATTCCATGGAAGCCCGGGGCTTCCGCATGGATGCGCCGCGCAGCCGGTATCACCGGCTCAGGTGGGGCGCGGCAGATACGCTTTTTGTTGCTATGTTCGTTGTACTGGGAGTTGCAGTTGCATTATTGTAAGACATTTAGGGGGATACGGGAATGGCACGTTATTTTAATGGTAAAGAAGTAGAGTTACTGGCACCTGCGGGAACCTTCGAGATCTTCAAGGCTGTTATTGAATCGAAGTGTGACGCGGTGTATTTCGGCGGTCCGGTGCTGAACATGAGAATGATGCGCAAGGGCTACAACTTGAGTCATGAAGAGATTATCGAAGCCCTGAATATCGCTCATAGTATGGACAAAAAAGTATATATCACGGTCAATAATTTGTTCAGCGAAGAGGATGTGGAAGAGGCCAGAGCGTACCTGAGCATCCTGGACACGGTCCGCCCGGACGCGCTGATCGTGCAGGATATGGCGGTGCTGGAATTGATCCGCGAGATGGGGCTGAATCTGCCGGTTCACGCATCCGTCATGATGAATGTGCATAATCTGGAGATGATCCACGCGCTGAAGGAGCTGGGCGTCAGTCGGGTGGTTACCTCGCGGGAGATGGATCTGCAGACTGCGAAGCTGCTGGGACGCCAGAGCGGTATGGAGCTGGAGTATTTCATCCATGGCGATATGTGCTCTGTCCACGGGGCGAACTGTTATTTCAGCTCTCAGGTGTTCGGGATGAGCAGCAACCGGGGCAAATGCATGAAGCCTTGCCGCTGGGATTACCGGATCAAGCGTGACGGCTATGTCTTCCCTGCGGAATATCCGCTGGCGGTGAAGGATATGTTCATGTATGAGCATCTTCCGGAGCTGATTGAATCGGGCATTACTTCCTTCAAAATCGAAGGCCGTATGCGCGATAAAGACTTCATGGTCATGCTGTCCAACAGCTACGGCGATGCGATTGACCGTTATATCGATGATCCGCTGGGCTTCGACCGGACCCAGGATTCCAAAGAGCTGTATAACAACCGTAAGCGTGATTTCTCCACGGCGTATGCTTTTGGCAGACCGGGACTGTCGAATATCAACCGCCGTTATGAGGGAACAGGCAAGTTCTACAGTACCGGCAAAGTGTTCAGTACGCCGACTGCCGAGCGTGAGCTATCTGTGGAGCGGGTGACGGAACTGCGGGCACGAATGGCTGAAGACAGACGCAGTACCCTTATCAAGCCTGAGCTGGCAGTGCGTGTGAATAATATGGAGCAGGCTCGTCTCGTACTGGAGATGGGAGTAGACAGCTTGTATCTGCCGGGCGATGTGTTTGAGCCGGACCGTCCTTTTACGAAGCAGGATATTAAGGATCTTGGAGCGGTAAAAGGCCATACCAAGCTATATCTAGGTCTGCCGCGGATGATGAACGAACTGCATTTCGACCAATATGATCATCTGCTGAACGGGGAACGGCTGCCGATTGACGGCCTGATCATTACGAACCTGGGGGCGATCCGCCGTTACCGTGGCACCGGTTACCCGATGATGGGCGATGCCAATCTGAATGTATACAACCATCTGTCAGCCGGACTGTATGCCGGACTGGGCCTGACGAAGCTGACCGTTTCGCCGGAGATGACGCTGGAGCATTTCGCCTCCTTCACCTCGCACAGTGACTTGCCGCTGGAGGTTGTGGTTCACGGAACGCCTGCATTGATGTATATGGAGCATGATCTGTTCGAGAATACAGAGGTGATGGAGCCGATTGGGGAGGAAGACAACCAGTATGTCCGTAATGAAGTGCTGGTGCTCAAGACCGACAAGGGCGAGAACCCGGTCTACCGTGACCAATATGGCCGCTGCCATCTGCTGTTCGCCAAGGAGCTATGTTATCTCCCGATGCTGGGTGAAATGAACGGCCTGGGAATTACAAGCTTCCGGATTGAAGGTGCGACATACAGCATAGAGGAGCTGCGCGCCATTATTGCTGCTTATCAGGCTGCGATGGATGGGGCGAAGCCGGAGGAGGAACTGCTGGGCGGGCTGAAGCCGGTCTATGCGGGATACACCCTCGGTTCACTGCAATTCAACTAATGCTAATAATTCAATTTTAAAATAAAGCTACTGCGAGTATAATAAGGGCATATGGCGCAATTATAAGTACCTTTTTTCACAAACTAATCATCTTGAATTATCAGCAGTTGAAAGTGAGGGATTTACATGGAACAGAGCGTCATCATTGGAAGAGAAGCGGTAGCTGCCAAAAGAAAGCAGTATTTCTACCCGTGCACCGCACATTTTTACCGGGATGCCCCGCAATTGGTACGCGGAAGCATGCAGTACGTCTACGATGAGAACGGCAAGGAATACACCGACTTCTTCGCAGGAGTCTCAGTGGTTGCCTGCGGCCACTGTAATCCAGCTATTACTTCCCGTACGATAGCACAGCTTCAGCAATTGCAGCACACTTCGCCGATCTACCTGACCCAGCCGAATGTAGATTTGGCGGAACGCCTGGAAGAAGTGCTGCCGGGCGCGCTGCGCCGGACATTCTTCGTCAACAGCGGCTCGGAGGCGAATGAAGGGGCGCTGCTGCTGGCGCGGATGCATACCGGCCGCAAAGGCTTCATCGCCCTGGAAGCTGGCCTGCATGGCCGGACCAATCTCACTATGAGTGTGACCGGGCTGCAAATGTGGAGGACCGATGCCTACCTCGATGAGGATGTAACGTTCATTAAACGCCCGTATCATCCGGAATTGACGCTGGAGGAAGCGGCGGCGCAGTCGATCCAGAATCTGAAGGAGGTACTCGCTGCCCAAGGAGACACCATTGCCGCCATGATCGTGGAGCCGATTCAAGGGAACGGCGGGATCGTCATGCCTGCGCTGTCCTATTTCCGTGAGGTGAAGGCGCTGCTTGAGCAGTACGGTGTACTGCTGATTGACGACGAAATCCAGACCGGCTACGGCCGGAGCGGAGCTATGTTTGCGATGGAGCATTTCGGCGTCGTGCCGGACATTATCAGCATGGCTAAGGCGCTGGGGAACGGAGTGCCTATCGCTGCCTTTTCCACAACGGATGAGATTGCGGCATCGCTGAACAAGCCTTCCGCCTCGACGTTCGGAGGGAATCCGGTCTCAGCGGCTACGGCGCTGGCGGTGCTGGACTACATCCGTGATGAGCGGCTGGCAGAACGTGCGGCTGAGCTGGGCGGGCAGCTGAAGCAAGGCTTGCTTGCTCTCCAGGAGCGTTACCCTGCGTTGATTACCGACGTACGGGGCAGCGGACTTATGCTGGGGGCCGAGCTAGCCGGTTCAGAGACTGAGGATGCCGCTGCGGTGACAGACTATGTGCTGGAGGAGCTGAAGGACCGCGGATACCTGATCGGCAAAAACGGTATAGGCCGCAACGTCCTCGCCTTCCAGCCGCCGCTTGTGGTCACTTCCGGTAATATCGATGCCCTGCTGGATGCACTCCATGAAGTGCTGCAAGCGATCCACTGAGAAAGAGGCCTAACAATATGGTTATCATTAATGCTTTTAAACATACGGCGCTTAAAATGAAAATGTTCAGCGAGCTGGTGATGTTCTCGCATACGCTGTTCTCACTGCCTTTTGCCATCATCTCGATGGTCTGGGCGGCGGGAGGCTGGCCTTCCGGCCATATGATGTTATGGGGACTAATCGCGCTGATTGGGGCACGCAACGGGGCGAATGCGTTCAATCGTCTGGTAGACCGCACCTTCGACGGCAATAATCCGCGAACCGCCCACCGGCATCTGCCGCAGCGTCTGCTCGCAGAGAAGGAAGTCATTCTGTTCATTATCATCAATTATGCCCTGTTCATTGTGGCCTCCGGGATGCTGAACCTGCTCTGCCTGGTGCTGTCCCCGGTAGCTATTGTACTGATCTCATCCTACTCTTATACGAAGCGGTTCACCTTCCTGAGCCATCTGTATCTGGGCTTCGTGATTGCTTCGGCCCCGATTGGCGCCTGGTTTGCGGTTACCGGGAATATCGCGTTCACGCCATTCGTGATCGGAACCGTGGTGATGCTCTGGATTGCCGGGTTTGATATCATCTACGGGACTCAGGACATTGAGTTCGACCGGAAGAACGGCTTATGGTCCATACCGAGCTTCTTCGGCCTGGAGAACGCGCTGCGGATCTCCAAAGGGCTGCATTTCATTATGGTTATGCTGCTGCTGTTCCTGTACGTCTGGCGTGATCTCGGCTGGATGTATCTGGTGGGCATCGGCATCGCTACGGTGCTGCTCATGACGGAGCACAAGATCATCAAGCCTGCTAACCGCAAGCTGATGAAGGTGGCTTCTTATAATTTGAATCAGGTGATCAGTATGGTGATCTTGCTGTGTACGCTGATTGATTATTTTTACGTTAATTAGGTGGGGGGGAAGGAGGTTGGGGAGCTGCACTGCGCGGAATGTTTGGACTTCCGGTCGCTGTTAACTTCGGATTCCCTGATTCGAGCCGCTGAACGCGGTAGGAATCCGAAGTTAAAGGCGAACGCTGCCGCTCCTACAGTTCCAAAATTCCTCTCCGTTCCGTCCTAACCTCTCCCTGAGCAACACTAACTTCAAAAAGACAACAGGCCTACCCAGCGGGGCGGGCGGCAAAAAAGCGCGAATAAGCTTAGAGCTTCGCGCTTTTCTTCTTTTTGGGCGGCAAACAACCCCGAACCCCAACCCCCAATGGCCAAAGCTCCCTGCTAAACTCACTCACGTACGCTCCGCTGCGTTCGCTATTTAGCGGATAGGTGAGATGTGGGCGGTTAAGTGTATTTCGTACAACTAAAAGACATCCAAAAAGCTAATTTCGTATGATACATGTATTCTGTACAACTAAAATAATGAAAAGTAGCTTTTGAGGGCATTCCAGCCTAAATAGGTGTACAGAGTGCAATTAAAGCACCTGCCAGCTCATTAGAGGGGACTTTAGTTGTACAAAATACAATTAGCGCGGCGAAATGTGATAAAAAACAAAAAAACGAGCCTTACTCAGGCTCGTTTACTTAATATGTGTTAATACATATAGTGTGAAGGGTGGAGCGTACAGTATGAACTAATAAAGCAGCGTGGAGCTTGCAGCATCATAATACAGCTGAGCTACGTAAGCATTGTACGAAAGCTTACAGATGCTAACCGATTGCAACAGCCTTGGCCAGGTATTCTCTGCTGACGGCCACAATGCGTTAGAGCATCGCTGGCTATAACCCATTCAGTCCGGAGCTCAGCGGTCACGCCCAGCGAAGTACTGCAGCAGGGTTTCCAGATCGGCATGCGCCGGGAAGCTGGAGAGCTGCTCCACAATCGCAGCAGCCCGGGCCAGATAGTCCTGGCTGACGGCCTCTGAGCGGGTTAGGGCATCACTGCCCCTTACCAGCTTCAGGACTTGTTCGATGTCGGCGGGAGATGAGCCAGGGCCTATTCTGCGGATGACAGGGGCAAGCTCGGCATCCTCTAAGGCAAAGAGCACCGGAAGGGTAACCTGGCCGTGGCGGAGATCGCTGCCGGCCGGCTTGCCTAGTATATCCGCCGATTGCGTGAAGTCCAGGATATCATCCTGGATCTGGAACGACATCCCCAGCGCTTCGCCGAAATCATAGAGGAGCTGGGCTGTCTCTGTGCTGCTCTCCGCCGACAGTGCGCCTACCCGCAGGCAGGTGGCCATTAGCAGCGCGGTTTTGTTACGGGATTTCTCCAGATATTGCTCCAGCGTAAGATCATAATCGAAGGCATGCTCTAATTGCTGATATTCACCCAGACATAACTGGGCCGTGGCAACAGAGGACAGATCGTGAACATAACGGTCCTTATCCCCGGTGTACTTGCTGAGCAGTTCAATGATGCGGGCAGACATATAATTACCGATATGAACAGCGGATAGAATGCCTGTCTTGATATGAAGCGCAGGCTCGCCCCGCCGCAGCTCGGCGTTATCAATAATATCGTCATGAATCAGTGAGGCCACATGGATAAATTCAGCCGCAGCGGATAATTGCAGAGTTCGGCGTCCGGCAGGTCTCAGGCCAAACCGGCTGCCGACAATAACCATCAGCGGGCGGAGGCGTTTACCGCCGGAGCCTGTTAATTCGAGAATGCTCTGCGCCAGCTGCGACTTTTTGGGAACATCCTTATCATGGGTGACCAGATTCTTAATTTCACGGTTAATTTCATTCAGATCAATATTCAAGGCTTCATGCAGCTTCATCGTTCATGTTCCCACCTGTCAAATGGCTTTACTGGTACGGCTTCGTTGTCTGCGCTCCTGAATGAGGAATTCATCCAACTCCCGGGCCGGATTGTGTTCGGTGAACTCTCCATTTGAACGTGCGATCTGCATTTTTTTGATGGAAGGGGCCATGTAGGCAACCAGATCCAGCTCCCGGCATTTCACTGCAAACTGCAGATAGAAGCTGTACAGATAATCTCCATCCAAAATGTTACGGGTCAGGTCAGGATGATGTGGGACACATTCCATATGGCGCTGTGCTGCCACGGTAAGAATGGTATAAATGCCTAGCAAATGGGTTTTGCGGTCATATTCCAGATCATGGCGTTCCAGTACCGAGAGCATTTGCTCACATTCTGCCGGAGAGAGAGACAACTGAATTCCGGCGATCTTAGACATCTCAGCCTGAAGCAACCGGAATGTATCTTGGGCGATTTTTTGGTTCACAAGCTTCTCTCCTTCATGTCGGTTTTGCTGGATGGAACCGAATCCCTGATTATCCCTACAAAACCATTTTGTTGAAAACAAACATATAAATGTACTTTCACCTCGTTAAACAAGGAGAGTAATGTGTCCTAGGGACACATTACTCTTAAGAATATCCTATTCAGCTTGCAGCAGCGCAGCTTGTGCATACGCCGCTGTTATAAATGAATGTAGTTCTTAACCACCGGTTACCCGGTTCATCAGTCGGTATACAGATACCAGCGCCGGACGAGAGGTATTCTCTTCCACTGCTTTTTGAGCCAAGGAAGAACATAGTAATCCAAGCTGAACACGGTGCCGGAACCGCCGATGCAGGCAATCGCTGCCCCAACATACCAGAGCATTTCTGTTGCTGCCATCTTGGTGGTCCAGATCATAACCGCCATACCTATCGTGGCTATAGCAGAGATAGCTGTGAACAGACCGACGATCAGCATTACACCGAAGACGATCTCGGCACAGACCATACCGATTTGGAACCATTTGGCGAGGAAGGTGTAAGAACCATCCGGGTTATAGAACATGAGATCCATGAACCAGTTAGAGATATCATAAATGAAGCCTGGAACCGGAAGAGCCGATACAGCTTCTTTGGCAGTGGATACTGCGGAAGCGGCAGATTGGGCATCTACGGTAGTTTTGACTGCATCCACAGCCTGACTTGCTGCCGATGTGGCGTCTGCATAAGGAGCCGCAGGAATCAGGAAAATCTTATTCGGATCAACCCAGATTTTGCGGATCTTCTCTATACCTTCATATAACCACATTCCCCCAAGGAGCATACGGAGTGGAACGAGCCAGAAGTTCGGCGAGCGCTTGGAGAAGTAACCGCCGACGAAGCTCTTGCGGTTCTCAACATGGAAGAACTCGTGCATCATGTAGGTCCAGACCTTATTGAAGCCTACAACCTGTGACAGATAGAACATATTGATGAAATGTTTGGACAACATAGCCATGAAGCCGGTCAGCATGAAGAACTTGCCCGGAAGACCAACGTTCGCTACACCGTAGCGGCTGCCAATCGAAACCATGGTGCCGTGGAAGCCTGGTTTGTATGCTTTTTTAGGCGTACCCTTGATATCGGCAGTGATATTGCCTGCGATAACCGGAGCCGCTTGTTCAGCATTCTCAACCATTTGCGGAACTGGACGTTCTTCGCCTTCAGGGATGAAGAAGATGTTATCCCCTACAACGTATACGTTCTTATGGTCAACACTTTCAAGGTGTTCATTGGTAACAATACGTTTGCGGCCTTGCTGCTGAACATCAAGGTTGCCGACAATTTCGGAGCCTTCAACACCGGCTGTCCAGACAATTGTCTGTGCATCCACGATGTTCTTCTCGCCGAGGGCAACAGAGCCTGCGCCTACTTCGGTGATTTTGGCGCCTGTAACAATTTCTACCTTCAGCTTACGCAGACGGGCTTCGGCTTTCTGGATCAGCTTATCCGGCAGGATAGGCAGGATCTTCGGAGCCATATCAGCCACGATTAATCTCACTTCGGAAGGATCGATGAAGAATTCTCTGCAGAGCTCATCGCGCTGCTCGGCCATTTCACCTACAAGCTCAACGCCGGTAAAGCCGGCACCGATAATTACGAAGGTCAGCATAGCACGGCGTGTAGCCGGGTTCTTTTCCTTCGCAGCTTTGGTGTACATGTCGCGGATTTGACGCTTCAAGGCAACTGCATCATCGTAGGACCAGAAGGAGAAGGTGTTCTCTTCTGCTCCGGGGATTCCGAAGAAGGTTGGCTTGCTTCCTGTGCCGATGACCAGATAATCATAAGCATAAGTGGCTTTGTCGGACTTCAGCTTCTTGTTCTTGAAATCAATGTTGCTGATTTCGTCCAGAACAACATCTACCTTCAGGCCGGCAAAGATTTTCTTCAAGTCAATTTTGATCGAATCCTCAGGTGCGCGATTCGCAGAAACCTCATGCAGCTCAGTCAAAAGAGTGTGGTATGGATTTCGGTCGATCAGTTTGATTTCTACATCTTTGTCGTTCTTAAATTTCTTTGCCAGTTTCTTAGCCGTGAGTACGCCGCCGTAGCCGCCGCCCAAAATGACTATTTTCTTCAAGAGAAACTCACCTCATTCATCTGATTAGCTGCAAAAGGGTAGCGAATAATTATTTCGCGCCTTCGAGTGCTTTTTGTGCAAGTGTGAAATATTCACCAACGTGGATGGATACGCCGGAGATTGCATCTGTTTTACCTTCAGCATCCAGGGTAGGAGCTACGCCTTTGTTCTCAAGGAAGTATTTCTCGGCAAGGGCGATTTCTTCATGCCATTCAGCAGCAGCGCCGCCGGCTTTCATGCCGTATTTGCCATCTACAGAATATTGTTTCTTATCGTCGCCTGCAGCATTCACACCGCTGAAATTAACAGCTACAACGTTGCCGTTAGCAACAGAGAGAGCTACTGTGGACTTCCAGCCGGATTTAGCATCCATTTCACCTTCAGCAGTATATCCGCCATCTTTGTATGGGCCTGCTTGTGCAGGGCCGGCAGCAAGTGCAGCCTGAGCCGCGCCAACGAAATCACTAACGTGTACGGATACACCGGAGATTGCATCTGTTTTGCCTTCAGCATTTACAGTGAGAGCAGCAGGATCTTGTTTTTCAATCAGGTAGGCTTCAGCAAGAGCAGCCTGTTCATGCCATTCGGACTTCGCTCCGCCGATTTTTACCAGGCCGTAGTTGCCGTCTTCAGATACTTTTTTCTTCAAATCGCCCGCTTTTTTAACATTGAAAGCATTCCAGTCAGCTTTGGTGATTTTGCCGCCTTCTACAGTCAGTTGTGTAAAGGTCTGCCAGCCAGTCTCTGGATCGGCATCCACTGTACCGTAGTAGGTTCCGTCCTGGTACTTGCCTGTTTCGGCTGCAGGTGCAGTAGTTGCTTCAGTTGCAGCTGTAGCAGTTGCCACAGGTGCTGTTGTTGCAGCAGCGTTCTCTGCTTTGTTGCTGTTGCCACAACCTGCGAGTAAAGTACCCAATACCAGAGCGCTCGACAAGATTACAGAAGCTTTTTTCATTTTGATATGACCTCCAAGAAAATAGTTTAAAATATATATATTAAAATGTAAAACATTTTAATAGCGGTGGAAGTGATAAAAATCACTTTCTAAATGATAAATGTCACTTTCATCTCGGTCTTAAGTCCCTTTTTGTAGCAGGCATACGACATATATCGGCAGACAATAAGAAAAAATTGAATCATATCGTTTCTTGTTCGATGGCATTTTAGCACAAGCTATGGAACTATCATGTGAAAATAATCACTTAAATCATAAATAAATTTACTTCTGAAGTATATCAAATTTTAAGATAGTTGAATAGCTTTTTAAAAAGACTTTTATGTGACAAAAGTTGAGTTATTCTGCATGGTTTCAAGCAATTGCAGGTGCAGCCCCTGCACAGCCTGGAGATTCAGCCAAAAGTCATGGGGGTAATAGATCACAAGCAATTATAAGCTTTCGCCAGACATTAAATAGACAACTAAGGAGATGAGCTTGTAGTGGATAACAATGTGATCAAAGGTAAATGGCTGCAGATTAAAGGTGAAGCCAAGAAACAATGGGGCAAGCTGACAGATGACGATCTGGATATCATCGATGGTGAAAAAGACAAGCTGGTAGGCAAGCTGCAGGAGCGTTACGGCCATTCCAAGGATGAAGCCGAAGCGGAGTACCATAAATGGGAGTCCTCCCACCGCAGCTAATCAGAAGGATAATTTATAGCATAAAACATATAAATAAATTCTTATATTTCAAGGAAAGAGCGCAAATCGTATCTGATTTGCGCTCTTTTGCTGTCCCCCCGGACATTCCGCAGCCATCACTCTCATACATATACATATGCAATAGCCCTCACGCTTCATGTTTTTCATTCCTCCAGTATGATACTATAAATATTATTGTGAACTTATTTTCGCTGCAGGAGTGAAGCCATGGAATATGTCAAAATCTTTTTTGTGAATACAGCTTTACTAATCACTCTGTCGTATCTGGCGAATCTAATATACAAGTACACTGTAACCCACGCATCCGAGCCTGTAAAAAGAGTAAGCTGGGTGCTGCTCGCGGTCTTCGCAGGGTGGATCAGCACCTTTTTCGGCTACAGACTGCATGAGCATGTCATTTTTGACCTGCGGTATGTACCGCTGATCATCTCTACACTGGCTTACCCCCAGCCCTTGGTCCTGATTATCATCGGAATCGCAACCGGGCTTACGCGCCTGACCTTTGGAGTAAACGAGGCAGCGCTGGTAGGCGTGCTGAATCTGACTATCCTGGGCTTTGTCTGTGCCGCGCTAAGCGTACAGATGAAGCGTTCGTCTTCATCGGTGATGTATAAGGGAATTGCTACTATTCTGGTAGTCAATGTAGTGAATGTGCTGAATATTGCCGTATTTGGGGTCATTCCCACACATGATTACATAACGAAGATTCTGCCGGTTACCTTTCCCGCAGGCCTTGTCCTCAGTGCGTTGTTCGCGCTGATTATCCGCGATTTTCATCTGGACCTGATGCGTACAGGACAGATCATTAGAGCGAATAAGCTGTTGTCCGAGCAGACGGAGGAGCTGCATAAGAATAAAATTGTGCTCGAGGAAAGAGCCAAGCAGCTTATGCTAGCCTCACAGTTCAAATCGGAGTTCCTGGCGAACATGTCCCATGAACTAAGAACCCCGCTGAACAGCATTATCAACCTGTCCCAGATGATTGAAGAAGGCGGTGAGTCCCTGAGTGCGGAGGAGCTTGCTGAATATGGGGGGATCATTCACCGCTCCGGGGAGGATCTCCTGTCGCTCATCAATGATATTCTCGATCTGTCCAAGGTGGAGGCAGGGAAGCTGGATATTATTATAGAGGATTTAAATACCAGCGAGGTCCCTGATCTGCTCGTCCAGCAGTTCGGCGTCTTAGCCAGACAGAAGCAGCTCACCTTCAGTGTCTCCCTGGACGAAGGGGTGCCTGCGGTAATCTACACGGACCCCCAGCGGGTGCAGCAGATTCTGCGCAATCTGCTCTCGAATGCGTTCAAGTTCACGATGACTGGCGGGGTCACTATGAATATCCGTGTAGTGGAACGTCAGGAGGGGGCTGCTGCACAGAAGTGGATTGCCTTTGAGGTGCAGGATACCGGAATCGGCATTCCCCCGGAGAAGCATGATCTGATCTTCGAGGCCTTTGAACAGGCGGATATCAATGTCAGCCGCAAGTATGGCGGTACGGGGCTGGGCCTGTCTATCAGCAATGATCTGGCCAGGCTCCTGGGCGGCTTCATTACCCTGCATAGCCGCGAAGGCCAGGGCAGTATATTCTCCTTATATTTACCACTGCATTCAGACGCGTCCGTATAATCCCCGCAGCTCCAACTTTATTTGTGATTTCGGTGTATTGACAGGAACCTGGTGCTGAGTAGAATGAAGCAAAAGCCGCATCAAAGGAGAGTCAACACCCCATGAACATCATGAGAAGCCGGCCGCTGCGGAACCGTTCCAAGGATTTGCGCAAGGCCTCCGTACACCGCAAGAATCTGCAGATCGCTACCTTTGAGGGGATACCATCCACCATATTCCAGGTGCTGCTGCAAGGCCAATTTCTTACAGGATTTTTGTTATACCTGGGTGCCAGCTCCAGTCAGATCGGATTTGTCCTCGCGCTTACTACGCTGGTGAACGTCGCACAGATCGGTGTGGCTTTCCTGATTCAGAGGCTGCCGAGCCGCAAGTGGGCGCTCGTGACTTTTATTGGCTTACACCGGCTGTTGTGGGGATCTACGGGCCTGGTTCCGTTTATTTTTCCGCAAGAGCACTGGGTTACTGCCTTCATCGTACTATATACCATTGCCTTTATTGCCAACACTGCCGGCGGTGTGCTCTGGAATTCGGTCATCAGTGACCTGGTGCCTGCAAGGGTCCGGGGCCGGTATTTCGGTATTCGCAATACGTTCCTTAATGCGCTGGGAAGCCTGGTGATGTACGGAGGCGGTATTATTCTTGACCGTTATCCGGGCGGACACGGATTCCTTATCCTGTATATTGTAGTGTGGATTTTCTCGATCTCGAATATTGTGGTGTTCTTCTTCTACCCGGATGTGCCGTTTGAGAAATCGGAAGAGAAGGACTTCCTGCCGATGCTCAGGAAGCCGCTTCAGGACAAGATGTTCATGAAATCCACGCTGTTCCTGTCTGCTTGGCTGCTGCTGCAGAACCTGACCGTGCCGCTGTATTCCTATGTCATGCTGCAGCTGCTGAATATCAATTATGAGAAGCTGTCCCTGCTGAATGTCGCGCAGACGGTCTTCATGATGGCCAGCTTCTATGTATGGGGCAATCTGAACGCCAGGCACAGCAACAAGAAGCTGCTGCTGTGGACGCTGCCGATTATCGCGGTCTCTTCCCTGATCTGGGGACTCTTGTCTGTGCTGCCGATGCTTCCGGTATTATTTGCGGCCCATATTGTGTTCGGCGTGGGTGTGGGAGGCTTCAACCAGCTCGCCTTCAACTTCATTATTGGCGATACGCCGAAGCGCGAACGGCCGATGTATATGGCGATGTATGCGGCGCTTACCGGTCTGGCGGCCTTCTTCGGCCCACTGCTGGGCGGCCGTATCTATGAATGGATTAAGGAATGGCCCCAGTGGATGCAGATCTACGGCATGCAGTTAGTGGTAGGCGTGCTGATGATTCTGCTGGCACTGCTGCTGGGCCGCCGTATTCTGCGGGATGAATAAGGAGGAATAGAAGGAGGCTATTTCGGTGACAAGAATTGCACTGGTACTGGGAGCTACAGGGCTGGTCGGCAGTGCGCTGACCCGGGACCTGCTGGGCGGGAATTGGGACGAGGTCCGTGTACTGGTCCGCCGTCCGCTTGCGCTTGAGCATCCGAAGCTGAGACAGATTCAAGTGGATTGGGACCGGCTTGAGCAATACAGCGAGCAATTCGCCGGTGTATATGCAGTATTCTGCTGCCTGGGAACGACGATTAAGCAGGCGGGCTCGCAGGAGCAGTTCGAACGGGTGGACCTGGAATATCCGCTTGCGGCTGCGGCCCTGGCCAAAGAGCATAATGTGAAGCAGTTCCTGGCCGTGTCCTCTATGGGAGCCAGCGCCAAATCGCGCACCTTCTATAGCCGGACCAAGGGGAGGACGGAGGAGGGCCTGATTGCTGCCGGATTCCACGGCCTGCATCTGTTCCGGCCTTCGCTGCTGCTCGGTGACCGGGCAGAATTCAGGCTGGGTGAACGCGCCGCAGCTGTGGTTATGAAGGCGCTGGATTTCGCCATGATCGGCAAGGCTGCGAAGTTCCGGGCCATACCGGCCGCCACGGTAGCGCGGGCGATGATGAACATTGCCTTGGCCGATACAGGCGGTGTTCATATCTACACCAATGAGGTCATTCATGTGATCGGCAAGCATTAGAGGGGCATCAGGGTTTGCAAACCGCAGACCCCAGGACTTACAATAAACATACGATTAGAATGTACATAGCGGTCTACAGGCCGCGTACAGCATGCAGGAGGCGTTCACTATGACCAAAAAACAAGTAGCTACAAAGAAAGCTCCAGGAGCGATCGGCCCTTACAGCCAGGCCATTGTTGCCGGCAACTGGGTCTACACTTCAGGCCAGCTGGGAATGGACCCGGAGACGGCGGAACTGCCGGGCAGTGTGCAGGAGCAGGCACGCCAGTCGCTTAACAATGTGAAGGCCATCCTGGAAGAGGCCGGAGCATCAATGGATCAGGTAGTGAAGACAACCGTGTATCTGAAGGATATGAATGATTTCGCGGCGGTTAACGAGGTGTACAGCACCTTCTTCACCGAGCCTTACCCGGCCCGCAGTGCCGTTGAAGTAGCCCGTCTGCCGAAGGACGCGCTGGTCGAGATCGAAGCGGTAGCACGCAAGAAATAAGCCAGAACGGATGCATCCGGTAGGTTACAGGAAAATCCCCCGCACGTGAATCAGGCGTGCGGGGGATTTTGCGTGCATATATAAGCATATCTACATAGATTGAACTTGAATCAAAACTTCTCTGGAGTCACGGCTAATCCCAAAATAGAAAACCATTAGTTCAATTTATTTAGTATCTGCTGCGGGAACGGCGCGGAGTCAGCAGCAGCCAGATACTGTAGAGCAGAAGAAGGCCTGCTGCAATCAGGCCGGTGAAATACACCTCATTCGTAGACTTATGCTCGATAGCAATGGCGATATAGGCCCAGACGAAGACGAGCGGATAGATGCTGTCACGGTACGGGTAGCTTACCAGCACAGCCAGCACAGCACCGACGCAGAGCATGATGACGGCCCAGAACGGTCCGCTGAGTCCGAAGCCTCCCCAGTCGTTCTTCACCAGCACAACGCTGACATTGACGATGGTGGCTACCGAGATCCAGCCGAGGTAGAGGCTGAACGGCAGCTTCACGAGCCATTTCTCGCCTGTCGTGGGATCTGCGATGAAGCGGGTTTTGCGGTAAATGACGATCAGGGAGAGCAGCAGAAGCACCATCGCCACCAGCGACAGCTCAATGTACAGGTAATGCCAGAGGAGCAGCCAGCCCATATTGAAGAGACAGCTGAGCATGAACCAAATCCCGATCCGCTGGACGGAATCCCTGCCCCCGCTATCGCTGCGGAACTGATAAATAATGAATCCGGCCAGCAGCAGATAGATCAGGGACCAGATGGAAAAAGCATATCCGGCCGGTGTGAGGTACGTATGATACCTGTCCGAGATTTCGGCGGTGCTGTTCCCGCCAAGCGGCAGGACGACCGAAAGGGTATTGATGGCAATGACGCCGAGGAAGAGCAGTAAATTCCCCCACTTATAAGGATTAGTTCTAGTCATATGACCACTCCCTAACTTGTTTGATAACTACGGTTTGGCCTTGGCCTATATAGAATATACCCGCTGTGGCGGAAATTAAGACTAATCCGGCAAAAAAAATGACCAATTGGTCATAAGAATCGCGGATAGTATTCCTTAGGCCCGGGGTAATATGTAGTCAAGAAGTAGATCAGCAAGCAGCGAAGGGAGAGAAGATTCATGGAGAGCAGTGAGGCGATACGCCCCGAGAAGATGGGGCCGATGGTGATGAAGGAGACCTGGAACACGCCGGGCAGCGTGGTGTCCTGGGAACGCTCCGAGAATATCTACATCGTCCGGGGGGAATGCGCCGGGATGGCTTTTATCTTCCTGAGCGATGATATGTTCCGGATGAAGGTCTTCCATAGCAAGGTACCGGACCTGACCACCTCGGAGGCTGTGCTGAAGGAGTGCTGTATTCCGCATCTGTTTCCGGTAGAGGAGACGGAGGAGCAGCTCATTTTTTCTACAGGCGCCATCCGGCTGATTATTGAGAAGGCCTCGTTTCTGCTCCGTGTGGAGAATACATCCGGGAAGGTGATCATGCAGCAGAATCTGGCGAGCTGGAACCCGCGCGGCGCAAGCCATGCGGAATATGATATGCAGCCGGACTCGCATTTCTACGGACTGGGTGAGAAATCGAGCTTCCTGGACAAACGCGGGGAGCGTTATACGAACTGGAACACCGATGTGTTCGCCCCTCATCTGCCGGAGATTGAAGCGCTCTATGAGTCGATACCGCTCATTATCCACATGCACGGTGACCTCTCCTACGGGCTGTTTCTGGATAATACGGGCCGGAGTGATTTCGACATGCGCTCGCACGGCGTTGCTTTTACCATTGGCTGTTCTACGGGAGCGTACGATATCTATTTCATTAATGGGCCCGAGATGAAGGATGTCGTCCGAAGATACACCACGCTCACCGGCCGGATCGCACTTCCGCCTAAGTGGGCGCTCGGTTATCACCAGTCCCGCTACAGTTACATGAATCAGCAGGAGGTGCTGCAGCTGGCCAAGACCTTCCGTGAGAAGAATATCCCATGCGATGTGATCTATCTGGATATCCACTATATGGACGAGTACCGCGTATTCACCTTCGACCCTGTCAACTTCCCTGATCCGCAGAAAATGATCTCGGAGCTTGCGGAGCTGGGTGTGCGCATTGTCCCGATTGTAGATCCCGGCGTCAAAAAAGACCCCAAATACGAGGTGTATAAGCAAGGGGTGCTGGAGAAGCATTTCTGCCGCCGCCTGGAGGGCGATATTTTCTTCGGTGAGGTGTGGCCGGGGATCAGTGCCTTTCCTGATTTCAGCGACAGCCGGACCGCCGAGTGGTGGGGAGATTTGCACAAATACTACACAGAGCTTGGCATTCAGGGCATCTGGAACGATATGAACGAGCCTGCGGTCTTCAATGAGACCAAGACGATGGATCTTGATGTGATGCATTTCAACAACGGGCGGCCGGTGACGCATGAGGAATACCATAACCTGTACGGGATGATGATGTCCAAAGCGACCTATGAAGGGCTGGCCGAGCATATGGGGGGTGAGCGTCCCTTTGTGCTGACCCGTGCGGGGTATGCGGGCATCCAGCGCTATGCAGCCGTATGGACCGGCGATAACCGCAGCTTCTGGGAGCACATGGCGATGGCGATGCCGATGGTGCTCAACATGGGGCTGTCCGGGCTGGCCTTCTCGGGGCCGGATATCGGCGGGTTCGCCCATCATACGTCGGCGCAGCTGCTGGTGCGGTGGACGCAGATGGGCGTCTTTTTCCCATACTGCCGCAATCACTCCTCCATCGGGACGCTGCGCCAGGAGCCGTGGTCCTTTGGGGAAGAGATGGAAGGGATTCTGCGTGAATTCATCGGACTGAGGTACCGCTGGATGCCGCATTTGTATAATCTTTTTCATGAGGCGGAGAAGAGTGGTCTGCCTGTCATCCGTCCGCTGGTGCTTGAATATCCGCGTGATCCGCATGTCAGTAACCTGTGTGACCAGTTCCTGCTGGGTGAAAATGTGCTCATTGCCCCGGTCTACCGCCCGGATACGGATCACCGCTCTGTCTATCTGCCGGAAGGCCGCTGGCTGGATTATTGGGACGGAGAGATTCACGAAGGCGGACGGCATATTCTTGCGGCTGCACCGCTGCACATCATGCCGATGTATGTGAAGGCCGGCAGCTTCGTGGCCGAAGGCCCGCTGAGACAGTATGCGCTGGAGGACACGGAGGAGACGATCATCTTCCACCTCTACGGGGCGGAAGCGGCTGCGGGCTTCTCTTCGTCCTTCAAGCTGTATGAGGATGACGGCCACAGCTTCAGCTACCGCAAGGGGCAGTATACGGAGCTTGCCGTGCAGGCCGAAGGCGGGGAAGGTCTGCTTGCACTGAAGTGGGCGTATGCGGTGCATGATTACAAGCCGCGCCGGGAGACACTCCGCTTCGCGCTCTGCTATCCGTTCTTCACTGCCGCTGCGGTGGAGGGACTGGCAGAGATTAGTCTGGAGCAGCTGAATGAGGGGGCGCTGGGCTGGGCCCGGAACGGCAAGAACGGCGCGATCATCGTTCAGGTAGCGGATGCTGCCGGGGGCGGGGAGCTGCGGATTCTGGCAGGTACGGATTAGAGGGCAGGTAGATGTAGCCCGTCAGATTTTGGTAGTCCAGCACGAGTTGCTACACAGGATTTCAGGACCGGCTAGCCTGGAGAGGGCGGGCCGGTTCTTTCTGCTGCAACGCTATCTGGACAGTAATCGCCTGATCTGAACAACAATCTGCTGAAAATCACAGAAAATGTGCAGAAAAGTTTTTAAATATAGGCTTTTTCGTATAAGATGAAGGGATGAAGAAAAAGTTGCAGCAGACAACGTAACAGGAAGGCTGTACGGCTAGAGCTATTGCTGCCGGTGCAGCTTCATAATATATTTCTCGCGCAGCAGGAGGCAGTCTTCCGGATTGGAAGGGCTGCTCTTGCTGTTTGCTCACAAGAATGGAGATTAACCAACAATGATTAAGCATCTGTATGCAATATGGTTAGGGGACGTATTATTCTGCTTCTCGGGCGAAACCTCCGAGCCGAAGGTGGACGCATGGACACGCGTGATTAAACGGCTGGAGCTCCGCAGCGGCTGGCGTCCTTTTGCGGGTGCTGCACTGCGGCTGGCGGAAGTGAAGTATCCTGCGGCCGCCGCCGTGGAGGGCAAACCGGCGCGGCGCGGACTGCCCGGACGCACGCTGGAAGGGCTGGCGCTGTCGCCGAAGGATGCCTTCGAGCTGCTGCTGGCCTGGGATGAGCAGGCGAGCCGTGCCCAGGGCATTGAACCCGGGGGGGAGCTGCGCTACTGGTCGGCAGCCGCCCGCTTCGCGCTGGAGCTGATGGGCAAGGGCGGGATTGTGCCCGGCGCCCAGCCGCCGCGCAAGATCGGTTCGCGGCGGCGCGGCGGCGAACAGGCCGCTGCCGTATGCTGGTCACCGGCGTTCCGGGAAGAGGCGGATAAGGAGTTCTTCCTGCAGATGGCGGCTTCCATGCCGGTGCTTGCACTTGGCACACACGTAGCTGAGGAAGGCGACCTGTCCTCGCGGGAGGAAGCGGGCGGGTATGTGCTGTATTCCTTCCTGCAGGCGGTCATGACCGCCGAGATCAAGAATGTGGTTGCCGCCCATGAGAGCGTGCTGTCGCCGTATAAGGCCAATTACCGCCGCGGCTATTCTCCGCTGACGGAGCTGTGGTGGAACAGTCTGCTCACGGGGAGCCGGGATATCCCCGTGCAGGGGACTCCGGCTGAGGTAACGGAGCTGCTGGCAGTGGTGAACGAGACGGCGGGCCATGAGGTGCCGCATTTCGAGACTGAGGAGGCCCGCAGCGGACAGCTAAGCCTGGGCCTGCGGCTGGAGCCTCCGGCGGAGGAGAGCGAGCTGTGGCAGCTGACCTTCTGGGCGGAGAGCCGGGAGGAGGGGGGATTCTGGATTCCGGCGGAAGCGGTGTGGAGCAGCCGGGAGCGGGAATTCACCCTATGGGGCAAGCGTTACCGCAATATTCAGCAGCAGCTCCTGGCTGCGCTGGGACGGGCGGCGAAGAGTTCGCCCGACATCCGGCGCTCGCTGGCTGAACCGGCCCCGCGCGGGATTGAGCTGCCGCCGGAGCGGCTGTATTTCTTCCTGAAGGAGAGCGTGCAGCAGCTGCGGGAACGGGGAATTACCGTGCAGATGCCTTCGCGCTGGAGCCGGGAGGGACGGCGGCGGATCGGCATGAGAATGAAGATGCAGCCCCCGGCGGGTGCAGCGGATGGCCCGGTGCAGTCTGCGCTGGGTATGGAAGAGCTGATCTCTTTCCGTATTGAAGCCTCTCTGGGAGATTCAGACATCACAGAGGAGGAACTGAATGCCCTGGTGGAAGCAGGCGTGCCATTTGTGCGCTTCCGGGGAGAATGGATTGAAGTGGACCCGAAGGAAGTTCGTCAGGTCCTGAGATATATTAAGCGTGGTGAGAGCGGAGAGATGACTGCAGCCGACTGGATGCGCCTGGAGGCTGAAGATGGTGAAGAGCGGCTGTGGAAGGGCATGTCGGTTACCGGCATGGAGACCTCTGGCCTGCTGGCCTCCCTCATGCACGGCGATGTGCTGCGCGGGATGCCGCTGCGTCCGGTGCCGGAGGATCTGAACGGAACGCTGCGGCCATATCAGGAGCGGGGTTATCAGTGGCTTACGGCACTCAGCAATCTCGGCTTCGGCGTCTGCCTGGCTGATGACATGGGCCTCGGCAAAACCGTGCAGGTCATCACCTGCCTGCTCGACCGGGCGCTGAATGCCCCGCCGGGCGAGAAGCAGGAGCCTGTGCTGATCCTCTGCCCGACTTCGCTGCTGGGCAACTGGCAGCGGGAATTGCAGCGCTTCGCCCCTTCGCTTAGCTTGCATATTCACCATGGAGGGCGGCGGGTGCGCGGCGAAGGATTCAGAGAACTGGCGGCCAGCCATGAGATTGTGCTAACTACCTACCATCTGGCGGGCCGGGACAGCGAGGATCTGGCCGGGGTACGCTGGTCCACGGTTGTGCTGGATGAAGCGCAATACATCAAGAATCACCGCACCAAGCAGGCGCAGAGCGTCATGAAGCTGAGCGCGCCGCACCGGATCGCAATGACCGGGACTCCGGTGGAGAACCGGCTGGGCGAGCTGTGGTCGATTTTTCATTTTCTCAACCCAGGTTATCTGGGGACGTATCATTCCTTCCGCCAGCGTTATGTGTCGGGAGAGGGCGGCGAACGGCTGCGTGAGCTGCACCGGCTGGTCTCGCCCTTCCTGCTGCGGCGTCTCAAGAGTGACCCGGATATCTCGAAGGATCTGCCGGAGAAGCTTGAGCTGAAGTCCTATTGTCCGCTTACGGAGACCCAGGCCGCGCTGTATCAGGGGGTTGTGGATGAGATGCTAGGCGTCATCGGCGAGCGTTCGGGCATGGCCCGGCGGGGGCTGGTGCTGTCTTCCCTAACCAAGCTGAAGCAGATCTGCGATCATCCCCAGCTGTTCCGCAAGGACGAGGGGCGGAGCCTGCGCAGTGAGCCTTCGGGCAAAATGGACGTCATGTTCGAGTTGCTCGACAGCATCTCTGAGCTTGGCGAATCGGCGCTGATCTTCACCCAGTATGTAGCGATGGGCGAACTGCTGGTCAGCCGGCTGGCCAGACGATACGGGCAGACGCCGCTGTTCCTGCATGGCGGCATCTCGAAGCGTGAGCGCGACGAGATGGTGCATGCTTTTCAAGAGGGGGACGGTCCGGCCTTCTTCGTTCTGTCGCTTAAGGCGGGAGGCGTAGGCCTCAATCTGACACGGGCGAATCATGTGCTGCACTATGACCGCTGGTGGAACCCGGCTGTAGAGAATCAGGCGACGGACCGCGCCTTCCGGATTGGACAACATAAGAATGTACAGGTGCATAAGCTGATCTGCCAGGGAACGCTGGAGGAGCGGATCGACGAGCTGATTGAACGCAAAAAAAGCCTGTCCGAGCAGGTCGTCGGCTCCGGCGAGAACTGGTTGACCGAGATGTCTAACCATGAGCTCAAAGAGCTGATTGAACTCCAGGGACAGGACTGGATGTAAACAGGGCAATACATTGTAAGGCAGAAGGAGGCAACATCTATGAATGAGCTGCTGGAGCTGCGGCTGGAGGTGCTGCCCGGGGTCATTAAGGCCATCGGGAGTGTGGGGCCTGCTGCTGAAGGAGCAGACAGACGCAGCAGCAAAGCCGGAGCAGAGATAGAGAAGCAAGGGGAACAGGGCCAGCGGGCGGTTGTTACTCTGCGTATTCCGCAGTGGACACCCGCCAGGAAGAATGAAGTGCTGCATCAGCTCGCTGCGCATCCGGGCGAATTGTATGATCTGCTGCAGGGTAGCCTGAATGGCGGGCTTGCTGCACTGGAGCTGCTGCCTGTAGATGACGAGCTGAGGCTGGCTGCAGAGGAACAGGGCACGGGTCTGTTGCCTGCTGAGGAGCTGGTGCAGCGGGTCCGGCAGCAGCTGACCCAGGAGCCGCTGCTTGCATTCGCCCTGCGCGGACTGTCCAAGGAAGAGCTGCTCTCCGGCGTATTCGCCTTGTGGGCGGAGCAGGAGAACGAGCGGAGCACTGAAGAAGACGCGCCTGCGTCTGTGTCGCTCGCGTCCGAGCTGGCCCGGCTGGAGCGTAAGGGGCCGGCCGTATCCTCTGGAGAGTGGCTGGCTGAGGCAGCGGCTGAAGGCTCTCTGCACCAGCCGGGGCCGCTGTTTCACGAGATCTCCTCACGTCCGTTTCCGGCTATACCTGAGGTAATGGAGCCAGAGGAGGATTGGAGCGCACTCCTGCCACAGACACCCAAGGCGCGTGAAGGGCTTGCGCTGCTGATGCGCCGGGTCTCGGAAGCTGCTGCGAAGCGCGCGGCGGGCTTGAATAAGCTATAGCTGCGCGGGGTTCGTGAGATGGGGCTTGAGTAAACTGGAGGAGCACGGATAGGTGTGATGGGAATGAATGAGCTATAGCTGGTCGGGTTCGTGAGATGGGGCTTGAATAAGCTGTAGGAGCATGGATAGGTGTGATGGGAATGAATGAGCTATAGCTGATCGGGTTCGTGAGATGGGGCTTGAATAAGCTGTAGGAGCAAATGAGCTATTGTTTGTGCGGCGACTGAAACTGCTCTTTAAGTAATATTGAGGGTAAACTAGGCCAACTGGTGGAATTGAATCGGATGCCGGGACACGAACGTAAGAGTTGTTCTACCAAGTAACATTAGTTTTGAGCGCAGTGCGCCGGGTAGGTTGCGAGGTGGCTGCACGGGAATAAAGTAGATAAATCCCTCTGGATCGGCTAGAAGTCGGCGTGCGGACATTTTGCTACTATTCAGCAGGCGGGAATGAGGAGCAGAAGAAGTGGCAGAAGAGCACCTCACTTCCGTCCTGATCGCCAGAAAGAAGTGAGCAAAACAAAAGAGGAGCACACAAGTGCCCCTCTAGTAGCCGGATAACGACCTGGCTGCAGCCATTTTACCCTAAGATTATGTCTACTTGGTTATGTTATTCACTTATACTACGGCAACAAGCGCAATTAAGACTCGTTGCCGCCGCTGCCTTCTGACAGCTCCAGGATCTCCCGGCGCAGGCGGAGCATCTTCTGATCCAGCTCATCGGCAGCACGAGCGGCTTCCTTCAGCTCCTCGGCCACATGGGAGGGCAGCTGTTTGTCGAATTTATAGTAGAGAATATGCTCCATGCTGGCCCAGAAATCCATGGCTAACGTACGCAGCTGCATTTCTGCCTTAACCCAGCGGGTGCCATCCAGAAGTACCAGCGGTATAGCCACGATAAGGTGCAGGCTCTGGTAGCCGTTCGGTTTCGGATGGGCAATATAATCCTTAATCTCAAGCACACGGATATCCTCGCGGGCGCACAGGTGGTCCACCAGCCGGTAGATATCCTTCACAAAGGCGCAGACAATCCGCATCCCCGCAATATCATGGATGTGCTGTTCCATATTATCCAGGTTAAGCTCATAGCCCTTACGCTGCATTTTTTGCACAATGCTCTTCGGTTCTTTGATCCGGCACTTCACATGCTCAATCGGGCTGAAGCCGTCACGCACCTGCCACTCGGTCCGGATGATATCGATTTTATTCTCAAGCTCATTCAGAGCATGACGGTACAGCGCCGGCAAAGCCTTGAAATTCTCAACCTGCTTGGCAAAATCCTCGTTAATCTGCCACTTCTGCATATCCTTCACATGGACCTGCAACTTGTTCAATGTTACTTGTGTACTATCATATTCTTCCACTGAAACTCTCCCGGTTTTCGTTATTTGTGACTGTAGACCATGAATGGATGACTACGGCAATCTTATACAGCGCTAGCTGCGGTTCTGATTCTATTTTAACCGATGTACAGCCCCGGAAGCAAAATAAAACCGTAACCCTGACCGAAGAGAAACATTCTTCCCTCCGGCGCGTATTAGCTCAGTATAGGCTTTAGGCCGTCCTTATGGCGCAGCTCCGTTCATTCTTATTTGTTGGTGGGAGAGCCTGTGCCGTAGCCTTCATCCTGATAGCCTGTATTCTCCAGCTTCTGCAGGACGTTCAAGCCTTCGATCTGAAGGCGGGTCTCGTCAGTGCCATGGTCGTGCAGATACTGGAACAGGCGGATGGTGGTGTCATCGAACTGCTCCGCGGCATCATCATGATCGGCTGACTTGTAGGGAACCAGAGCACGCCGGAAGGCGTAGTCATCCCCGCTGGCCAGATCGGCCAGAAGATCCTGAAGCACAGTCAACCCGTCACTGGACAGCAGAACCTCGTACTCACTGGAGTCGCCTCTCTCTTCCTGAATCAGACCGTGATTCACAGAGACGAAATATCGGTTAAGGTTATCGTCAGGCACAATTCATCCCTCCATCATTCGATAATGTACGGGTACGCAGGAACGGATCCAGCAGAAGGCAATATGTATGATTGCTTCTTCCGCAGCATACTCATTCCAATAAGAACGCTAACCGCCTCTACTTGGTATTTACCACATGACGACAAATAATGAATCTGCCGTGGACTTTTGGTATGATAGAATCACGTTTCCGCTGCTGCGTGGGGCGGCAATCGGAATGTAAGGATATACGCGGCTGCGAATCAGCCTATTCTCACTCTGGAGAAGGAGGAACTACAATGAATTTACTGCAACGCATTAAAGACGGTGCCAGCCGGGTGAGTGAAAAAGCGCAAAGCTCGGTGGAAGTGAGCAAGCTGAATGGGCAGATTTCGGATATTGAGCATGAGATGCAGGTTGAATTTCTGAAAATGGGGAAGCTGTTCTATGAGGGATATCGTTCAAGGGATATGTCGGTGGCTGAAGGCCAGATGATCGAGCTTGCGCGGGGCTGTAACAAGCTGCAGGAGCAGATCGAGGACGTACGCTCAAGAATTGCCGAATTGAGAAATGAACGCTTGTGTGCCTGCGGTCAGATCGTAGGGCTGGATGCCAATTTCTGTCCGCATTGCGGACGTAAGCTGGAAGCACGCAAGCCGGAAGATAAGGAGATTTCACTGCGTAAAGAGCCGTCTTCGGCCGCCGCCGCTACCGCAGCACCGCCTGTGGTTACCGTACATACGGTGCTGGAGCATGAAGATGAGGAAGACCAGTACTACGGTGAGGAAGAGCTGACCGAAGCGGAACGGGAGCTGGCCAGAAGACCCGAAGCACGTGTGCAGTATGCGGAGGTGCTGCCTGAACTGGAAGAAGAGGCAGAGCTGGAGGATGCGGACCGGATGGCTTCAGGTTCTGACCGGAGCCGCCGGGAGGCAGATGAACTGGAACGGGAACGGGAGCGGCAACTGGAGCTGGACCGCCGGATTAGGGACTGGAAGGCAAGTGAGCCAGCCGAAGAGCGGGTAGCCGGAGACGCGGATACACGGGAGATTGTGAATTGCCAGATCTGCCGCGCCGATCTGCCGAAGGGCTCCATGTGGTGCCCGCGCTGCGGCTCGGAGCAAATATAGACAGTGTAGTACTGACAGCTTAGGGGGACAACATAGATGGAACAGTTGCTGCTGCATCTGCGCAATTTGGGTTTCACAGAGATGGAATCCAAAATTATGGTTGAGCTGGCCACCAAGGGCCAGGCTTCGGGCTACGAAGTGGCTAAGCAGCTAGGAGTATCAAGATCGAACGTATATGCGGCGCTTCAGCGCCTGACTCAGCAAGGCTACGTGCGCTGCGGAGAAGGGGAGCCGGCACGCTACAGTGTACTGGACCCGGAAGAGCTGGCCACGATGATATCCGGCCGGGTGCAGGCCTCGCTCGCCTATATGGAGAGTGAAATGCCGCGCGGAGGTCCGGTCAGCCCCTCCTTCTACAACGTGGAGGGTGACCGGAATGTCATAGGAGAGCTGGTCCGCCAGCTGAATCTTGCCGCCCAGGAGATTGTAGTGGATGTATGGCGGGAGGAAGCCTCGCTGCTGCGCAGTGAGCTTGAGCAGGCGGAGAAGCGCGGAGTGAAGCTGCTGTGGGCTTTTGACGGCGGTGATGCTGTGCCGGCACCTTATCCGGTATGGCCGCCCCTGCCGGGGAAGCCGGAACGCAGCGGAGGCCGGAAGTTCTCCTTCGTCGTGGACCGGAGCTGGTGCATGCTCGGCATGCGTTATGAGGACGGGAGCGCCCAAGCCGTGATTACCGAGCATCCAGTGCTTGTGGAGCTGCTGCTCAAATCTTTTACACAGGAATTGGTATTGTTCGAGCTGGAGGAAGATATGGGCCCCGAACTGCAGCGACGCTACGGGGAGCGCTATAGCCGGATCTACAGCAAATATGTGCTGCATGATCAGGAGGAATCGGGGGAAGAGCCGGAGGAATAGGGCTGCAATAGTAAGTGCCCAAGTTCACTAAGCAAGGGAGGTGACAAGCATGGAGTGTATTGTACATTTTGAAGTGCAGCATGCAGAGGGCGTCAAGCCGCTGCGCGGACTGCTGTTCCTGGAAGAGGGCAAGACCCCGGGAGAGCGGGAGCTGGTGGAGATGTTCAAGGACATGAAGTTCAACGTCCGGCTGGATAACCGGGAGAAATGGATTTTCAAGCCCGTGGCTCCGGGAGAAAGTTATTCCGAGATCCGCATTACCAGCTTTGACAACGGGAAGAAAAGCAGCACGACGGAGGGTGAGCTGAAGTCGATTGTCGGCAACCTGCTGCCCCAGAAGCCAACCGGGATATAACCGGAGCAGCGGGGTTCCAGCGGTTTTTGTCCAAAGATAAGAATTTATATGCTTCGCGCTATAATTATCCTTATCTTTCTCGCTGAAACGGTACCGTCCTTTAAAAGGACGGCAAAGCCGGTTCAGCTTGGCCAGCAGAATTACAGCTGCTAGCGGAAGATATCTTTGTGATCAAGGTCTGTTCCTGCACGAAGCAGGAAACGGACCCGGCGGAAACGTGAAATATGTAACAAAGAGCAGGCCCAGGGGAATACCTGGGGCCTGCTCTTTGTGTTGGGAAATATCATTCCAACTTCTTCATTAGCCGGACCAATCTGCTCCTAACAGACCTGAGAGACCTTATCCCCTGGAAAACACCGCTTTTGGTATCTTATAGGACCGAGGAGACCTTAAGGTAGCTCAAAACGATACTTAAGAGCAGTATTTCAGAGAATAAGCTCCGTGTGGTCCGTTACTTGCCTGATTTATGACTTTCATCCAGAATAAGAGCGCCTCAGTCCGTTACGCGGAGCCACATATATACCCCGCCGCGCCTGTCCCGCCGCGTCCGTCCCGCCACACCCGTCCCGCCGCGTCCGGCCTAGCCGCCCGCGCGGCAGGACCCCGCGGCGTCGGCAGCCACCGCCGGGGCTGCCGCCAGCGGCGAGAGCACGCGCAGCGCGCCCGGCTCGCAAGCCACGGCCAGCGGCGCTGTGCCGAGCGCTTCGCCGTCGCCGATGGCGTGGCGCGGCTGCGCGAAGTGCACGGCTACGCTGCGTCCGCGCAGCATGGTGACATAGGGCAGCTTCGTGTGCCTGCCCTTCACCACCGTCGGGAACAGCCGCAGCAATTGCCCGCGGCTGACCCCGTGCACGACGCAGACGTCAAGCAGGCCGTCGCCTGATTCCGCCTGCGGGCAGATCAGCAGCCCGCCGCCGTAGCTGGGCAGGTTGCAGACCGAGACCAGCCACGCCTGGTCGAAGGCCTGCTCCTTCCCGTCGCAGGTCACGCTGACGCGGCAGGGCTTGAAGGTCATCAGCGTATGCAGCACGCCGATGATATAGGCTAGGCGCCCGGCGCCAATGGCGTTGCACAGCCGCTTGTAGCGGCTGCCGTTCACATTGACGGCCACCTGCGCGTCGAAGCCGCTGGCCACCGCCGTCAGGGTGAGCCGGGCTGCCGCGCTGATCAGATCGGCTTCGATGCAGTGTTCCTGCAGCGCGGTGTCCAGCGCAGCCTCAGGCGCGAGCGGGATGCTGAACCCGCGCGCGGTGTCATTGCCCGAACCCGCCGGGATGACTCCCAGCGGGACCCCAGTGCGCCGCAGTGTGCCCAGCACACTGTGGATCGTGCCGTCGCCGCCGACAACGATGGCGGCGCGCCAGTCCTCGCGGCGGGCAAGCGCCTGCGACACCTGATTCTCTACGCTGGCAGCGCTCTGGGTGAACAGCGCTTCATACGGAACAGCCTGCGCCGCAAGCAAGGCCTGTACGGTGTGCCAGATCCGCCGTCCCGCCCCGCCGCCGGAGCGGGGATTTATGATGAACAAATACATGGATGCTTCCCCCAGCCTGTAGATTCCTGCATGTCTTATCCCATTGTAAGGAGCGGGCAGGCAAAAGGGAAACTATTTTCTGCTGCGCAGAGCTACATCTACAGCTACAGCTGCCGCAGCTGGCTTTCGGCGATCTCTCCCACCCAGGGGAGCTTGAACCATCTGCTGCCCAGGGCATGGTAGATCATCAGGAGCCAGACTGCGAAGCTGCATAGGGAGATCAGGGCGCCTGCCACATCACCGAGAAGCGGAATGAAGCCGCTGAGCACATGGGCGATCATAAGGACTCCGAAGGCAATCAGGGATTGAAGCGAGTGGAACAGGACAAAGCGGCTGCGCTTCTCCAGAGCGAGGAAAATAATCGCACCGATAAACGGGAAAAAATAACACAAGGCGGCGGCAAGGTTATCGGGCAGTCCGGTCGAAGATCTGAAAGGCGACAAAGGGCTCACTCTCCTTGGATTGTAGAAGAAAAAGGCAAAGATTATTCGTGCTTCTTCCCTACAAGCCTATGAGGTGTCCGGGCAAAGTATGAGCTGTGCGGAATGCTGTCCAATAATTTTGGGGGATAGGGGGCATACTATGATCAGGTTCCCAAACGGAAGGTCAAGCATATACTATAAAAAATTTCCATTTGCATTTTTACATGGAAAGGTGGAAGTTAATCTGGAATATGATACAATATAACGATAAGGCCCGAAAGGAGTGATTCAGCAAGTGGCTCTTCGGGTAATTAAAGTGTCAAGGTGTCTTTGCAGTGGGACATCCTTACTCTCAGCCCAAATCACGACGAACCTGCTTCACCGGCAAGGCGGATTTCCAAGTTCATGGAATGGTAGTCTGGACGGGTAATGCAAGCCGCGTATGTGTAATGGTTTCTTACTTGCATTTCAAGGTTACGGCGAACTTTTCATCATGCATTCTCTACAACGGAGCATTCATTTTCAATGTTTTGGGAGGGAACTGATCATGGCAAGTAAAGGTCATAACGAAGTCAAGGAAAGTCTGCGGGAAATGACACGTATTTTCCGGCCCAAAGATCCCAAGAAATTTGTGAAAGAGTACGTCCGGAAGTATCGGATCACGGGAGGATACGAGGAAGAGCTGACCATGGTTGTGGAGCATGAGCTGGTTAGAATGAATTCTTCCGTCTCCTGAAGAAGCGGGCAGAGAGAGTGATTCTGTTTCGTGCTGTTTGATGCCGACAACTATACATTTAATCTACATTCAAGCGATAACATCCATGAGGATTCTCATAAACCGTGCCCGGGCAGCCTTCTGCTTCTGGAATCGGTTTTTTTTGTATGCATATTGCAGATCATCTTCGTATGTCAAATGAATGTTTAGACACAAATAGATATGAATACGCTTCAAAAGTAGTTTAACAGTTTTCCGGAAAAATTGAAAGCGCTTATAAAATCAGTATTGACAAGCTTTCCGCGACTTCAAAATGATTATGTGAATTTGTTGTGAACGATTGACAAAAACGTAGACCGAACTTATATTAATAGTGATTGTTATAATTGACAGGAAAATACTCTAATCTACGAATTCGGGAAAAGCGGGGTAGATCAATGATGAAAACGTGGCAGGCTGGTAAGCGGCTTCTTCCCATGACCGCAGCACTTGGACTCCTTCTGGCCGGATGCGGGCGTGAGGACTTGTCGGTACTCAGACCGCAGGGACCCGTAGCGGAAAGCTCTTACGGACTGATGAAGCTGTCGATCACGATCATGATTGTGGTGCTGCTGATCGTCTTCTCCATTGCGGCTTATGTATGGATTCGCTTCCGCCGGAAGAAGGATCAGGATGAGATTCCGAAGCAGGTGGAGGGCAGCTTCAAGCTGGAGGTGCTATGGACGGTCATCCCGCTTATTCTCGTCATTGTGCTGGCGATTCCTACGGTGAAGGTGGTCTTCGCTGCCGGCAATGATCATTCGGATGACAAGGACGCCATCAAGGTCAAGGTGACCGGCCACCAGTACTGGTGGGAGTTCGAATATACGGATTACGGAATAACGACCGCGCAGGATCTGATTATTCCTACAGGTAAGCACATTGCCTTTGAGCTCAGCACCAAGGATGTGCTGCATTCCTTCTGGGTACCCTCGCTGGCCGGGAAAATGGACACCAATCCCGACGGCACGGTGAACCGCTTCAGCTTCAGTGCACCGAATGAAGGCGTTTACCGGGGGAAATGCGCGGAGCTGTGCGGACCCTCCCACGGGTTCATGGAGTTTAAGGTGAAGTCGGTCAGCGGTGAGGCCTTTGACAAGTGGGTGGCTTCAATGAAGGCGCCGGAGTCGGTGATGCCGGAAGATCCAGTACTGGCTGAGAAATTCAAGTCCCAGTGCCTGACTTGCCATGCTATTGGCAGCATGCCTGCATCACCGGTGGCTCCAAGCCTGACCGGAATCGGCTCCCGTGAATCGGTTGCCGGAATTCTGCTTAATGATGACACTCGAGAAGACGGGGCGCCGGTCCTTGAGAATCTGAAGACTTGGCTGCATGATCCGCAGAGCGTGAAGCCCGGCAACAAGATGCCGAACCCGAAGGATATGGGCTTAAGTGATGAAGAGATCGACGGCATTGCCGAATATCTGGCCGGTTATACGGTGGAATAGGGGCCTATGACTGAAGCGGAAGCAGCATATTTGATAAGGGGGTACATACCTTGGCTCACGCAGCGCAATCCTTGCAGCCCTCCCAGCCCTTGCAGCCCGGCCACAGCGCCAAGCGGCATACCGGGCTGATGGACTGGATTACCACCGTCGACCACAAAAAAATAGCCATCCTGTATCTATGGGCCGGCGGCCTTTTCTTCGGCATTGGCGGCCTGGAGGCGATCCTGATCCGTATTCAGCTGATTAAGCCGATGAATACCTTCCTGGATGCCCAGACCTTCAACGAGCTGATTACCATGCACGGCACGACCATGATCTTTCTAGGAGTCATGCCGGTTATTTTCGCGCTGATGAATGCGGTGATTCCGCTGCAGATCGGCGCGCGGGATGTCGCCTTTCCTTTTCTCAACTCGCTGGGCTTCTGGACCTTCCTGTTCGGCGGTCTTCTGCTTAACCTGAGCTGGGTGATGGGCGGCGCGCCGGATGCGGGCTGGACGTCCTATACCCCGCTATCGAGTACGGGCTACAGCCCCTCACACGGAGTGGACTTTTATACGATAGGGCTGCAGATTGCCGGACTCGGCACACTGATTGGCGGGATTAACTTCCTGGCTACCATCATCACGATGCGTGCACCGGGGATGTCCTTCATGCGGATGCCGATGTTCGCCTGGGCTACCTTCATTACCTCAGCCATTATTCTGTTTGCATTCCCTGCGGTTACCGTAGGACTTGTCCTGCTTACCTTCGACCGGATACTGGACGCCAATTTCTTCAATGTTGACGGTGGGGGCAATCCCGTACTGTGGCAGCATATCTTCTGGATTTTCGGCCATCCCGAAGTGTACATTCTGATTCTCCCGGCCTTCGGCATCATCTCCGAGGTCATTCCGACCTTCTCGCGCAAGCGGCTGTTCGGGTACAGCTCCATGGTCTTCGCCACGATTCTGATCGCCTTCCTGGGCTTCATGGTCTGGGCGCATCATATGTTCACCACCGGCCTCGGTCCGGTCGCGAACGCCTTGTTCTCCGTCTCTACGATGCTGATTGCCGTCCCGACCGGGATCAAGATCTTTAACTGGCTGTTCACCATGTGGGGCGGACAGGTACGGTTCACGACTCCGAATCTGTTCGCGGCCGGGTTCATTCCTACCTTCACGATGGGCGGAGTAACCGGGGTGATGCTGGCCTCCGCGCCGGCAGACTTCCAGTTCCATGATACGTACTTCGTGGTGGCGCATTTCCACTATGTAATCGTTGGCGGTCTGGTGCTCGGGCTGTTCGCCGGTCTGCACTACTGGTGGCCGAAGATGTTCGGGCGGATGCTCAGCGAATCCTTGGGCAAGTGGACCTTCTGGACCTTCATTATCGGGTTCCACTTAACGTTCTTCGTGCAGCATTTCCTGGGACTGATGGGGATGCAGCGGCGCGTATTTACCTATTTGCCGAACCAGCAGTTCGATACGCTCAACCTGGTCAGTACGGTGGGGGCGTTCCTGATGGGAGTGGGCATGATTATCTTCCTTGTAAATGTGTTCTTGACCTCCAGACGGCCGGCGGATGCGCCGGAAGACCCGTGGGAAGACGGGCGGACCCTGGAATGGACGATCCCTTCGCCGCCGCCGGAATATAACTTCAAGCAGACGCCGCTTGTGCGGGGCCTGGATGCTTTCTGGAAAGAGAAAATGGCCGGGCATAAGGCCATGACCCCGGCGGAGCCGATTGGTCCGATTCATATGCCGTCGGCCACGATTCTGCCGTTCCTGATGTCCGTCGGTATCTTCATTGCGGGCCTTGGCTTTATGTTCAGCCGTGATGAATTCAGCAGCAGCATTATGAGCTTCCTGTTCAATAATTATATTGTTACAGCGCTGGGGCTTCTTATTACCTTCGGATCGATGCTGATGCGGTCGCTGTTCGACGATCACGGCTGGCATATTGAACCCGAAGAGCTGGAAGGAAGGTGAGCAGAGATGACAACGGCACATGCTGAAGCAGCGGACGGTACACTCCCGCATGAACCCGAGAAAGCGACCCTGGAAGGACGCAATAAAGTGCTGGCCTTCTGGCTGTTCCTCGGAGGGGAGGCGGTGCTCTTCGGCACCCTGTTCGCTACCTTCCTGGCGCTGCGCAATCAGACGAATGAGGGACCCTCGGCGGCTGAGCTATTCCATCTGCCGCTGGTCGCGGCAGCGACCTTCCTCCTCCTGGTCAGCAGTCTGACCAGTGTGTTCGCCATTCAGGCCATGCACCGGGGAAATGTGGCCCAGCTACGGAACTGGCTGGTGGTGACTGTCCTGCTCGGCCTTGCCTTCCTGATCCTGGAGATCTACGAGTTCAGTGTATATATCCGGCATGAGGAATTCGGGATGACGACGAGTGCGTTCAGCTCGGCCTTTTATACGCTGGTCGGGTTCCATGGTGCCCATGTCGCCTTCGGGATTCTGTGGATCTCCGTGCTGATCGGGCAATTGGCGCATAAAGGCTTGACGGTCGTTACTGCACCGAAGATCTATGTCTCGGCGATGTATTGGCATTTCATTGATGTGGTGTGGGTCTTTATCTTCACAGTCGTATACCTGCTCGGAAAGGTGGGGTGAAGCCATGACGACGAAGCAGCCTTCTTCAGATTCTGCGGTGAAGCACCGGCACCGTCCGGAAGGACCGCAGCGGCATATTGTGGTGTTTGTGTTCTCCGTGGTGCTGACGCTGATCGCCTTTGCTGCGGTGGCGGCCGGAGGGGTGAATGCTACCTTTGCGATCATCCTGCTGCTGGTAATGGCTGTGCTGCAGGTGTTCCTGCAGATGGGCTTCTGGATGCATCTGAAGGACAAAGGGCATATGCTCCCGATTATCTTCATGCTGGGCGGCTTTTTTATCGCAGGCACCTGTATTGTAATGGCGCTCTATTGGGTATGGTGGGATTGATTCTATCTCCGGGGAGGTCTTGAGGATGATACCGGGATTGCAATATTTCAGCTTTACGGAACTATGGAGTCCGTTGTTTCTGGCCCTGATGCTCCTCCTGACTGCCGGATATTTTGTGCTGATCGGTCCGCTGGCCTCCCGTTTTGAGGGCAGCACTGCAGTCCCCTTCTGGCGGAGGGGGCTGTTCTTATGCGGAATGCTGGCCCTCTATCTTGCGCAGGGAGGACCTGTCAGTCTGCTGGGACATATCTTATTTTCCTTCCATATGGTGAGTATGGCCTTATCCTATCTGGTGGCGGTCCCGCTGATTATGCTTGGTATCCCCGACTGGTGCTGGCGCGCCCTGCTGCGGGTGAATCCGCTGAAGGGACTGGCTTTTCTCGCGAAGCCGGTGGTGGCGGCCCTGCTCTTCAATGGCCTGTTCTCGCTCTACCACATCCCCGCCATCCATGATTATGTCATGCTGCATTTCACCGTTCACCGTCTGTATTATGGCATCCTGTTCCTGACCTCGGCGCTGATGTGGTGGAATTTGATCAACCCCTTGCCGGAATACCGGGCGCTTAGCGGTCTGGGGCAGGTGGGCTTCATCTTCCTGAACATGGTGCTGCTGACACCAGCCTGCGGGCTGATTATTTTTGCGGGCTCCCCCCTCTATGCTACGTATAGCGACCCGGGCACCTGGGCGAAGGCGATGGGCTACTGTGTACCGCAGAGTCCGGCTGCATTATTGCAGGCTTTTGGCGGTCCCGGCTTCTTCGGATCTCTGTCCCCCAAGGTAGATCAGCAGGTCGGCGGCATCGTGATGAAGTTCATTCAGGAATTTATTTTCGCCTCGATGCTTGCTTATGTGTTCTATCATTGGTATAAAAAAGAGAACGGACAAGAGGACACAGAAGTGTCCGCGTCACCCTCTGCCCTGGCGGAGGAGGTCTGAACTATAACGAGCTGGTAAGTACCGAGGGGGATATTCATGGATATTTTCACATTGTTTCCTACGATCAGTACATCGTTCATCGTCATAAGTGCGGTGCTGGTGGCCATCGGCTGGAGACAGATCATTCAAGGCAAACGCGAGGCGCACAAGAAGACGATGATTGCGGCTGCGGTGGCAGCAATTCTGTTCTTCCTGGTGTACTCGTCAAGAACGGTGTTCGTAGGCAATACCTCCTGGGGAGGACCCGATGAGCTGACGACGATCTACCATGTCTTCCTGATCTTCCACATCGTGCTGGCTACCGTCGCTGCCGTATTCGGCATCACCACGCTGACGCTCGGCTTCAAGGCCAAGTATGCCAAGCACCGCAAGTGGGGCAGAGTGACCTCCGTCATCTGGTTCATCACCGCTATTACGGGAGTCGCTGTCTACGTCCTGCTGTATATCTTCTATCCGGGCGGACATACGAAGCCGGTCTGGGAAATCATCCTAGGCGCTTAAGCCGAGGGAAGAGAAGCCCTGGATCATAGGGGAAAAGCCTGTCCATCTGTCGCTGCTGCGGGGGAGGGGCGGGCTTTTTTTGGGATTAGGGGCTTGGAGTGGGCCGAATGTAATCGAAAAACCGATTACATTGAGCTGGCGGCGAGCGCGCGTGCGGAATGTAATCGAAAAACCGATCACATTGGGCTGGCGGAGGGTGTGCGTGCGAAATGTAATCGAAAAACCGATCACATTGGGCTGGCGGAGGGTGTGCGTGCGAAATGTAATCGAAAAACCGATTACATTGGGCTGGCGGAGGGTGTGCGTGCGGAATGTAATCGAAAAACCGATTACATTGGGCTGGCGGCGAGCGTATGGGCAAAATGTAATCGAAAAACCGATCACATTGGCTTGGCGAAAGCCTACCCGCCCCGCCTGCTTCCGCAAAAAATCCAAAAAAACCTGCAAGCTCCGAAAGGGAGCTTGCAGGCTGTTGAATGAACCAAGAGCTACAAACGGAACGAAGACACCGTGCTCTGCAGCTCCTCAGCCAGGCTGGCTAGGGACTGGGCGGAGGAGGCGGTCTCTTCGCTGCTGGCGGCGGACTGCTGGGTGGTGGCGGAGATGCTCTCCACGGCAGCGAGAACGTTGGTGGACTGGGCGGCTTGTTCTTCGCTGGCGGCGGCGATTTCGGATATCTTCTGTCCGGCGTTGTTGACCATCGTCACGATCTGATGAAAAGAAACGCCGGTCTTCTGCGACAGCTCCGCACTCTCCTGCACAGCGCTCACGCTGTAGCGTGTATTCACCTGCATCCCCTTGATGATGCTGGTGATCTGCTTAGTGGCCTCGCCGCTGCGCTCGGCCAGCTTGCGCACCTCGTCAGCCACCACCGCGAAGCCCCGGCCCTGTTCCCCCGCTCTTGCGGCTTCAATGGCGGCATTCAGAGCAAGCAGGTTGGTCTGATCTGCAATATCCTCAATAACATCGATAATCTCGCCGACCTTCTGCGAGTCCTCCTCAAGCTTAGCCATCTGTCCGCTGACAGCCTGCATACTCTCCATCGACTCCTGAATGATGCTGTTCCCGTTCTCGGCAATCGTAACGGTCTCATCGGAGATGACCGAGGCCTGCTCGGTATTCTGGGCTACAGAGTGGATCGCGCTGGACAGCTCTTTGAATAACTCGCTGATGGTCCCGGCATCATCCGCTGTGGTCGTGCTGCCGCTTGCCACCTCTTGCGTACTGGCGGAGATCTCCTCGGCGGCGGCGGACAGGCTCTGGGAATGCAGCAGGATGGAGCCCACTGTGTTACGGAGGCTGCTGACCATCTCGTTCACCTTGGCAGCCAGGATGCCGATTTCATCTCTGGTGTCGATATCGGATTGGCTGCGCAGGTCGCCGTCAGCCACCTTCGAGAGAACCTTGACAACCTTCGCCAGCGGATTAGAAATAATCCGGGAGATGATATACCCTAGCAGGATGCACAGAATGACTGCACCGATAATGATACTGAGGGTAATATTACGCGAAGAGCTATAGAGTGCGGCTCCGCTCTGTCTGGCCTGATCCGCTTCCTTGGTGTTGGTGAGAATCAGCTCGTTCAGAATATTCTTCAAGGTATCGCCTTGGTTGTTAAGCGTGCTGCCGCGCAGCATCTCCAGCAGCTTCTCGTCCTGTCCCGTCAGGGAGAGGCTGACAAGAGAATCGTACGTTAACAGATAATCATTCCATGCCGCTTCAAAAGGGGCAATGGCTTGAACCGATTCCGCGCTCAGCTTGGTTTTGCGGAAGGCCGCGATGTTATCGAGTACGTTCTGCTTCTCTTTTTTATAATCGTCCACCCGCTGCTGGCGTTCCTCAGGGGTCTTCTTAATGTACAGATCCCTGACGATAACGCGCATGACCGAGAAGCTGTTCTGTGAGCTTTGCAGGGAGGAGACGGGAACCAGATTGTTCACATACATATCGTCCAGACTGTTATTAATCGAGCCGAGGTTGCTGAGACCGTAGAGGCCCACGAAGGAAAGAATGACAGCGACGGTCAGGAAGGACGAGATTAATTTCACGCTTGTTTTTAGATTATAGAACCATTTCATACCTGTTTCCCCCAGTAAAGATGATTTTGTTAAGCGAAGACTCCCGTATTGAAAAATAAGCTGGCTGTATCTATGATCAGAGCGATATTGCCATTTCCCAGGATGGTAGCTCCTGATATGTTCTCAGTCTTGCCCATGTAGGCGCCGAGCGATTTGATTACGATATCCTGATTGCCGATAAGTGTATCCACGGCCAGTGCCAGCCGTTTCTCTCCCCGCCCCACGATAATCAGCGGAATGGATGCTGATCTGCCGCCCGCACCTGCGGGGAGCCGCAGAATATCCTGCAGCCAGACCACCGGCACGAGCTGCCCCCGTGCGGTAATGACAGGCTGGCCCCGGACGGAGCTGATCTCCTCTGGAGTGACGCGGACAATCTCGGCCACACTGCTCATGGGAATCACGAAGGTGGCTCCCCCGGCATGAACGAGCAGACCCCGGATGATGGCGAGCGTCAGGGGCAGACGAATCCGGAAGCGGGTGCCTTGCCCCCGCGTGGTCTCGATATCGATCATGCCGTTAATCCGTTCAATATCATTGCGGACGATATCCATTCCGACCCCGCGGCCGGAAATATCGCTGATGTGCGGGGCGGTGGAGAAGCCGGGCCGGAAAATAAGCCGCAGCGCCTCATCCTCAGTCATCCCGCCGGCCTCTTCAGCCGTAATGATGCCCTTCCGCAGGGCGGACTCTGCAATCAGGCTGGAATCAATCCCGGCCCCGTCGTCCTCGATGACCAGGATAACCTGATTATCCTCATGGGAGGCCGCGACGCGAACGGTTCCGGTCTCGCTTTTGCCGGCGCTGCGGCGGATTTCAGGGGTCTCTATACCGTGATCAACGGCATTGCGCAGCAGATGGATCAGCGGGTCGCCAAGCTCTTCAATGAGCGTCCGGTCCAGCTCCGTCTCCTTGCCTTCAAGAACCAGCTCAACCTGCTTGTTCAGGGAGCCGGACAAGTCCCGGACCATGCGGGGCAGACGGTTGAACAGCTGCTCTATCGGCAGCATCCGCACCTTAATCATGCTCTCCTGCAGTTCCCCCGTAATCATAGCCAGATGGTCGGCAAGCTGGCCCAGCTCCTCTGTCAGATCATTGGTTCCGTATTGCTGGTGGAATCTGCGGTTCAGCAGATGGAACCGGGTCTGATCGATGACCAGCTCACCCGCCAGGTTCATCAGCTTCTCCAGACGCTCCACCTGGACGCGGATCGTTTGCGGCTTGGTTTTGTCAGCGGCAGACGACGGGGATTCTGGTACTTCCGGGAGCTCCCGGCTCCCCGTCTCCGGATGGGGCGGTCTCACGAATTCACCGGGACGCGGGGAATCGTTAAGCACTTCTTCTATGTATATACGATCAACATCCATAATGGATAAGACCTCCTGACGGAGCTCCTCGATATCGATCTTAGGCGACAGCAACCAGGAGGCCTCGTCGATCCGGCTGTCGTGGTCCTCTATCTCTTCCAGCTCCGGCTTCATGCGCAGGACCGCAGCGACAGTCCGCAGCTTGGCATCGATCAGGTGAAGACGGGGCAGCTTCATCTCACAGCCGGAAGAGAGCCACACATGCACCCAGAACAGCTGGAGGGGAAGCTCTGCCTGACTTGTCTGCACAGCAGGGACCTTATCCTCCGGCTTCTGCAGCTCCTCCGCTGCGAATGTACTCAGCCGCTGCACCAGACCGGACACATCTGTGGTCTCCTGATCCGTAGCAGCGATCTCGCTCTGCAGCGCGCGCATTCCATCCAGCGCTCCGAAGAACAGGCGGATCAGCTCCGGCGTGACCGTCCGTTCCCCTCCCCGCATCTGATGAAGCAGATGCTCCAGATGATGCGTGACTTCCTTCAGCCCGTTGTAGCCCATAGAGGCCGAGGAGCCCTTAAGGGTATGGGCCGCCCGGAAGAACTGCTGGATTCCATCTTCTGTCTCCCCGGTCTGCTCCAGCCTGAGCACCTCATCCTCGATCAGCTGCAGCTGGTCCTCCAGTTCCTCCAGAAATATCCCTCGGTATTCCGATAAATCAACCATGGTTCGCCTTCTCTCCGTTTAGCCTTTGTTTAGTCTCGCAGCAGGATCTCATCCAGCCGCAGAATGCCGACCAGCTCGGAAGAAGAGAAGCCTACTCCGTTGAAGAAGGAGCCGCTGACTCCAGAGATGCTGCCCTGTGCAGGCTGAATATCGCTGAAGGTCGTCACTTTATTCACGTTGTCGACAATAACGCCCAGGGATTCCTCCTGGTGATGGACCACCAGAATGCGTGTGTGTTTGGTCGGCTCCACTTCTTCCATCTGAAGCAACACTCTAAGGCTGAGCACCGGCACAATTTTACCCCTGAGGTTGATAATGCCCTTAACGTAGTGACGGCTGCTGGGGATTTCCGTTATTTCCTGCATTCTTATAATTTCATGAACATCTGAGATCGGGATCGCATAATGCTCGTGATCTACCCCGAATTCAACATATTGTTTCTGCAAAACGGTCTCCATAGTTACCCTCCGGCTTCTCATATTACTTAGCTGGCCCGCAGCTGCTATTTTGCCTCCGTCCCCCTCCTGAGTTCTTCGCGTTACCTTCTGCTGATCTTGTGTATTCCGGTCTTTAGCCATTCCTGTGTGATAATGGGACAAAATACCACAAAAATGTCGTACAATATCACTTATGCGACATGTCTATTCCTGAGGAGTGATGAAAAAAGAATGAGCCAGACCGAATTTATCCGTACGGCGCTCAGCTTGGTGAACCCGGAAGAGGGCTACCTAAGCGATGATCAGATTGTTCAGATGTTTATGGCTACCTGCTGTACGAATGTTAATACAGGTCGGAATTATAAGCGGGCGATTGCCGATTTCCGCAGATTTATTGCAGGCACCTCCTTAAGAGCAGTGACCTGGAGGGAGATGGAGGCGTATAAGATTTTCCTGACGCAGGGGGGCTACAGTTATCAGAGGCAGCTGGCACCGGCAAGCATAGCGGCATTCCTTGCGCCGTTGAAGTCTTTTTATAAATGGGGGAGTGACCAGCATATCGGGATTTTTGCAGTGAATCCGACCTCTTCGGTACGCATCCCCAAAATAACCGTTACCAGCCGCAAAAACTTCCTGACCAAGCGGGAGGTGGGGGAATTACTGAATGTACTGGAGAAGCAAGGACTGCGCAATTATCTGATCGGGCTGACGCTGGTAGTGCTCGGTCTGCGGGTGTCAGAGCTGACGGCGATGAAGTGGGGGGACTTCCATAATGATCTGCTGGAGACCTCGGTCTGGCTGACCGTGGAGAACGGCAAGGGGGGTAAGCCTAGAGAAATTAAGGTTCCGCCAACCCTGTGGCAGCTGTATTCCAAGTTGTCTGATACTTTGCCAGGGAAGGAAGAGGTCACCCCGGAGCAGCGGATGTTTCCGTTATCTTCACGGCAGGTGGAACGGATTATCAAGAATGCCGGAGAAGCCAGCTCAATTGAGAAAAAGCTGACCCCGCACTGGCTTCGCCACACGAATGCCACGCTGGCCTTGCTCCAAGGAGCGTCGCTTCAGCAGGTTCAGGAATCGCTGGGGCATTCCCACATCAACACCACTCAGCGTTATCTCCACACCGTTCAGCAGATTCAAAAGGCTGCCCCGGATTTTGTCGAGGACAGCCTGCGCACGTTCATTCAATAGATTAGATTCGACAAAAATTGCAGAAGCACGAATGGAACATAATTGTGGAAACAGAGGGGCTGATCCAGCGAAGTTTCTATACAGAAGTTAGGAAATGACCTATAATAAACGCATGGCTGCTTGATTATGCGCAAGTATGCATGGTTTATCGTATTTTACTCAAAAAAAGTCGCATAAGTGATATTGTACGACAAAAAACGTCAAAGTATACATACAGACTTAGCTTCATGTGGTTTGTTGCATCGAAATCCGGCCCTTGTGCCGCAAATCCCGCGTATGCTCCAATAATAAAGTCCAGACTCCGCCTATGTGCGGGGTTTTTTTCGTGCGTGGAATCGAAATACTAAGAATAGTAGAGGTTTTCTGTTGACAGTGGAAAACACAGGTCATATACTGTGTATATAGATATATACAGTAAGCACACACAGATACACACTGAGGCTAGCTGATCTGCCGTCTCCTGCCGTTCAAGACGAATAAAGCGAGGTTAGAAGTTATGACAACATTAAAGCAAGCGTGGGTCATCGTACGCAGCGAATTCCACGGTGACCGCTGGAAGCTGCTGTGGGCACTGCTGTTCTCGCTCCTGTTCATGGGATATTTTGCCGCACTGTCAGGAATGGTCATCGACGATACGCTAACAGGACATGACAAGCAGTTGCTCAGCGATGTTCTGATGGTTACGATGATGCTCATGCTCACGATCACCTTCTCCCGGCGGACCATGAAGTATATCTCGGAGGATTCCTATACCCGGATGCTGGCGTATATGCGGGCGTTGCCGGTACCGGTAGCAGCTATTCTCTGTAAAAGAAAGCTGGACACCCTGCTCGCCGTTGCCATGAACAGCACGTTGTTCTTCAGCCTGATCTATCTGCTCAGCCCCGGAATACGCTCTGAACTGCCGCCTGCTTCGTATCTGGTTTTTGCTTTTACCTGGATCGGTTACAGTCTGATTGTCGCAGGCATGTACATTATCATCGAGTTCTCGGTCAGCGGCGTCATGTACTTCTGGATCATCTCAGCCGTTATGCTGCTGGCGCTGGGCGTGTCAGGACTAGTCTACCTGGCGGGAGGCAATATACTGCTCGCCACGGTCGCTGTATCCAAGGAGTGGGGCCTATTGTCTCCCTTGATGTGGGGGGCGCTGGCACTTGGCATGCTATCGATTCAGCTATTCTCCAGATGGACGATTCACCGGCTGAAGAGCCGTGATCTCGTATGAGACGGGGCAAGGCGTTCATCCGGGGGCCGGGCCTGGAAGGCGGGTGTAACTAATGTGGATTCCGATACAGATCAATGAGAACAGTGCGGAGCCGCTGTACCACCAGATCGAGACACAACTGAGGTCGCTGATCATCTCCGGCGCAATAACGGAAGGAACGCTGCTTCCTTCCATCCGCGAATTCGCGGGTGACCTGAAGTGCAGCGTCATTACCGTCCGCCGCGTCTATCAGGATCTCGAGAACGAAGGCTTGCTGCGGACCCGGCAGGGGACGGGCACCTTTGTATCCCATATCGGGACCGGGGCAATGGAGGACTATAAGCAGGAGACCATCCGCAAGGCGCTGGAGAGCGCCGTGGAGGCGGGACTATCCGTCCATTGCAGCGAAGAGGAACTAACCAGGCTGTTCACAGAGATCGTGAAGAACAAATACGGGAAGCAGGCAGAAAGAGGGGGAAGCTGATGGGACAGCAAGCCATAGAACTGCGGGATGTATGGAAGAAGCGGCGCAACAAGACCATCGGGCCGATGAATCTCCGGCTGCCGCAAGGATATATTACAGCGCTGGTGGGCCAGAACGGCGCGGGCAAAAGCACGCTGCTGAATATGCTCCTGCAGCTGATTTTGCCGGATGAAGGGGAGATCCGCTGGTATGAAGAGACTTACCGCGGTGTGCTGCCGATGGAGCTCCGCCAGAGCATCGCTTACGTGCCGGAGATGCCCCAGCCTGAGGAGAACTTCTGGACACCCGGTGAGGCGGCCGCCTTCCGCAGCCATTGGTATCCTTCCTGGGACCAGAGCTACTTCGAGGAGCTGGTCCGCAAGTTTGAAGTTCCAGAGAATGCCAGACTGGGTAAAATGTCCAAGGGCGAGCGCCGCAAGTTCGAGCTTGCCGCCGCCCTCGCGGTGAAGCCCCGGCTGCTGCTACTGGATGAGCCGTCTTCGGGCCTGGACCCTTTTGCCTGGAAGATCATGATTGAGACGCTGCAGAGATACATGGATGAACACGAGGCCACGATTGTCATCTCGACCCATATTGTTGAAGAAGTCCGGCGGCTGGCGGATTATATCGTGCTGATGCACCAGGGGCAGCTGCTGGGAATGACCGAGAAGGACAGTCTGTTTGGTTCATGGAGTGAAATATGGGTTCAAATTGAGGGAGAGCAGGCGCTGCAGGAGCTGGCAGCGGAGCTGCCGCAAGCGCTGGAGCTGAAGCTGGAAACGCCGGGTGTAGCTTCATTTTTAACCCAGCAAATTTATCTGTATGAGAAACGCATTCACGATTTGGGCGTAAAGGTACTCAAGAGCCGCAGCCTGGAGCTGGATGAAATCCTAAGCTTATGGACCCGGGGACATCGTCCGGTTCTGATTGACCAGAAGAGAGGGGAATAAGAATGGAAGCATTGCAGTTGAAGCAGGTAGTGAAGCAGTACGGTGAGAAGACGGCAGTCAACGGAATCAGTCTAAAGGTGGAGCAAGGCGAGATTTACGGTCTGCTGGGTGCCAACGGCGCCGGCAAAACAACGACCATGCGCATGGTGCTCGGCCTGATCTATCCCGACGAAGGGAGCATCCTGTATAACGGCAAGCCGTATAGTAAGGAGCTTCAGCATCTGATGGGCTATCTGCCGGAAGAACGGGGATTATATCCGAAGGTCAAGGTAAGCGATCAGATTATCTATCTGGCTCAGCTGCGAGGGATGTCCGCGAGTGAAGCGGATAAGAGCCTGAAGTACTGGCTGGAGCGCTTCGATGTACCGGAATATTACAATAAGAAGATCGAAGAGCTGTCCAAGGGCAATCAGCAAAAGATGGGCTTCGTCGCCGCTGTGGTCCATAAGCCGAAGATTCTGATCCTGGATGAAGCCTTCAGCGGCCTCGATCCGGTCAATGTGGAGCTGCTGAAGGATACCGTCAGAGAGATGCGGGATCTGGGAACGAGCATTCTGTTCTCCACGCACCGCATGGAGCATGTTGAGGAATTATGCCGGAATATCACGATTCTTGACCGCTCGAACACCGTGGTTCAGGGAGATATCCGTGAGATCAAGAAGGGGTATCCGCGGGAAGAAGTTGTACTGCGCACCGCCGGGGAAGTGAACGGACTTGCCGAGCTTGCCGGAGTTACCGGAGTGCAGCGGCAGGAGCGCGGGTATGTTTTAACCATCAATGACCTGGGAGCGGCGCAGCGCATTCTTCAACTGGCTGTGGCTCAAGGCGAGGTCGAGCATTTCGAGATTAAGGAACCGACGCTAAACCAAATCTTTATCAGAGCGGTGGGTGAATCCAATGAATAAAATGGCAACCATTATCGGCTTCACATTCAAGAATAAGGTAAGAACGAAATCCTTCATGATTACCACCTTAATTCTGGTGCTTCTGCTTAGTATCGGGATGAATATCCCTTATCTGATCAAAGTGTTCAACGGAGAAGACGGGGCCAAGGACGCGACACAGATCGGAGTCGTTGCCCAGCAGGGCTTCCGGCCTGCCGAGCTGCTGCTCGCTTATACTCCGCCGGCTGAAGCCGAAGATAAAGTCGTATTTACCGCTTATCCTTCCGCAGATGATGCAACCCTTAAGAAGGGGCTGGAGGATGAGAAGATTGAGGGGTATCTTACCTTTGCCGACAAGGGCAGTGTAGGGGTGCCTCCGGTAACGTATCACAGCAAAGACGGAGACATCAGCAGCAAGCTTAGAACGAATCTGCAAGCCGCTCTGCAGCAGGTGAATACCGGCCTGATTGTCGGCGATAAGCTGACCGAGAGCCAGGTGGCGGCGATCTTCGCTCCGGTGTCGATTGATAGCGCGCAGCTAAGTACTGACGGGGCTGCGGGTGGCGTAGACCAGGATCAGGACAAACCGATTATCAACTATGTCATTGTCTATATCCTGCTGATTCTGTTCTTCATGTCGGTGATGATGACCGGCAACATGATCTCGGCCGAGATTACGTCGGAGAAAAGCTCGCGCATTATGGAGATTCTCATCACCAGCGCCTCGCCACTAACCCAGATGTTCGGCAAGGTCATCGGAATCTTCCTCGTCGGTCTGATGCAGATCGCCATTATCTCGGCTGCCATCGCCGTCAACCTGATGCTGCCGCATAATTCCACGATCCTGAGCGATTTCGATCTGAATCTGGGACAGTTGAATGTCAGCATGATCGTCTATGGCTTCATCCTGTATATCCTGGGCTACTTCCTGTACGCCCTGATGTATGCCGCTGTCGGCTCCATTGTCAGCCGGACAGAGGATCTGGGGCAGGCCGTGATGCCGGTCATGATGCTGGGCTTCGTCAGCTTCTATCTGCCGCTGTTCAGCATCTCGAACCCGGATACACTGCTGGTGAAGGTAGCGAGCTTCGTACCATTCACCTCTTCGCTCAGCCTGCTGCTCCGCATCGGGGTCGGGGAGGTCGCCTTCTGGGAGATCATGGTCTCGCTGGCGATCCTGCTGGCTACAACCTTCCTCTTCGGCTGGCTCGCCGCCAAGATCTACCGCACCGGCGTCCTGATGTACGGCAAGCGCCCTAGCATCAAGGAGATCAGAAAAGCGATGAAGGCTTATAAAATTTAGGATTTGACGGAAGTAGTGTGATGGATTTCTCGCAGGGAGCAGTTACCTCAGGTAACTGCTCCCTGTTGTATATTCAGCCATCCCCTCCAGGATTCAAACCCCTTGTTTGATTAAACTCCAGAGGCGTTCAAACCGTTCTTGGTAGTCTGGTGAATTCCAGGATCCTTTAAAAGAGGGGAGACTAAACACTGCAAACGCAGATAGAATGGCCTCTGCCCGTTCAAATTGAGGATCATGATATTCCATGAAACCATCAATTATTTGATAAGAATCCCAAAGCACATCACGTAATACCAATGGATTACTGTCCACATATTGTGTATTCAAGGCGAACATTTGGGGATTCTCATTATAAGCGCGTTTTTTGGCATTAACAAATGCCCATAGCCAATCGTGGAGCACTTCCTGCGGGGAGGCTGAATTAGTCATGTTTATACGGATTTGTTCTGAAATCATCCGGTTGAACCAGCCTTTAGCTACTGCCGCCCACAGTTCTTGTTTGTTTTTGAAATGTTTATAGAGTGCAGCATGGGTGATGTTCAATTCATCCGCTATTTGAGAGAGCGTCACCTCAGATTTTTCCGTACGCTCAATTAATGTCTCGGCAGTTTCAATAATAAGCTCCTGTGTGATTTTAGCCATTTGTTGTGGCAGGTGAATGGGGGAGTGCAGGCACTTACGATTAACCCCCCAGTGTAACACCATGCTGCCAACCCTTCTTTCGTTAATTAATAATATCCACTTATAGTTTAGCATGAAAAAACAAAGTAACAAATGTTGACTTTTGTAACTTCTAGTCTTATGCTTGGTGTGCAAGTTACAAATCGTCGTAAATGTTACTTAGGATCTTGCGGATAGGAGGGTATTAATTATGAAGGCGGCACAGATCACCAAATATTCCAAACCGTTTCAAGTTGAAGTGCGCGATATTCCAGTCCCGGAAATAAGTGATTACGAAGTTTTGGTTAAAGTAAAAGCGGCGGCGGTTAACCACTTGGAGCTGCTCATCGCTACCGGAAGCGTGAAGTTAATCCAGGACTATGAGTTCCCCTTGACCCTTGGTAACGAACTCACAGGTGTTGTTGAGAAGATGGGTAAGAAAGTCGCTGGCTTCAAAGTAGGTGATGCCATTTACTCCCGCCTGCCGCTGCGAAAAATTGGAGCATTTGCCGAATATGCGGCGGTTCATGTAGAGGCTATGGCTCACTTGCCGGGTAATCTGGATTTTGTAACCGGTGCGGCTGCGCCTTTAACAGGATTGACAGCCTATCAAAGCCTGCATGAAGAGTTAGCTGCCAAAGCTGGCGAAAGAGTGTTCATTCCAGGGGGCTCTGGTTCATTTGGCCAAATGGCGATTCCTATCGCTAAAAGCATGGGGCTGAAGGTCATCGTCAGTGGAAGTCCACAGGCGCGCGAACGTACAATGGCCGCGGGAGCAGATCAATACATTGATTACAAGGCGGAGAACTACTGGGAACGACTTCGTGATCTTGACTATGTGATTGATACCTTGGGCCCCGGTGAATTTGACCGCGAACTCTCCATTATTAGACCAGGCGGCCATCTTCTTTCTCTACGGACCGGACCAAACAAACGATTCGCCAAAACTATGGGCTTGGTAGGTTGGAAGCAAAAACTATTCAGTATTGCTGGTGCTAAGTATGATCACAAAGCCAAGAAGAAGAAGATTGAATATCATTTTGTGTTTGTACGCAGCGATGGAGAACAATTACGGCAAATCACAAAAATCATTGAAGAGAACCAAATTATACCCGCGGTAGACGCCCGGGAGTTCCACATTGAAGATATTAATGAAGCTCTAAATCTGGTTGCTACAGGTCACCCCCAAGGGAAAGTGGTTATCCGATTTTAAATATTCATATAATTATTTACCGATCGTTCTCAATATGTTATATTGAATTTATAGGACATCACTGCATGATGAGATTAGGTTATTATATCTTCTCCTGTGCATTTTCTAGAACGATCATTCTCATATAGGGAGCGAATACAATGAACATTTCTGAACAAGTGGCATTGGTTACTGGAGCAAACCGGGGGCTTGGCCGCCAGCTTACGCTTGAACTTCTAGCTAGAGGGGCTAAGGTCTACGCGGGAGCAAGAAATCCGGAAACTCTGGATATTCCAGGAGTTACACCTGTAAAGCTTGATGTTACCAACCCTCAAGAGGTAGCGGCAGCAGCCAGCCAGGCTAAGGATGTTACGATTCTGATCAACAATGCAGGATCATCTACAGGCGCTTCTTTGCTGGAAGGGGATGTGGAGCAGATCCAGCTGGAATTGAATACGCATTTCTTCGGTACGTTATCCATGGTTCGCGCTTTTGCACCGGTCATCGAGAATAACGGGGGAGGATCGGTTCTGAATATTCTTTCCGCATTATCCTGGTTTAGTGGCGGAGCTGCGGGTGCCTACACGGCGGCAAAGGCTGCAGCATGGGCGCTGACGAACGATCTTCGTTTGAATCTGTATCCCCGTCATATTAGAGTAGCAGGCTTACATGTGGGTTATATGGAGACAGACATGACGGCCGGCCTGGATGCTCCCAAATCAAACCCTTCAGATATTGCGAAAATAGCTATTGACGGCATAGCAGCCGGCAGCTTCGAAATTCTTGCCGACGATACCAGCCGTATGATCCAAGCCGGACTTGCAGGCGGCGTGTCCGCCCTCTACCCGAATCTGTCCTAATCCCAATATTACGCAGTAGCAGCGGCGCAGAAAGAACGGGCTTCCATATTTCACCTGGAACACCTCTTGGAGGGATTCAAGGCGGAGAAGGCCTTGGCTAAAGGAAAAGTATACAGGAATCCCGATGATGACCAATCTGGTCAACCATCGGGATTTTTGTTCTAAATAAGTAGTTTGCTAGAGAAGTATTAAAAATTATCTGATGTATTATCGTCGCAAAAATCATGTATGACATCCTCAGCATCGTAAAGAGACACTTCAAGGTTGATTCACTTGATATTTTTTCCAAGCGATTGATTAAGGATAGGAATGTTAATAGAATAACCGGGGCTTCCGGCGATTTCTGCTTCGCGCCATGGAGAAAGTGACGCTTGAGGTCGGATGGCTTTCCCTTGCTCATAATCTGCTGGAGCAAGCCGCCAATGACCAAAAACGCAGAGCAGCGATCCTCCAATAACGGGAGAATCGCTGCTCTGCTCACTTTTTGTAGCATTAAGAATGAAGTGACAGGTCTTCCGCCGTAGAAAATCTACTTTGGGGACAGCCCCTTCTTTTTTATTGTTTAGGAAGTTATTATGATTCTTATACCTCTAGAAACGGAGGATTGAGATGAATATAAAAAGGATAATAACAGCTGCCATTGCATCAATTACGGTATTCGGATTCCTAACGGGTTGTTCCAATCTTTCTTCTGAATTAGATGAATTAGCAGCAGCAAGTCTGTCGGCAGAGCAAATTAAGGAGCTTCGTAAAGAATATCCTTTATCCACCGGCTCTCCTGTAAATGTTGATTTGCGGGATTTAACATTCGAGGAGGTATTGGATCATACGGACACGTTCATAGTTGCTGAAGTCATTCAGAAACTGCCGGATTTCAGCGTGGATCTGATAACTGAACCTGGAACTCCAGAGGGTAATTTAGCGGAGAAATTGAAGGATTCCGGTCTGGAGCCTTACAAGCCTATGTTTACCTCTTTTCAAGTTAATGTAGATCAAGTAGTTACTGGTGAAGAGGTTGAAGGGACCTTTAACCTGATTTATGACTCTGAGTTCAAGGGGATTGAACCAGAACTTAAGCCGGGAATGAAGATCGTCGCTGCAATCAAAAAAGGGGTAGGGGAAGAGCAAAAAGGAAGCTACTCTTTCACCCGTTATGGGACATATTATGTAGTTGATGGTGACTATGTTCTATCTGCATTCCAGGGACAGAGCGAAGAGATGAAAGCTTTCTCCAGGGATACCAACGGTTACAAGCTGAATCATCTCCTTGCTGAGATTAAAGAGCTTAAGGAGAATTAAATAACGATAACTTATTGGCATAACAACAAAACACCCATCCGCCCCATAAAGGAAGATGGGTGTTTGCTATACACAATTATTTTTACGATAGTCGGAGGGGTTAATTCCCGTCCATCTTTTGAATTGTCTGCTGAAGTGAGAGAGGTTCTTGTAGCCCAGACGACTTGAAATCTCATTTAAAGATATCCTGGGCTGCTGGAGTAGTATTTTGGCTTCCTGTAGCTTTAAGTCGGATAGATAGGTGCGGGGCGACATTTTATATATTTTTTGAAATACCTCTAATCCATAGTTGGGGCTGATCCCAAGCGAAGCAATGATGGGCTGGATGTGAATGGTGTAATCTGAATTTCCCTGTGTGCAATTTTTCTTAAAAGCTCTCTTGATGGCTTCGGCAATTTCTTTGGCATACTTCGCAGTGGTCATGGATTCGTTAGCATGTATTCCCGTCTGTACCGGCTGGCTATCTACAAGCACCTCCAATAACTCGAACAAGACCATTTGTGCTTTTAGCTTTGCTTTGGTGAACGACAACTCAGGCTCATGCAGAATATCGATCCATTTTTGAAGGCATTTTTTCAGCTGGCTATGATACAAATGGGAGGGCTTATAGACCCAGTCACAGTTCTTCATAATTCTCATCCGTAAGGAAGGCTCGTCTATATCAAAATGAGCGCAGAAATAGGTCATCGATGTAGCGGAAATGCATTTATTCGTATGCTCGAACCCAGGCGGAATCAGCAGAATATCATCACTGTTCACAATGAATGGTTCATGATCTATCCTAGTCTCTTGAGCCCCATCCAGCACAATTAGAATCTCAAAGGCATGGTGGGATTCTGTAGTCATGCTCCAATCGGCAGGAACGGTCTGTGTATGTGCGCCAAAAAAGCGTATATTCCAATCAATGCGCGGCAGCAGCAGCGTCTGTGCACCTGTGAGATAGCTATTCATATGTTCCAATTTGCAGCACCTGCCTTTGATTTGGGTAAATCTAGCCGTAATCATCCCATCGCATAAGTACGTTAGTAGTTATTATAATATACATAGACAACAGGAAAAGGGTAAATAATATGGCTAAACAGCGAAGGGAAGCAGAGAAATGACGAAGATTAATAATCCTATAATCCCTGGGATGGCACCAGATCCCTCTATTATTAGAGTGGATGATGTGTATTATATTGCGACATCCACGTTTCATTGGAATCCCGGCGTTCAAATTTTCAAATCAACCGATTTAGCGAATTGGGAGCTGACTGCCTCCGTATTAAATAAAGGTGAAGTGAATTTGAGGGGGACCAATACTCCGGCCGGGATCTGGGCGCCGCATCTATCCTATGATTCTAGGGCGAACCGGTACTGGTTAGCCTATTCGCATATGTTGAACATGGCAGGCCGTGAATTCAACTCGGATTCCTATGCCATGTGGGCAAAAGATATCCATGGACCCTGGTCGGAGCCCATCTATCTGACATCCATAGGCTTCGATCCGGCGCTCTTCCACGATGAAGATGGCAAGCACTATGTGTCCATTCTTGAATGGGAGACCCGTGAAGGGTATCAGGCGCCTGGACATATTGTGATCGCTGAATTTGATTTGAATGAGGGTAAGCTGGTTGGACATTGGCACCGGGTGACGCAAGGCTTCACCAGCCGCGGCTGTGCTGAAGCACCGCAGATCTATAAATATAGAGAGATGTACTATCTTTTATTAGCTGCGGGCGGAACTGGCTATGCTCATGGTGTTGAGCTGGGACGTTCGGAGAATATTTTTGGTCCCTATGAACCGCATCCGTCGGGAGAGCCGATCATCACCTCCTCGCCGCGCCATCTATTTTCACTTGGCAATCCGGATGCCGGGCATTTTGAGATGTATAATCCAAGTTCAATTATGCAAAAAGCAGGTCACGGCTCATTAGTGCAAACTCAAACAGGCGAATGGTATATTGCTCATCTCATGTCACGGCCTGTGGAAGGAACGCTCTTAAATCCATTAGGCCGTGAAACCTCTATTCAAAAAATGCATTGGACAGAGGATGGCTGGCTGGAAATGAAGGATGGATCGAATGTGGCGAAAATGGAAGTTGAGGGGATGACAGGTGTTGAATTAGAGGCCGATGGAATCTCTCATGACGTATTTGATGATTTTAATCAGGAGAAATATGATCTTCATTTTCTGACTCCGTACCGGGACCAGCAAGCGGCATGGGTGAATACGGTTGAACGTCCGGGTTACTTACGCATTCATGGAGAGAATTCTTTTTTCTCGCAGATCCATCCGGCGATTATGGCCACACGCGCAACTTCCCTTCATTATGAAGTTCAAACCAAGGTGGAATTTCATCCCGATCACTACTCGGAAACGGCCGGTCTGGGGCTATACTATGATTCGAATAATTGGCTGTACGTTCACTTGACCCACTCCGAATCAGAGGGTACCGTTCTATACGTACTTCAGGCCAAGCTGGGGCAACGCATTGAGCTGGTCCACCATTACATTCCAGTCCCTGAAGATACAGCGGAGCTCAAGATTATCTATCATTCAGGCATCGCGAGTATCCTTTACCGCTTCGGAGATAACGGGGATTGGCAAGCTTTTGTAGAAAACATTGATGTACTCTATCTGTCGGATGAAGGCGTGAACGGGGAGCCAGGGGAGATTGGCGGATTTACAGGCTTGTTCAATTTCATCGGTTCCGTTGATGCCCACCAGCATGACTCCTTCGCTGATTTTGACTACTATGGAGTGAAGAATTACTAGCCAAGGACGCCATACGTTCTTCCGCCCGGGTGTGCCCGGAGCCGTGGTGAACTGGTGAAAACGCCGGAGATGGTGTACCTTAGTAGTATTAGTCTTTAGGAGTGGTGAAGTGTTGTGAAGAAAAGTAGACAAACCCCCGTGCTGGTCGCGGCCTCGATCCTGCTGATTATTATCAGCAGCCTGATCCCGTCGGATCAATCGACTTGGCTGGGGGCGTTACAGACCCTTCTGCTGGGAGCCGGCCTGCTCGGCTGCTGTATGGCTTTTTGGCGGTTTGCCAAGGGCGGCAAGGGTGGTAAGGGCAAGGGCTGAGTTCTATGTACTGAACGGTTGGTGGAGACAGGATGAGTGCATGGGATGATTGAGCTATGTAAGATGGGCCAAGTACTGTACGGGTGCTGGCGCTGAGAGTCAAGGACGAAGTCGCGGCGGATGCTGCGGCTTTATTTGTTAGAATTTATATGTTTTGGGGTCCCCGCAAAGTACCTGAGGCATCATCGATGCTAAAGCCCCACTTTGTGGGGGGATGTTGTTTTGTAGGCGGACTCAGCGGCCCTTATTTTGTGAAAAAGACCGATTTTCTCCCCGTTACGGACTGAGAGGACCTTAAAGGGCTGTATGGAGCGCAAAATGAGCTGGAATGGGTTAATTAAGCGCCTCTCAGTCTGCATGGCCTTCGGAATGGTCCCATCTGCTGAAATAGCGGATCTGTAGTCCGCATGGCCCGCTATCCATCTCCTTTTGTCGCATCCGTACCCAAAATCCGCCACATCCAACTTATTCCGCCGCACTCATTCCTATATCCCGCGTATCCCGCGTTATTCCCAGTCTCAACCCGCCGAAGGACGGTGCACAGCAGGCAAGGCTGAGTGTGCGGCTGCCATCTGTTCACGTATTCCTCTGAGCCGGGCCTTGAGCTCGGGGACGCTGCACTCCAGAATCTGGCTGATGTCGGACAGGGGGAGCTGGATGCCGTACCATAAGGCACTGGCAACGTGATCGTCCCAGCTCAGCGGCGCAGAAGCGCAGCGGCTGCGGTCGTGGGCGAGCATGGCACACTGGCGGATGCACTCTCTGTAGGCAGCCGCAGCAGCGGCGTCCCCTGAGAGGCGGCCCTTCAGCCATAGTGGATGGAGGGCCACGAAGGTGGCGGTTGCAGCTTGTTCGGCGCGGACGCCTTGCTCCAGCAGCAGGCAGCTAAGCGCATAGACGGGACCGCTATATTGCTGGGTGTAGTGGTTAAATCCGGCAGCGGCGGTTAGTTTGGGCGATAAGGGGTCAGGCATGTGGTCACGTTCCTTCCTGAATCTATACTGTGCAGTTCATTCCAGCGCGCAAAAAACCGCAGGCAGAGGAGGACCTCTGCCTGCGGTTGTGGGTAACAGGCTTAAGACGCCTGGCACAAAAGCGTGGCGGATCAGGGCTCTCTCTTGGCGCTTACGAGGTTAGCTGTCGGATTCGGACGGTGAGAGTCGCCCTACCTGCCGGAGACCTGCGCGTGACATTCTCCTTCGGATTCACCCCAAGTCGGCCTGACGGCCGGATGGTTCCCCCGTTTTCCACATGACGGAAATTCAGCGTGCATGCATATGCTCATTTTCATGAATGCATTCATTTGCTTTCAACACGAATCATACTCTCTTCAGAGGGGGTTTGTAAAAATGGAAAAGAGTGCTATTCGCCTTATTTTCAGCAAATGGCTGAATGGCTAAGCAAATGGAAGCCAAAACACCTATATGTAGCAGATTATCTGCCATTTATCTCGCTCAAGCGCTGTTTTTTATTTTTGGCAGACGACGGTGGGGAAGAAGGTACTCCATGTATCAGCTCACCACCAAAGCGGCTCATTCTGATTCTTCCAGGCAATAATCCGCTTCATCTCACGAACGGTTCCTGTTGTAATCTCATAGTCGCTGCGTTCAGTGGCATGAAGGTCCAGGAAATGCAGCATCCCTCCATAAGTCCCCACGGCCAGTATGGTCTCATCCGGATTGACAGCTAATCCAGAAATGGTGCTTCCGGCATAATAACGCCACATCTCCCGCCCCTCTGCATCAATGAGCCTCAAGTATCCATAGGCATCGCCAATGACAACACCGTCCTTCAGTGCCGCCGCCGCATATACCCGGGCTTCCTCGTTAACGACCGGATATTCCTGATCGTACGAGAGCTTTCCTGCTTCCGCATCTTCAAGGGACACAGTAAGGGTAACGCCATTATAGAAGTGGCAGGCATTGTACCACACGCTGTGCTGGTCCTTCGTAAATATAGTATAGTGCGGGTAACTGGATTCCGGATTGAATAAGTGAACCTGCCTTGAAGTTGTGTCATATAAAAGATGATCACTGCCCTGGCTGCCATAGGCAATCCATCTTCCATCCGGAGAGACGGCACCATGCGGCATGTCAATGTCAATATGCTCCAGCTCATCTGCTTTATATTCTTCGAGATCAGGATGCAGCAGCTTCACCTCCCATAGCTTCTCCTGCGATTGCTGGACCAGGAAAATTCCCTGGCTCGTAACAAGCAATAACGCTTGGCCCCCGTTAAAAGGAATGATTTGCTCCAAGGGTAACTCCTGTTCCAAGCTGTCTATGTTCAAAACAGTAAAGTCCGGGTCCAGCGCTTGAATCGTGCCATTCAGCTCACGCCATGTGAGATCTGCTACAACTTTTCCTTGTAGAGTGCTGTTCATGGATTGCATAATGGTAATGCCTTGAGTTCCGGCGAGTGCATAGAAATGATTGTCAGGAGATGCCCCAACCAGGCTAAACTCGTCGAATACGGAAATAACATCCTTATGTACAGCCACAACTGCATTCTTCTCCCAAGGTGAGCCGGTGCTGAACACCAGAGCATCATCACTGATGAAATGAATACCGCGAATTGCTTGCATCTCCTTCTGGAAGTGCCCGGAGAGCGGCCACGTTGCCGCCGGTAGTTGCTCCCGCAGCTCAGTAATCTCACCGTGCTCATTAGCTCCTCGAATCATCTTATAGATTTTGGCGGCGAGGCCCCCGCGTGTATCCTCTGCGGGTTCTTTTCCCGCTTTGTCCCAGCCTTCAGTCAGTCCTTTATGTACGAATTGATTAACGTCGCTCGCATAACGCTGTCCTTCTTCACGCCATTTGGCGGCATGCTCATCCTGTAGCCACTTCAAAGGATCAATCCTCCTTGTCCAGATATATATAAATATACAATTATTCCATCGATGAATCGCAAAAAAAAGGCGCTGCTCCTGTTGAGAGGACAGCACCTTTGTGTATATTACAGAACAGCAGCATCCATAAGCTCCTGAAGCTCAGGGAGATTGAAGCCCTTGACCGCCCGGTCCCCGGATACGGTGACTGGAATGCCCATGAAGCCCAGCTTCTCCACTTCCTCCTGATAGACGGAGCTGGTCATCACATCCCGGACCTCGAAGGGAATGCCCTTGCTCTCTAGCAGCTGCTTGACCTGATTACACTCGCCACAGCCGGAGGTTGAATAGACAATTACGTTCGCGCTCATTGTTCCACTGCTTCCTTTATCGCTTTTTGGGTAATCTTCCAGTGTGAGGTGTTCCAGCGGACTTCGCTGTCCTCCAGCAGGAAAATTTGCGGGGATTCATGCTTGATCCCGAAATCCTCAGCAATCTGATTGGAGACAGGACGGTCTTCGATCACATGGACCACGGCTGCAGGAGTATCTGAATGCTGTGTATAGGCCTGGAACTCCTCGTTGGCCTTGGCGCTGATCGGGCAGGTGGTGCTGTGCTTGAAGAGCAGTTTTTTGCCAGGCTGCCCGATATATTGCTCTAATTCTTCCTTAGTGTGGATTTGTTGAATAGACATCGTAGGATCACCTTCCTGGGTAAGAGTTAATGAAACCTGTTGTCAACAATTGTGTTGTTAACAACTATTAATCATGATTGTAGCATAGTTCAAAATTAAAGCAAAAGTAAAGTTCTGCTTAGCCTGCCCTCCCTTGCAGGATGTTGTTAACGGCCTGCAGCCATGCTAATGTGAGAGGGATGGACCTAGGCTCGTAGCATAATTATGCAGATAGGAGGGGGGAGCTCATGAAAAGGGTTGCCTGTGTTACCGGTGCTGACCGTGGACTGGGATTATTCCTCGTTCGTTCTCTTTTGGAGAGTAAATACATGGTGTTTGCCGGACAGTATTTGCCGGACCCTGCGCTACTTGAAGCTTTGAAAGCGCAATACCCGGATAGCCTGAAGCTGGTTCCTCTCGATATCGGCAGTGCAGGGAGCGTAAAGGAGGCCGCGCGGAGTATTGCCGGAAGTACAGGGCACCTTGATATGATTATCAATAACGCAGGGATTATCCACAAGTCTGATGATGCAACAGTGCTCGTGGATATGGATGATGAAGCTATGGCGGAGATTTATAACGTGAACACGCTGGGTGCGCTGAGGGTGAGCAATGCATTGATGGGCTTACTGCTGCAAGGCCGCCAGCGTCTGGTGGTTAATATCTCGTCGGAGGCCGGAAGCATCGGGCGGAACAAGCGGATCAATATGTATGGCTACTGTATGTCGAAGGCCGCGCTTAATATGCAGTCTTCGCTGCTGCACAATCACCTGCGTGCGATGGGCGGACAAGTGCTGGTCTTCCATCCCGGCTGGCTGCAGACCTATATGAACGGGGAGAAGGATGCAGAGGCGCCTGTAACTCCTGAAGAATCAGCAGGCAAGATTATGACGATCGTTCATAACCACAAGATGTATCTGGCCGAAGAACCGGCTTATATCGATCTGGACGGCAATCTCTGGCCCTGGTGACAGCGGCAGGGGGAACGAATCAGGGGTGACACTGACTTTCCGGTCAGGCTAACTTGGCAAAAGAGAGGTGTGTGTAGCATGTCTTCATACAAAGCATTGGCGTTCGGCAGCTATACTGAAGTGAAGTATCATCCCTTCGAAGGGGTAGACCGTGAGCTGGAGCAGCTCCTTGAGCCGGAGCTTCAGGTGGTCTCTACGGAGGATTACGGACGGATGAACCAGGCAGAACTGGCAGAATGCAGACTGGTGGTCTCCTATACGGAGTTCTCCGAGGAGCAGTTACCCGCTGCGCAGAGCGGAGCCTTGCTTGCTTATGTGGCTGGCGGCGGCGGGCTGCTTGTCGTGCACAATGGCATTTCCCTACAGCGTAACCAGGAGCTTGGGGCGATGCTCGGGGCCCGGTTCACCCATCATCCGGCATTCACAGCGCTGGAGATGAAGGTAAGTGCGCCGGAGCACCCGATTATGGAGGGGATCTCTGATTTTGTGATGGAGGACGAGCCTTACTATTTCGAGCAGCATCCCCACTTAGAGACAACGGTGCTGGCCGAATATCCTCATGACGGAGCGATGAGACCGGCGGCATGGTGCCATCCCTTCGGCGAAGGCCGGGTGGTCTATCTGATGCCTGGACACCATCTGCCTTCCTTCTCCTCAGCGCCGCTGCGCCGGATGATCCGCAGAGGCGGATTATGGGCTGCCGGAATGCTATAGTACGTGACGTTTATGATAAAAGGCAGGATACCGCTTGGATAACATGCGGCGTCCTGCCTTTGTGTATAGGATGTATGGGATGATCAGCTATGATGCCCTATTTTGGGGGCTTAGCCTCAGCAACAGGGACAACCCCGTTCTGATGAAGAGCCTCCAGTACCTCTGCCCGCAGCGTATCGGTGAAGGCAGCCCAGACTTTTTTGCCGACATCCAGCTCTTCGCGTCCAATCGATTGCAGCGTCTCAAGCCATACCCGCTTGTCATTAATGAGTCCGAGCTGGTCCTGGATGTCCTTATAGAAGGCTTCATGGGCATGGAATTTCTGATCCAGCGCAAAATCAGCCGCATTCGCCGTATACCGCAGTTCCTTGGCGGCGATTCGCAGCTCATGAAGAGCTTCGAAGGCTTCTTTTGATTCAGCTTGAGGACCCTTGAATAAGGTCTTGCAAGCTTTTTTCTTCTGTTCAAAGGCGACTTCAAGCTCGCGCATGGCGACATTGGCGTCTTTTTTGGCAGCGAGGGGCTCTAGCCCTGTCTCGATAAAAGGTGTCCACAGCACTTCGAGCGCTTGGCCGGACAGCTTGGGCAGTGCCTTCCTCAGCTTCTTGCGGGCGGCCTTCCGTGTATCCTTCTGGTGTTCGATTACCGCCTTCAGCAGCTTGGCAGTCTTCTTATCACCAGCAGCCTTCGCTGCCTTGCGCCGGGCTTCAAACGACCCGATCAGCACATCTGCATCACGGACTCTGCCGAGCTTCTTCTGGGCCTGCTTGAAGCTGTCATACAAGTCTGCCGTTGCAGTATGGCCCGGATCAAGAATGGACAACAAGGTCAGCAGCTTGCGGCTATTGACTCTGGCCTGATGAATATCCTCATCGTTGAACTCTTTGCGAACATCCTTGCTGTAGTCCTGAAAATTGATGTACAGCTTGCTCATGGCCTGTTCCCATTGCCTGGATTTGCTTAGTTGCCTGTCTTTTGCCTGTGGTTCGGTTGTCATGCAGCATCACTCCTAGAGGTTGTGTATAGCATGAGCTTATGCGCGAATCTTATGGCTGGTATATTCTTCTGTACTACATTAAGGATAACGGGTTCGCTTCGCTATTTCAAATCTGTAAGGGCATACACTGCCGGTTGTACGGTGCGGGGAGAGATCGGTTACAATGTGAATAGTTAACGGAGTTAAGATTGGCCAGGGCTTATAGATAGAAAGGGGAATCAGCATGCGGAGTGAACCTTATGATGTACTGGAGAGCGGGGCGGCGGGAATACTGCCGGAGCAGATGGTCCTCTTCACGCATACCGGCGGTGAAGCAGGGGAAGAAGGGAAAGAGGCATCTGCGGAGGATATGCTGATTCCGTTTGCTTTTGAAGAGGTGCTGTGCCGTGATGTCGGGGCCGGTAAGGTCCCGCCGGTGCTGCATCTCTGGAGCCATCCCGGCGGAGTGGCGCTAGGGCTGCGGGACAGCAAGCTGCCCCGCGCAGCAGAGGCGATGCAGGCGCTGGAGCAGCAGGGCATCCGTACGGCAGTCCGCCATTCGGGCGGCGCTGCGGTGCCGCTGGATGCGGGAGTGATCAACGTGTCCCTGCTGCTTCCGAAGCCTGCGGGCAAGCTGGACTTCCACGATGATTTCCGGCTGCTGGCTTCGGTGATTACCGAAGCGGTAGCTGCGGGCCATCCGCAGGCAGCGGCGCAGATCCGGGCAGAAGAAGTCACCGGGTCGTATTGCCCCGGTGACTTCGACCTGGCGATCGGCGGCCGCAAGTTCTGCGGCATTGCCCAGCGCAGACAGAGCAACGCGTACTTCGTCCACGCGTTCGTGATTGTGTCCGGCACGGGGCTCGCGCGCGGAGAGTGCATCCGCCGCTTCTATCAGGATGCAGCGGACGGCGATGCCTCCCTGGACTATCCGCGCGTGCGGCCGGAGACCATCGCCGCGCTTGCGGAGCTTGGCGGCCCGTCTACAGCGGCCGCCTTCATCGCAGGCATCCGGCAGGCGCTTGCCGGCCGGGGAACCCGTCTGCTGCCGGCGGAGCTTCTGCAGCAGGAGACAGGCTACAGCCTGCGGTACAGCGACCCGCAGGTGCTTGAAGCAGCGCGTATGCTGCGCGAGAGGTACGCCCGCTGAAGCGGGCGGCTACGGCGGTAGCGACGTGTGGCTGGATGTATGCGAAAAACAGCATACAATGTGCAGGCTGGGGTGTGCGCGGCCTAAATGTATGCGGAAAACAACATACAATGTGCAGGTGGGGTGTGCGCGGGCCGAATGTATGTGAAAAACAACATACATTCGGTGCAGGTTAGGGGCGCACGGACCAAATGTATGCGGAAAACAACATACAATGTGCAGGTTGGGGTGTGCGCGGGCCGAATGTATGTGAAAAACAGCATACAATGTGCAGGCTGGGGTGTGCTGTGGAGAATGCATGTGAAAAACAGCATACAATGTGCAGGATGGGGTGTGCGCGGCCGAATGTATGTGAAAAACAGCATACATTCTGCAGGTTGAGGGCGCACGAGGGAGCGCAGGCGAAATGTAGTCGAAAAACAGGCATGACAAGACAGAGGCCTTGTCACCCCCAGGAATGAAAATAAGTCGGGTGCATCAGTCGCATCCCGACTTTTATTTTCGTATTAAACCGAACACGATGGGCTCGCCGAGGGAGCGCAGGCCAAATGTAGGCGAATAACCGACTACAATGTGCAGGCGAAGGGTGTTCGGGCCAAATGAAGGTGAAAAACCGAACACAATGTGCACGCGCGAGGGTGAGCGGGCCTGAGACGGTCCAAGAGGCTGATTGCGGGGGCAAGAGATGCCGCCCCCCTGCGATCAGCCTCTACATATCCCCTGCCGCCCCAACTACCTATACAACTCCGGACGCCGGTCCGCGAAGACCGGGATCTGCCCCCGTACCTCCCGGACCCGGGCGAGGTCAAGCTCGCCGCGGAGGATCTCTTCGCCCCCGGAGGCCTCGCTGACAATCTCGCCCCAAGGATCGATGATCAGGGAATGTCCAGCGAAGGTATTCGCCGGATCTGCCCCTGCCCGGTTACATGCTACAACGTAGCACTGGTTCTCAATCGCCCGGCTGATCAACAGCGCGCGCCAGTGAGAGAGGCGGGGCAGCGGCCATTCGGCGCTGATGAACAGGATCTCGGCCCCTGCGGCCATATGAACCCGGACCCATTCCGGGAACCGGATGTCGTAGCAGATCAGCCCGGCACAGGAGATCCCGTCCAGCGTGAACAGTCCCTTGGCTGCGCCGGGCTGGAGGTAGAGATGCTCCTCCATCAGCTTGAACAGATGCAGCTTGCTATACTCCCCGGTGCACGCCCCGCTGCGGTCAAAGACATACATACTGTTCGTAATGCCGCCGTTCTCCTGCCTGACGGCAATGGAGCCGGCAACGATATTCACGCCGTATTCCCGGGCCAGACCTGATATCAAGGCACCCGTGGTATGTCCGCCGTGATCTGCGATTTCGCCTAGCCGGGTCAGGTCATATCCCGTTGTCCATAGCTCGGGAAGAATAATGCAATCTGGACTGCCGGCGGCAGCCTCACGAATTTTGCGCTCGGCGGCAGCATAATTCACCTCCGGTTTGCCAAATGCTATATCGAGTTGAATCAGGGCTATTTTCATACTGGCAGCCACCTCCAAAAATTATTAGTTGACGGGTCAATGAATTGGGTGTAAAGTATGTTTTGTCGAAAAGGTTTTGCACAATTTATTTGCGTGAGGGGGTTAATCTTGAGCGAAGTTCAGCCCGATGAACATAAGATCTTCGAACTGCTACAGGCCCTGCACAAAGAAATCGGCCCCAAATTCGAGCGCTGCGCCGGCATGACTCCGACCCGCTTCAGGCTGCTGCAAGAGCTGTACCGGATTTCCGAGATCAGTCAGATTTCCCTGCAAAAGCTTCTGGAAATCGATGCAGCAGCGGTTACCCGCCACTTAAAAGGGCTTGAAGAGAACGGGATGATCGCCCGCCGCAATAATCCAGCCGATAATCGGGTGACTCTCGTCTCCCTGACTGGTCAAGGCCGTGAGCATATCAATGCCTACCGGGAGAACAAGACCGAGTTCATCAGCGATCTGCTGAACGGATTCAATGAACAGGAGCGCACTGTGCTCGCAGAGATGCTTACCCGGCTGCAATATAACATTAATTTACTGTAGCCGGAAACAATAATCAAACCATTTTAAAGGAGCAAATTATCATGAACACTACCAAAAACAATGATTACATCAGCATTATTACAGGACGCCGCTCTATCCGCAAATATGATTCATCCGTCAAAATCAGCAAAGAGGAAATGACAGAGATTCTTACTGAAGCCACGCTGGCGCCTTCCTCCGTGAATATGCAGCCTTGGCGTTTTGTGATCATCGAAAGCCCGGAAGCCAAAGCTAAGCTGGCCCCTATTGCCAAGTTCAACCAGACTCAGGTCGAAACCTCCGCAGCGGTGATTGCCGTATTCGGTGATATGAATAACTTCGATTACGCTGAACAAATCTACGGAACGGCTGTAGAACGCGGACTTATGCCTGCCGAGGTGAAAGAAAGACAGCTGGCCGCCCTGGGCGCCCACTTCGCCAAGCTGCCCGCAGATGTGAACAGAGAGACCGTGATGATTGACGCCGGTCTGGTCTCCATGCAATTGATGCTGTCCGCCCGCGCACACGGGTATGACACCAATCCGATCGGCGGATTTGAAAAGGATCAGATCGCTGAAATGTTCGGTCTGGACAAAGAACGCTACATTCCGGTCATGCTGATTTCGATCGGCAAAGCACTGGAAGAGGGCTACGCCTCCGTCCGTCTGCCTATTGACACGATTGCCCAGTGGAAATAATTCTCTATACCCATGAAATTCTAGGAGGAATATCCAAATGATTATTATCCATGCGCTGCTTCATGTGAATCCTGCACGGGAGGAAGAGTTCCTGGCCACAGCGAAGCCGCTGATTGCCGCCACACACGAAGAAGAAGGGAACCTGTCCTACGAGCTGTATAAGCATGCAGCAGACGGAAGTCTCTATATTATGGTTGAGACCTGGCGTGACCAGGCCGCCGTTGCCGCTCACAACACAAGCCCTCACTTCACCGGCTTCGCCGCCAAAGCGGGAGAGTTCCTGACCGCATCGCTTGATGTTAAGGTGTATAGCGCTGAGGAATTGAGCAAATAATTACGAATTAAGCGGTTCACCCTATATGATCTGGAATCCCGGGATGCTCCGGCAGTCTAATGACTGCTGCGGCATCCTTTTTTTAAGAGAATAATTTATATGTTTTGGGGTCCCCGCAAAGTTTTTGGGTCATCATCGAAGCTAAAGCCCCACTTTGTGGGGTTATTTTGATAGGTGCCATGCCGTTTATAAAATGTACAGGCGGGGTATCTTACCTTACCCTTACTTGGCTTGTCATTTGCTGACGAAGCAAGGCGGGGAAGAACGAAGGAGATGAAGACAGCATGACTAATCTACATAATAATCACCGGTTAACCTCAATCCCTGCTGCTGCCGAGCAGGACGGGCAGCTTCAGCAGGATCTCATAGATTACGTGAATTATCATATTTCGGGCGGCTCCCTGGCCTCGCTTACCGAAGGGGCGGAGGAGGCTGAGCCGGCGTTAACCCCTCTTTTGCAAAATGATACCGCACGCGCTTACCGGCAGGAGTGCGGTGGCGTCATAACCGATATGAAGCAACTCGGGAAACTGCCGGGTATAAGCCAGGAATGGCTTAATCAGCTCGCGGATACAGTAGCAGGACTCGATTCCGGTAAGCTCAGGGCTCTGGCCCCTCAGACCACCCGGCATAATCGGGTAGATCCTTATGTGAACGGGCCGCAATGTCTGGACATGCTGCTCGGCGAGATCGGCAAGGCTGAGCGTTATATTCATCTGTCCGTGATGCTGTTCTTCAATGACCATTCAGGGAACCTTATCGCTAGTGAGCTGCTTCATGCACTTGAGCGCGGGGTAGAGGTTAGAATCATGGTGAATTATACGGTCACTGCGCTCGGATACGGCCAGAACCTGGAGGTGGGGCAATTCTCCAAGATTGCCGGGCGTCTGGAGCAGGCAGGTGCGAGGCTCCTGGATACCTTCCACTCCTATTACGGTGCAGAGGAATGGGCTGCGAAGCGCAAGGTGCTGAAGTCACAGGGCGTGCCTGAGAGCATCCTTTTTCTGCAGGATAAGGTTCAGGAGGATGTGGAGGTGACCGGGCTGAATGTGATTGACCACCGCAAATTCATGATTATAGACGGAATAACTTCCGTTATCGGCAGTCTGAATATCGGGGACCAGTATACGTTCGCCACCCCCATTCAGGAAGCCCCGGATCAGCAGGTGGAGGGACGTCCGCTCGGTATCCCCGCGAAGGAAGAGGAGTGGCATGACGGCTGCTTCCGCATTCAGGGGGCTGTGGCCCAGTCGCTGAACGCTGTTTTTCACTCCAGGTGGCTGCTGCTCGGGGGAGATCACTTTGACCTGGCGTCACCCTTCTATCGTCCTGCGGTGGACTATGCGTTCGGGGAGGAGGAGTGTACGCTCTTCGCGAGCTTTCCCGGCAACCCGGTGAATCTGATTCAGCAATATATTCTGGATGTGATCACCTATGCGGCCGATGAGACCCTTATTGTGAATCCGTATCTGATCGATCAGGCCTTCTGGGACCGGTTGGGTGAAGTGGGACCGGAGCGCGCCTGCCATCTTACCATCTGCAATCCGCTCCTGGTTAATGATCATCCGACGAACCGGGCGGCGGTGCGCAGCAACATGTACGTTCCCTTTTGTAACGGCGTATCCTTCTATGATTATAGTGCGACTGAACGCTTCTCCCACTGGAAAATCATCTACGACCACAGAGCGCAGGCGGTATTTCACGGCTCTTATAATATTAATGAACGGAGTGCCTGCCATGATTACGAGCTGGGCCTGCTGGTGAAGGGCAGAAGCCTCGCGGAGAAGGTGAAGCACATGATTGATTATGACCTCAGCGTCTCCCGCAAAATCACCGACAAACACGAGTTCTTCAAGCATCCCTGGCTGCATCCCAGCACGTATCTGAACAAAGCAACGCAGAATTACACCTGATATCCTCTCCGGCGCCCTGTCATGTATAATGACGTTATACCAATGAACGAAGATGGAGCTAATGAAGATGAACATACACATTCTTGGACAAGGTCCCCGGACCGGGGAAATCAGATTCGCGGCAGCACAATGGGGGGAAGCCAGAGCCATCTGGTGCGGGCCGCCTGTTCAGCCGGGTGAGGAATGGGAGGCAGAATGGGAGCTGCCGGCGCTGTTCATGAGCTGGGTCGATATTGTGCCTGCTCCCGGCGGTGCCTTTGGCCTGCGTATCGAAGGGGACACGGTCATCCTGACAGGCGTGCTGGAAAATATAGAGGAGGACGGAACGGGTTATCTGCGGATCGGCCGCGACCTGATCATGTTCGAATGCCTGGGTGAACCGATGGCGCTGGGCGGCTTCGTCGAGCTGAGGACCCGTGAAGCGAGGCTGTATCCGGTGAATCTGTAGGGGCCGCAGGGCCCCCGGCGGACGAACTATTTCCTGTCCCGGCATAGCCACCTTCAGGCAAATGAGCTAATATAATATAGATTGAAACAAGTAACAGCATAAGGAGCAGAAGTCTGATGAACAGCGATATTCAACAATTTAAGACGGAATTCTTCAAGGCGCTGGCTCACCCGATGCGGATTCGGATTCTGGAGCTGCTTAGCGAAGGCGAGAAGAATGTGAACGAGCTGCAGGCGATCCTGGGGTCGGAAGGCTCTGCGGTATCCCAGCAGCTGGCCGTCCTCAGGGCCAAAAATGTGGTCACCAGCGTCAAGGAAGGGACCACTGTCATCTATGCCCTACGTGATCCTCTGATTAAGGAGCTTTTGGCTGTAGCCAGACAGATTTTTGACAATCATCTGGTGAGTACCATTTCCCTGCTTGAAGGCATCCGCAGCGAATAACCCCGGGCCCCGGGGGGCGGATTACCCCGTTGACAAGAGCAGCGGGCAGGAGTAATGTGGGTATTATATTCAAATAATCAGATATTCAGAGAAAAGAAGGTTATAGGATGACAGGGTGGGGCCGTTTCAAAGGCTATAACATTGCTTCGCTGCGCAAGGATATCATTTCAGGGACAATCGTCGGCGTTATTGCCATCCCGCTTGGGATGGCATTTGCTATTGCTTCCGGTGTGAAGCCGGAGTACGGAATCTATACAACCATTGTGGCCGGCATACTGATTTCCTTATTCGGCGGGTCCAGGTTCCAGATTGGCGGGCCTACGGGTGCATTCATTCCTATTTTGTTCGCTATTGCCATGCAGTACGGGTATGAGAATCTGCTGATTGCCGGAATGATGGCCGGGGTGATTCTTGTCTTGATGGGTGTTCTGCGGCTGGGGGTATTGATAAAGTTCATTCCGAAGCCAGTGACCATTGGTTTTACAGCGGGGATTGCCGTTATTATCTTCAGCGGGCAGATTGCGAACTTCCTTGGCCTGAGGGACATGAAGCGGCATGAGAGCTTTATCGACAATATGAAGGAGATCGGGGCGCATCTCTCCACAATCAATCTGTACAGCATTCTGACTGCGGGAGTATGTCTCGGCGTAGTGGTGCTGGGGTTGCGGTTTGCCCCGAAGGTGCCGGGTTCTCTGATTGGACTGTTGTGTGCCACGGTTATCGCAGCCCTGTTCTTCAGCGGCAAGGTGACGACCATCGGCTCCGCCTACGGAGATATCCCGAATACACTCCCCAGCTTTCACTTCCCGGTCATTACGTGGGAAAAAATCAAGCTGCTGATCCGTCCGGCCTTTGTCATTGCGCTGCTGGGGGCCATTGAGTCGCTGCTCTCCGCAGTCGTGGCCGACGGCATGTCGGGCAGCCGCCATGACAGCAACCGTGAGCTGATCGGCCAGGGGGTCGCCAATATCGCCGCGCCGCTCTTCGGCGGGATACCGGCTACCGGTGCGATTGCCAGAACTGCCACCAATATACGCAGCGGTGCCGCTTCTCCGCTCTCCGGGATCATTCACGGTGTGGTGGTGTTCCTGATCCTGCTTCTGTTCGCCCCTTACGCCTCCAGCATTCCGCTGGCAGCGATGGCTCCGATTTTGATGGTCGTAGCCTGGAATATGAGTGAACGCAAGGAATTTCTCCACCTGCTGAAGCTGAAGACCGGAGATTCACTGGTGCTGGCGATTACCTTCCTGCTGACGGTATTCGCTGATCTGACCGTGGCGGTAGAGGTGGGGCTGATCCTGGCCGTTGTGCTCTTCGTCAAGCGTATGGGTGAGGTGCATAGAATCTCCAAGGTGCTGCCTGACCCGTCTTCCGTCAAGGTCGAGGCCCATATGGTAACAGAGAGCCATGACTGTCCGCAGATCGGAATCTACAATGTGGAGGGACCGCTGTTCTTCGGCGCTGCCTACCGCTTCGACCACACCATGCCCGAGCTCGGCCCGGATCAGCCTAAGCTTATCCTGCTGCGCATGGGCAAGGTGCCGCTGATGGATACGACAGGCGAGGCCAATCTGGCAGCGCTGGTGAAGGAGCTGCAGGCCGCTGGAGGCAGACTGATGATCTCAGGCATCCAGAGCCAGCCGCTGGAGCTGCTCAAGAGAACAGGGCTGTACGACCGGATCGGTGCTGCCCAGTTCTATGATCATACCGGCGAAGCGATCAATGAAGCGCTGGGCAGCGTGAATCCGAGCCGATGCCGGGGCTGCGCGCATGCGGCCTTCAGAGAATGCAGCGCCCTCTCGGGGCTGGAGGAATCCTCATCGCGCAGCGCTGCCTTCAAGGGGCGCACTCCGGCGGTGGCTCGCAAGCTGAGCGGCGGGGTATAGCTCGCGCAATCCGGGGCTAAGAAGGATAACAAAGGCAGCCGCTTGGCGGCCAGTCCGCAATCTCCGCAATTGCAGTGCCCTGTTAACGTCACACCAGCAGTGCTGTCCTTCATGGGCGGTACTGCTTTTTTATTCTTAAGAAGAGGTGTACGCGGAAAACCGAACACAATGCGCAGCGTGAGGGTAGAGCAACCGATATTGGACACTCCAGCCCCATATTTGTACAATTACAGAAATGGACTATATCAAGGTTAGGAGATTATCCTTCATGAAAGAACTGAATTATACCAAGGTCTTCATCCTTCTGGCTGCTATGACGGCGGCAACACTTGCGGTATACCGCGTAGTTTCGCTTCAGACAGATACGTTCTATGCCTTTCTGCTCTGGAATCTGTTTCTGGCTTGGGTGCCGTTCTTCTTCTCCATGGCTGCGCATGAGCTGGATAAGCGGAAGATCGGGGGGCTGCTGATTTTGCCGCTGGGCGTAGCCTGGCTGCTGTTTTTTCCGAATGCGCCATATATTATGACTGATCTGATCCATCTGACTGTCCGCAAAAGCAAGTATATCGTCGGCGGAACGATCCAGAACCGGTACTGGTATGATCTGACTACCCTCCTCCTGTTCACCTGGAGCGGCTGGCTGACCGGATTCTTCTCCCTGTACCAGTTCCAGCACGTGATCTACCGCAAAAGCAACATGCTGCTCTCGTGGGTCTTCGTCCTGTTCGCCTGTGTCATGGGCGGCTACGGCGTCCTGCTCGGCAGAGTCTACCGGCTGAACAGCTGGGATGTGCTGACGGACCGCCATCAGCTCTACCGGCTGGTCATGGACAGTCTGAACCGGCAGTCTGTGTTCTTCAGCCTGTTCGTCGCCTTTGTGCTGCTGGTGATCTATGCCACGATGTATTGCCTGCTGAACGGGCTGGCGGGGGGGAGCCACAGGAGTTATTCCGAGGGCCGGAGGAAGATAGGTTAAGTGTCCTCCTCATCGCCGAGTTCAGGCGGAAGCTCCATGTCCATCTCCAGCTCAGGAGCCGGAACATACTGGTAGCGCTCCAGGTCAACCACGCCCCGTTCATCGAAGATAACGCCCTCTCCGGTTAAATATAGCTGCTGCAGGGAGGCGGATTCGTCTTCGGTGAGCGAGATCATACCTTTGGCGTTGATGACCCTGTGCCACGGCAGCTTGTACTTCCTGCTCATGGAATGAAGAATGCGCACGACCTGCCGGGCCGCCCGGGGACTTCCGGCCGCCCGGGCAATCCCGCCGTAGGTCATGACGGAGCCTTCCGGGATCGACTGAATAATGAGGATAACTTTTCGCGTGAATGGTGTCATTTTACGTGCTCCTTTTACCTTTCTCTGTAACAGTCCCACCGCTGTTATCTAACTGTACTAACCATAACATAAAGCGGCTGCTGCAAGGAGCATTTGCCTTAGTGGAGCAGCGGCTGACGATATCATACGAAGCCTGGACTCAACCTGCCCCTCTTTTACAGAGCGGGCTTATTTGCTGTGCCGTTCAAGGGCTGGGCGGCTTCTGCTTCTCCTATCCAGCAAATTCTGGCGAATAGGAGTTAGAGAGACGGGGGATAATCAGAGCAATAGATCTCTGAGAGGAGTGATAGCGGTGAAGAACAAGCAACCTGCACTGAACAGCGAAGCTGCCGGTACCCTATCAGCGTATCCCCCGCTAAGCCCTTCGCTGGAGGAGACAGTGGAGCGGCTGCGGAAGATATTCAATAACGACGGGACACTGAGAGTAAGGATTATAGAGAACAGCCAGGGCGCTCCCGTCCGCTGCGGGTTAATCTATGTCGATGGAATGGTGGACCGGAATCTGATTCAGACGGGGATCATCAAGCCGGTACTCGCCTACCAGCCCGCAGAAGAAGAGCACCGGGACCCTAAGGTTCTGATGGAGAGAATCCGGTTGACTGTCATTGATACCCCAGATGTCATGGTCTCCGAGGAGATGGATGGACTGATCGGGGCGGTCGTCAGCGGGAAGGCGGTGCTGCTGCTGGAAGGCTATGCCGGAGGGCTTCTCATCAATGTTCAGGGATGGGACTCCAGAGCGATAGAAGAGCCTACTACAGAGAAAACGGTGCGCGGCCCCCGTGAGGGCTTCACCGAATCGCTGCTTGTGAATCTGACCCTGATCCGCCGCAGGGTGCGCGATCCGGATCTGAAATTTGAATTCACGGAAATCGGAACACGCAGCAAGACGCAGACCTGTATCTGCTATATGGGGAGCCTGGCCTCTCCCGACATTATTAAGGAGCTGTATGACAGGCTGGAGAAGGTGGAGCTTGATCTGATTCTGGACACGGGTTATCTGTCCGAGCTGATCCGTGACGAGCCCTACTCTCCATTTGAAACCGTTGGAAGTACCGAACGGCCGGACACACTTGTGAGCAAAATCATGGAGGGCCGGGTTGCGGTCCTCGTCGAAGGCACCCCTTTTGCGCTGACCGTTCCTTATGTATTCGTTGAGAACTTCCAGGCCAGTGAGGATTATTATATCAACTATTATTTTGCATCGTTTAACCGTGTGCTTAGAGTGTTGGGAGCCTTCATGTCGATCAGTATCCCGGCCGCTTATATTGCCCTTGTAACCTATGCCCAGGAGATGGTCCCCACTCTGCTCCTGCTTAGTATTGCGACTGCCAGGCAATCGGTGCCTTTTCCAACCATAGTGGAAGCGCTGCTTATGCTGACCATCTTCGAGGTGTTGCGGGAAGCGGGGGCACGGATACCGACATCGATTGGCCAGGCTGTAAGCATTGTCGGGGCGCTGGTGCTGGGCCAGGCTGCTGTGGATGCGCGGATTGTCAGTGCGCCGATGGTCATTGTGGTGGGATTGACAGGGATAACGACGCTGCTCAATCCGAGGCTGACCGGACCGCTGATCATAGCCAGACTGGTGCTGCTGGGCACAACCTTCTTCCTGGGCCTCTACGGATATTTCTTCGGTCTGCTCGGTCTGGTCATTCATCTAATGAGTCTGCGCTCCTTCGGCGTCTCATACATGCTCGGGGTAGGCTCGATCCGCCCCCAGGATATTAAGGATACAACCATTCGTGCTCCCTGGTGGGATATGAATTTGCGGCCTGCGGTGATTGGCATGCGCAACCGGAGACGGAAGCCGCCCAAGAGGCCGGCCAAGCGGTCATGAGATCTCTGCTGAGAAGGTGTACCTCTCTTATCTCACTATTGCTGCTGCTGAGCCTGGGACTCACCGGCTGCTGGAATTATGCCGAGGTGGATGATATGGCGATTGTAGCCGGGGTGGCCATTGATAAGAATGAGGATGGGAAGCTGCTGCTTACAGCAGAGATTGTGGATACAGGCGGGTCGGCGGACAAGGCCCAGGCGGGCTACAAGATGGTCAGCCTCAGCGGGAATACGATGTTTGAAATCGTCCGCAATATGATCTCTATGACTGGCAAGAAGCTGTTCTGGAGTCATGCGAAGGCCATAATCATCAGTGAGGAAGTCGCCAGAGAGGGGCTAGTCAAAGTCATTGACTGGTACAGCCGGGACACGGAGACCCGCTCGGATGTGTTCATCTTCGTGTCTGGAGAGAAGACGGCCCGCGAGGTGCTCAATATGAAAAGCACCACGGAAGCCATCCTGTCCTTTGAATTGGCCCAGATGATGCGTGACGAGAAGTATACGAACATCGCTCCGGCTGTGGAGATCTGGGATTTCATCGACAAGCTGGAGACTTCGGGGATTAATGCGACGGCCCCCATCATTCATATTCACCGGAAAAATGGTGAGCAGAGCGAAAGGGTGGCAGGTACCGCCGTATTCGTGAAGGACCGGATGGTGGGCAAGCTGAGCGGCGATGAGACGAAGACGATGCTTATCGTCAAAAATGTACTGAAGGGTGGGGTGCTGGCTGTAGATGATAAGCGGGGGAATCCCGCGTATTCGCTGGAGATTATCTCCAATCAGACCAAGCTGAAGCACCAAATGGTGGATGGCAAGCTCCAAATAGACATTCGTACTGTAACCAAGACAGCGCTGGATGAGGTGATGACACCGGATGGATTCCTTAAGGATGAGACGCTTCAGGATATCGAGCAAAGGGCAGCCGAGCAGCTGCAGGCAGATATTCTTGCGTTAATTCATAAGATGCAGCAGGAATACGATGCTGATATTTTTGGCTTTGGCGAGAGCTTGTACGAGAACCAGCCTAAGCTCTGGGACAAAGTGAAGGACCGCTGGCCTGAGGTCTTTGCCGGTCTTGAAGTGAGCGTCAAGTCCAAGGTGACGATACAGAGCAGTGCCAAGACTTCGCGGGCCATCCGGCTGGGGGATTAAGCATGGTCATTTACGTGGTATTAATCTACGCATTGATAGCGGTCATTGATCCGTATGGGCTGCGGAAGAAGGGAATGAAGCGGGATTTCCTTGTCTGCTCCGCCCTGTATCTGATCTCCTTCGCGCTGGCCTTCGCCTTGTCGATGCACTGGGAGATTCCCAGTCCGTCCCCGCTGTTTGTGGATTGGGTGAAAAAGCTATATTAGAGCGCACCGCTGAAGGAGGAGGAGAGTGTGAGCAAAGAGACTATTCCGGCTGGCCAGTCGATCAGCATCGCTGTATTATTTGTCACCGGTGCTTCATTGTTCCTGGGAACCTCGTCACAGTCCGGCAACAGCAGCTGGATTGCCCAAATGTTGGCGATTCTGCTGGCGATTCCCCTTATGCTGATCTATGCAAGACTCCATGTCCTGTTTCCGGGCAAGGATCTGTATGACATGCTGATTGAAGTGTTCGGCTCCGTCCTGGGACGGATGCTCTGTTGTCTGTATATCTGGTATGCTTTACATCTGGGCGCGCTGGTGCTGCGCAATTTCGGGGAGTTCAGCAAGACCGTGGCTTTAACCGCAACTCCGATGCTCGCACCCATGCTTATGATTGGCCTGCTCTGTATGTGGGTGGTCCACGCCGGGATCGAGGTGCTTGGAAGAAGCGCCAAATTCCTGCTGCTGTTCTCGCTGATTGTAATTGTGATCTTACAACTACTCTCCGTACCCAAATTTGAATACCATCATTTGAAGCCGCTACTCCATACCAGATTCAACCTTATTCTTGCAGATACAGCAGGCTCGTTCACCTTCCCTTTTGCCGAGATTGTAGTCTTCCTTGGCGCATTCAGCGCTATTCCGGCCAAGGGCTCTGCCAAGCGGGTGCTGGTCAGCAGCACATTGATTGCAGGGGGGATCATTATTATGATCACGCTGCGCAACCTGCTGATGCTCGGCCCTGATATTCTGTCCAGTCTGTACTTCCCCTCATACGTGGCGGTCAGCCGGATTAACATAGGCGATTTCGTTACCCGGATCGAGGGCTCGGCGGCCATTGTGTTTGTTACGGCGCTCTTCGTCAAGGTCAGTCTGTGCCTGTATGTAACCTGCAACGGGGTAGCGAAGGTATTCAAGCTGGGGAGCTACCGGTCTGTAGTGCTTCAGATGGGGCTGATCATGATCTATCTGTCGGACTTCATATATTCCAATATTATGGAAATGGAGGAGTTCGCTTATCACATCTACAAGGTATATGCCCTCCCGTTCGAAGTGGTGATTCCTGTGGTACTATGGATTACAGCCGAGCTTCTTGCCCGCAGAAGGAACAGTAGACACAAGGCCCTTCCAGAGCAGCAGCCGGAAGGTTCATAGAGCAGCGTCAGCTATTCAGCCCCGCCCTGCGGGGCTGTCCGGTTTTCAACCTGTGCTGAAGTTAGCTATAATGAGAGGCAAGAGAGAATCTCATAGAACAGGTAGGAAAGGCGTGGATGATAGATGAGCGTATCCAGCATTGTAATGTCCTCACATTGGGGCAGAGAGGTCAGACATAAGCTTATTACGCAAGGCTCCAAGATGCTGGCTGTGGTGTTTCCGGGACAGAATTATTCCGCCGAGCGGCCGCTGCTGGATTATGCGGGCAAGCTGGCCCGGGAATACGGCTGTGACCTGCTGCTGCTTGAATACGGCTACCAGGCTGCGAGAGTATCCTTCAAGCGCGAGGAGATTGATATTGTTGCCGAGGAATGCAAGATTGCGCTTGCTTCACTTCCCGACTACGAGCAGCTTTTGTTCATCAGCAAGAGTATGGGGACGATTATTGCGGGTAAGGTTGCGTCGGAGCCCGGAGTGGGCGAGAAGGTCTCGCATCTGTTCCTTACCCCTGTTCCCGAGAGCCTTCCGTTCATACGGCAGAGCCGGGGCAGTGTAATTTATGGCGGGAGTGACCCGATGTTCACCGGGCAGCATCCTGCCGAGCTTAGCAGCATGAAGCAGGTAAGGGTATACAGGATTGACGATGCCAACCACGCTCTGGAAGTGGATAGCGTCAACGAATCACTGGCTGTGCTGCTGGTTATTATTAATTTCTATCATGAGTTTTTCCGCGATTCACTATAAAGGGAGATGAGAGCATTTACTCGCGGATCAGTCTGGATTAGCCTGGAGGGCATTGATATGCAGGGGAAGGTAATCGGTCAAGGCAGAACGGCGGAAGTGCTGGAGTACGGGGAAGGAAAGATTCTTAAGCTGTACCGCGATGACGTTCCGGAAGAGCATGTGGACTTAGAATACCGTTTCAGTAAATGGGTCTATGAACAAGGTGTTGCTACTCCGCAGCCCCATGAGCGGGTAGTGGTAGAGGGCAGACCGGGAATTGTGTATCAGCAGATCGCCGGTCCTACCCTGTTACAGCAAATGAACCGGAAGCCGTGGCTGAACTTCAGCGGCTTCAAGCAGATGGCCGGCCTGCATCATAGCCTTCACCAGCTCGATGGCATGGGCGAAGCAGGAGCGCAGAAGAAGCGGCTGGAGCAGCAGATTATCGCCGCGCCCATGCTTGAGACAGAGGAGAAGACAAAGATTCTGTCCCGGCTTGCCCGGCTGCCGAACGGGGAGAAGCTGTGCCATGGAGATTTCCACCCGGACAACATCCTGATGGACAGCAAGCTGTGGGTGATAGACTGGATGACCGGCGTCCGCGGCAATCCTGCAGCAGATGTTGCACGGTCGGTGATTATGTTCAGTATCGGGTCTATGCCTGAGTCGGCTTCTGTGTTCACTAAGGGGTTCTTAGGGTTCGCCAGGAAGCGGCTGACCGCGCAATATGTCCGCAGATATCTGAAGCTGTCAGGCTTGACGCTTGCAGATATCAACCCGTGGATACTGCCGGTAGCGGCGGCACGGCTGGTTGAGGGACTCCCGGTTCCCGAGAAGGAGCTGCTGGTCCGCGAGATCCGCAGACGCCTGAGAGCATAGCGCTGCGGGCAACAGAATAATAGATGATATAGAGAAGGCGGAACGCAGATGAATACATACATTGCCTTACTGCGCGGCATTAATGTCGGCGGCAACAAAATCATTAAGATGCAAGAACTGAAGGCGATGTTCGAAGCGCTTAAATATGAGCATGTGCGCACCTACATTCAGAGCGGCAACGTTGTATTTGAGAGTGAAGCGTTAACAGGCGACGGGCTGGCGGAGATGATTAGCGGGAAGATCCAGGAGACCTTCGGCTTTGAGGTGCCTGTAATCATCCGTTCTCTGGAGGAGCTGGAGGCGGCCATTGCCGGCAACCCGTTCCCGCAGAGTGAGCCGGAAGCCTACAAGCGCCTGTACGTCTCGTTTCTGGCAGCGGAGCCAGCCGCTGAAGCACTGGAGAAGCTCCGTCCCTATGAGGATGGAGCCGATAAGGTGCGGGTGATCGGCAAGGAGCTGTATGCCTTCTATGAAGTGAGTGTGAGCGAGTCGCCGCTGTTCAAGGTGTCATTCGACAAGCTGCTGGGAACGGCGCTTACCGCGCGCAACTGGAATACCCTGAACAAGGTAGCAGCGCTGGCCCGTAAGCCGTAAAGGAAATAGTTGCTCTCCCAAATACCCCACCAGGATGTATCTCTTGGTGGGGTATTTGGCGTGTCCGGCACGTTCAGCAAACATTCAGCGGGCATTCATTGCCGGTTAAGGTACGGATGCCATAATACACCTAAGAAATGAACGAATCGGAGTGGATCAAACGATGAAAATACTGAAGAGGCCGGGTACCGATGTTGTACTGGTAATGATTATGCTGCTGGCAGCCGTCCTGTACGGATACGGAATCTGGAATGACCAATATGCCAATACGTACTATACAACCGCAGTGGGCAGCATGCTGCAGAGCTTCCATAACTTCTTCTTCGCTTCCCTGGATTCAGCAGGGTCTGTAACGGTCGATAAGCCGCCGGTAACCTTCTGGCTGCAGACCTTAAGCGCGCTGGTCTTCGGCCTGCATGGCTGGAGTGTCATTCTCCCGCAGGTGCTCGGCGGTGTAGGCTCGGTACTCTTAGTCTATCTGCTGGTGAAGCCAACCTTCGGACGGGCGGCGGCACGGCTTGCAGCGCTCGTTATGGCGGCTACCCCGGTAGCAGCGGCAGTAAGCCGGACGAACAATATTGATGCGCTGCTGGTATTCACTCTACTGCTGGCAGCATGGTTTCTCTTCAGAGGCACCCGGACCCACCGGCCGGGTAGCCTGCTCGCCGCCTTCGGGCTTATCGGTGTCGCCTTCAATGAGAAGATGCTGCAGGCGTATATGGTTCTTCCGGCCTTTTATCTGTTCTATCTTTTGGCAGCCCAGGTGAACTGGAAAAAAAAGACCGGCACCCTTGCAGCCTGCACTGCCGTACTGCTGGCAGTGTCTCTATCCTGGGCTGTAATTGTCGATTCCATTCCGGCAGATAAGCGGCCTTACATCGGGAGCAGCGGCACCAATTCTGTGCTTAATCTGGCTTTTGGCTATAACGGTGTGTCCCGTCTGACCGGTGACCGCAGCACTGGAGGAGCCGGGAGCGGGGGCTTCGGCGGCGGCGGTGGCATGCCCGGAATGAACGGAATGAACGGGGAAATGCCGGACTTTAGCGGTGAATTCCCGCCCATGGATGGAACTGGCGGACAAGGGGGCGCGGACGGACAAGGGACGATGAACGGCCGTGATTCCGCTGCCGGGGACAATCAGAGCCGTGACAGCGGCGGGACTGCTTCAGGCCAGGACGGACGCAGTGGCGGTATGGTACCGGGCGGTCAGGATGGCGGGCGGCGCGGTGAAGGAGCGGACGGCGGCTTCGGCGGGTTCGGAAGCCCGAACGGACGCGGTGGGATGGGCGGTGGCGGCATGTTCAACACAGGCACTGCCGGTCCGCTGCGGCTGTTCCAGCAGGAGCTGTCCGGTCAGGCGAGCTGGCTGCTGCCGTTCGTGCTGTTTGGCAGCATCGGGATCTTGGCCAGCCTGCGCCGCAGGAGCTTCACCCGGCAGCATAAGGAAGCCCTGTTCTGGCTGGCCTGGCTGGTTCCGGTCATGGGATTCTTCAGCATTGCCGGCTTCTTCCACCAGTACTACCTGATTATGATGGCTCCGCCGGTGGCGGCGCTGGCAGGTGCAGGCTGGTCTCAGCTCTGGAGCTACTATAAGGAGCGGCAGACCTGGCTGTCGTGGCTGCTGCCCGCAGCCGTGCTGGCTACAACGGTGCTTGAGGTGTACATTATCCGTCCGTATAACGATACCATCGGCAGCGGCTGGTCCGTGGGCATACTGGCAGCAGGTATTGCAATGACAGTAGTGCTAATAATTCTGCGGCTGCTGAAGGCGGTACGGACTAAGCATTCCTGGTTACATGCCGCTGCGGTAGCAGGGTTCCTGGTGCTGCTGATTGGCCCGCTCTACTGGGCATTTACACCGATTGTCTATGGAAATAATAGCATGACTCCAGCAGCAGGGCCGGATAGCGGCAGCCCCTTCGGGATGGGGGCAATGAGCAACATGCCCAACATAGCCAACATGCCCGACATAGCCAACATGGGCGGCATGGGGGGAAGGAATAACGCTGCCGGTATCAATGAGTCTCTGCTGACCTATCTCAAGGAGCATAATACCGGCGAGAAATATCTGTTCGCAGCGATGGATTATGGAACGGCAGGCCCGTATATCATCGACGAAGGGGAGCAGGTCGTCATCCTGAACGGCTTCAATGCGTCAGATACGCCCTACACCCCAGCCACTCTGAAGGAGCTTGTAGAGAGCGGGCAAGTGAAGTACTTCCTGGTCACCAGCGGCGGCATGGGCGGGATGCGGGGCGGCGGCAGCTCGGAGATTACGGAATGGATTACCGCGAACGGGACGGAGGTTCCGGCCGCAGACTGGCAGGGAACGCAGAACAGCGGCAATGCCGGAACCTTGTACGAAATCACCCTGAACTAACCTGCATGAGCAGGAGATCAGGAAGCGCGTATATCCGGCCGTGTGCCGGCGCGCTTCCTTACTATTTTTAAGGAGGAGCTGCCCATGAGTGTTCAAGTGCGCTATTCCATTATAATACCGATGTTCAATGAAGAGGCTGTTATTCAGGAGACCTACCGGCGCATCAAAAAAGTAATGGGCATAACAGGCGAGCCCTACGAGCTGATCTTCGTCAATGACGGCAGCACCGACAACTGCGCGCAGATGATCGAGGAATACAGCTATTGGGATGAAAGTGTGAAGCTGATCGATCTGTCCCGCAATTTCGGGCATCAGGTCGCTATTACCGCGGGTATGGATTATGCGCTGGGCGATGCGGTCGTGATCATTGACGCGGATCTCCAGGACCCGCCCGAGCTGATTCCGGAGATGATTGCGGAGTGGAAGCAAGGCTACCAGGTCGTGTATGCCAAGCGGATCAAGCGAAACGGAGAGTCCCTGTTTAAAAAGTGGACAGCCAGCTTATTTTACCGGGTGCTGCGTTATTCGACAGATATCTCCATTCCGGTGGACACCGGTGATTTCCGCCTGATGGACCGCAGAGTCTGCGATGAGCTGAAGCGTCTGCCGGAGAAGAACCGCTTCGTGCGCGGTCTGGTCAGCTGGGTCGGATTCCGCCAGAAGGCGATAGAATACGAGCGGGAGGAGCGGCTGGCCGGAGAGACCAAATATCCGTTCAGACGGATGCTGAAGCTGTCGCTGGACGGCATTACCTCCTTCTCTTATAAGCCGCTGAAGCTGGCGGGTGTTCTTGGAGCACTGCTGTCCGTATCCGGGTTTCTGTACCTGATGTATGTGCTGTATCTGGCGCTCTTCACGGATGCGGCCGTGAAGGGCTGGGCATCGATGATCGGGATCACCTTGACCTTCAACGGGTTCGTGCTGCTCATGCTGGGTATTCTGGGGGAGTATGTCGGACGGATCTATGATGAATCGAAGGGCCGTCCCCTCTACATCGTTCAGGAATTCTACAGCGGCAGGCCGCAGCAGAGCGCGCAGGAGCAGAGAGTCGCCAGTCTCAACAAATAACCATATTCCTTCCACATCAAAGAACCGCCTCTCCTCCAAAAAGGAAAGGCGGTTCTTATGTAACAGCTGTATCTGCTAAGCCTTCAGCAAATCGTGATCGACATAACGTGCGCCGTTCAGCTCACTGATAATGTTAACGGCAACCTTGGCGCCGTCCCCGGCAGTGATTATTGCATGAACACTCATCCCGGCCACAGTTCCGGCGGCCCAGATCCCGTCGATGTTGGTTCTGCCTTCCGGTGTGGAGGCAATCACCGTCTTGATTCTTGGCTCCGTACCTTCTTTGGTCGTTACCCCGGCTGCGGCAGCCAGATCCGTCAGAACACCTGTCGCCAGCACGACATGCTTAGCTTCATAAGCAGCTCCGCTCTCTGTCCCGATGACGAAGCCCTCACCGCTGGCTTCCAGTGAGGTCGCCTGTCCGGCAACCAGCTCGGCCCCGAACTTCACGGCCTGCTTATGTCCGGTTTCTACCAGATCAGGTCCGCCGATCTCGCTAATTCCGTAATAATTCTCATACCAGCCTCTGCGGGTCATACCTTTGTCGTTGTCAATCAGCAGTGTTTTTTTGCCGGCCTTGGCAGCGAACAGGGCGGCGCTTGCACCGGCAGGACCGGCACCGATAATGGCGATTTCGTACATGAGATACCCTCCTAAAAGTTTTGATAGCATAAACCTCATGGAACCACTTCGCAAAACTCACTTCATTCCTGCCTACTATTATATCGCTATTTACAGCTCATTGGCTAATCCCGCAGGCATGGAAGGGAGACCTTGAAGGCAGCGCCCTCACCCGGAGCGCTGGATACCGTCACCTCTCCGTGATGCGCTTCTGCAATGGACCTCGTAATCGATAACCCAAGCCCGGAGCCGCCGTATTTGCGTGTGCGGGAGGAATCGCTGCGATAGAAGCGGTCGAAGACATGCGGGAGATGCTCCGCAGAGATGCCGGAACCGTTATCCTTCACGGTCAGCTCTGCCAGTTCTCCTGCGGCGTGCAGAGATATATGGATGATGCCCTTGACCGCATCGGTATGCTGAACCGCATTGTGGAATAGATTAAGAAGGACCTGTCTGATCTGATCAGGATCAACCAGGCAACGGATGCCGTAGGCCAGGTCGAAGACGACCTGCCGCTCTCCGGCCAGTACCCGCAGCTGCGCCTGCATGTCGTCAATCAGCTCGCCCAGCAGTACCTGCTTGACCTGCAGCCGGGGTGCGCCGTCCATCCGGGCGAGCAGAAGCAGGTCCTCCACCAGCTTGTTGATCCGCTTGGCTTCACCGTGCATGCTGCTGAGCGCGCTGTAGAGCTGTTCCCGGTTATCGGCAGCTCCGCGCAGCAGCACCTCCAGGAAGCCGTAGATGGACGTCAGCGGCGTCCGCAGCTCATGGGAAGCATCGGCGGCGAACCGGCGCATCTGCTCTTTCGCCTCCCGCTCATTCTTGAACGAAATCTCCAGCCGCTCCAGCATGCCGTTGAAGGACTGGGAGAGCTGGTCGATCTCAAGCTGGCCCTGCTCCTCGGGGAACCGCACATTCAGGTTGCCGGCATCGATAATCTGGGCCGAACGCCCCATGTTGGATAAGGGGACCAGTGTCTTGCGCAGCGTAGGCAAATACAGCAGCAGCCCGGCCAGCAGAGCCGCTACCGACAATGCGCCGAAGATAAGCAGCTGCTGCAGGATGACATCCCTCAGCGGTCCGGTCTCCACTGTCATCTGCAGAAGCATCCGGGCAGCACCGGGCCTGCCCAGATTCATGAAGACAGCCAGATGTCCGCTGCCATCCCCGGCGGTAATCAACTGGTAATTCCCGCCCCTCTTGTCCTGGGGGAGCTTCAACAGCTGGTCATAAGCCTCATTACTCATTCTCGGTGCAGGTGAAGCGGACAGAGTCTCTTCCTTCAAATCCATGAAGCCGCCATCCTGATTGTAGATAGCGAGGGTAGTATGGGCGTCCAGCAGCAGGGGACGACGGTCTCCTCCGGGTCGTCTGTTACCTGCATTATTGAAGATTTCAAATGGCACAGAGCGTATCTGGGTCTCCATCGCCTCTGCCCGGTTGCTGTATATGAAATTTCGCATGAGTACATACTGGAGTGTGCCGATCAGTATAAGCAATCCTGAGAGAATGAGCAGCGAGGTGACGAGCAACTGCTTGCGCAGGGAACGCGGAGCATGGAATCTGCCCGTGAATCTACGGGTCCGGGCAGTCATACCAGATCCACCCGGTACCCCGCCCCGCGCAGGGTGCGGATGATCCGGTGCTCCTTGTCGCCGAGCTTCTCCCGGAGGGAGCGGATATAGACCTCCACGATATTCTCCTCTCCGCCGAAGTCATAGCCCCACACCTTGTCCAGAATCATCGGCTTGCTCAGGACCAGTCCGTGGTTGATCACCAGATACTGCAGCAGCTCATATTCGGTCGGAGACAGCTCCAGCACCTCCTCCTTATGGCGGATCTCCTTGCGGCGGCCGTCAATCCGGAAGGGGCCGCAGCGGACCTCGCCGAGCAGGCCGGGGAACTGGTTGCGCAGCCGGGCCTGAATCCGGGCCAGCAGCTCCTCGAAGCTGAACGGCTTCACCATGTAATCATCTGCGCCCAGGGACAGGCCCGTGACGCGGTCGTCCACCTCATCCTTGGCAGTAAGCATGATGATCGCCACCTCTGCTTCCTCAGCGCGGAGGCACCGGCAGACCTCGAATCCGTCCATGCCGGGCATCATCACATCAAGGATGACGACATGCGGCTTGAAGTCGGCCGCTGCTGCCAGGGCCTCAGCGCCATCGGCGGCGGTCTGTACCTCAAAGCCTTCGTTAATTAGGCCCAGCTCCAGAAACTGAAGGATATGAGGCTCATCATCCACCAGGAGTAGCCGGACACCTTGGGCTGCTTTCATTAGCAATTCCTCCATATCCAGTAATTAAGTAAGTATAGTATGTCCATAGTTTGAAGCCACAGGTTGAAGGTTTGCTGAAAATAGGTCTTTGGAGCCAAACCTTCGATTCATTCGCGCTGATTGCGGTTAATCATATTAATCTAATTATAGTGATTTATCGCGCCATGAATATGAAATATAGTTAGAATTTACTCAGTTTAAGGCAGGCAATAAAGGGTTTTGACGGCGGGTATAGAACACTATTAGAATAAAGGATACAACCTGGTTTTTGCTTTTCATTCGGCTTAACCGGTAATATGTCCCGATCAGCTGTTTTCCTCCCCGTATCACCCGTATTCATCCTGTCTCTGCATTTCTTTTGGGCTACATCTTTTCACAACACTTCTTTTTAGGGTATTTACTTAGGTCTAACTTCACAGCATCACTCATTCAACCTAATTTATTACATGTTCCATTACCCATAAGTCAAGGAGGCTCTTCCATGAAGAAAAAAGAGATGGTAGCCATGCTATTGGCGGGAGGCCAAGGGAAAAGATTAAAAAGTTTGACCAAATCGATTGCCAAACCGGCTGTTTATTTCGGAGGAACCTACCGGATCATCGACTTCCCCCTAAGTAACTGCTCGAATTCGGGCATCGATACCGTGGGTGTGCTGACACAATATGAACCGCTGGTGCTGCATTCGTATATCGGAGTCGGAAGCGACTGGGATTTGAACCGCAAGGATGGCGGCGTATTCGTATTGCCTCCGCATGAACGGGAGAATGGAAGCAGCTGGTACCGGGGAACGGCGGATGCCATTTACCGCAATCTTAAGTTCGTGGATCAATTCGATCCGGAGCATGTGTTAATTCTGTCGGGTGACCATATTTACAAGATGGATTATCATGCCATGCTGCAATATCACAAATCCAAGAACGCCGACTGCACCATCTCGGTTATTGACGTTCCATTGGAGGAAGCGAGCCGCTTCGGCATACTGAATACGGAAGATGATCTGAAGATTTACGAGTTCGAAGAGAAGCCGGCCCAGCCTAAGAGCACACTTGCTTCTATGGGGGTATATATTTTCAAATGGGATGTTCTGCGCAAGCATCTGCTTGAGGACGGGGAGAACGCCGGATCATCCCATGACTTCGGTAAGGACATTATTCCGATGATGCTGGGTGAAGGCCAATCCCTGTACGCTTATCCTTTTGAAGGCTACTGGAGAGATGTAGGTACGGTAGACAGTCTGTGGGAAGCGAATATGGATCTTCTGAGCGATACGCCTCCCCTGAATCTGAACGATACCGGCTGGAGAATCTTCACCCGTAATCCGAATCAGCCCGCACAATATGTGGCACCGGGAGCCAAGGTATCGAGCTGCATCATTAATGAGGGCTGCATCGTGCATGGCGAGGTGAAGCACTCTGTCCTCTTTTACGGGGTTGAAGTGGGCGAAGGCAGTGTCATCACCGACTCTGTCATTATGCCCAAGGTGAAGATCGGCAAGAACGTGAGAATTCATAAAGCCATCATCAGTCAGAACACGGTCATTGAGGATAATATGGAAATCGGCGTCGACCGGGAGAATGAGAATGAAATTCTGCTGATCGACAAACGAAGCAAGAAGCTCAAATCTGTAGCAGCCAAAACCATATAACCACAAGAGGGCGGGGGATTCCGATGAAAGAGCTTATGGGTGTAATTAATCTTGATCATGAATTGGATAATTTAAATGAACTGACCTATTTCCGCTGCGGGGCAGCGGTCCCCTTCGCCAGCCGGTACCGGCTGATTGATTTCGTTTTGTCCAACATGATGCGTGCAGAGCTGGAGAGCGTGGGACTGTTCGTCCGCCGCAAATACCGGTCGCTGATGGATCATCTCGGTGACGGCAAATCGTGGGATATGAACCGTAAGCACGGCGGACTGTTCATCCTGCCGCCAGACTGGAATGACCCTACGGACACCTCCCTGGGAGACCTGCAGCATTATCATAACAATCTGGATTTCTTCAAAAGGGCTTCGGCCAAATACATCGTCTTCTCCGGCAGCCAGCACATTAACACGGTGGATCTGCAGGACCTCTATCAGTATCACCTGGAGCAGGGCGCGGATGTAACGATGGTCTACAAGCAGATTGACGAGCTTCAGCCGGAGCATGATCCGTGTCTGCGGGTCGAGCTTAATGACGACAACCTCGTTACGAATATTCACCATGAGAAGCATCATCCGAATGTGTATCTGGACATCTTCATTATGGAGAAGAAACTGTTCCTGGAGCAGGTGGAGCATTGCATTGCCCATGGCGAGAGCTATTTCTTCCGCGATGCCATTCAGAAGAACCGCCACAAATTCAAAATCTCCGCCTATGAATATAAGGGTTACCATGCCGTTATCAATTCGCTGGAGAGTTACTATAAGAACAGTCTGGAGCTGCTGAAGCAGGAGAATTACTTTGGCCTGTTTAAAGAGAATCCGGTGCAGACCAAGATTAAATACGAGGCGCCTACCCGTTATCTGGATAGTGCGTCGGTCAGCAACTCGCTGGTGGCCAACGGCTGTGTAATCGCCGGGACGGTGGAGAACAGCGTTATTTTCCGGGGCGTACAGATTCGTAAGGGTGCGAGAATTATTAATTCTGTGATTATGCAGAAATGCGTGATTGAAGAGAATGCCGTGATTGAGAATGTGATCATGGACAAAGATGTGCATCTCAGCAAAGACCGGATACTCGTTGGAGACAGCAGGCGTCCATTTGTCATTGCCAAGAGCAGCAAGATATAATATCTGGATCAGGGGGAATGTGCCACTTCGGGGCATTTCTTCTGATCCAGTGTTGTAATAGGCACTAATTTCAACCAATACATGCATCTGTAAGGAGGAACCTGCTGTTGTTCAACGATAAAGAGACTTTCAAACAAGTGTTCCGTGAGAAACTCATCGGGAAATTAGGCAAGCCGCTTGAAGAAGCTTCGAACGCCGACATCTATAATATTCTCGGCAACATGATCCGGGAGAGTGCCGGTAAGGACTGGGCGGACACCAATCAGAAGTTCAAGATCGATAAGGATAAGCAGGTATATTATTTCTCCATGGAATTCCTGATCGGCAGGCTGCTGGGCAATAACCTGCTGAATATGGGCGTGCTGGAGGTTGTCCGTGAGGGCCTCGCGGATCTGGGCTTCTGTCTGCAGGATATCGAAGAGGTGGAAGCCGATGCCGGTCTGGGCAACGGTGGGCTGGGCCGCCTGGCCGCCTGCTTCCTGGATTCGCTCGCTTCCCTGCAATATGCGGGACACGGCTGCGGTATCCGTTATAAATACGGCTTGTTCGAGCAGAAGATTGTAGACGGCTATCAGGTGGAGCTGCCCGATTACTGGCTGCAGAATGACAACGTGTGGGAAGTACGCCGCGAGGACAAACAGGTCGAGGTACATTTCTGGGGACAGGTGGACACCCGCTGGGAGAACGAAGAGCTTGTATTCGAGCATAGAGATTATGAAGCCGTACGGGCGGTTCCGTATGATATTCCGGTTATCGGTGCAGACCGCAGACATGTGAACACGCTGCGGAACTGGAGTGCCGAGTCCATCACCCAGCCATCGAGAGTCTTCGGCGCTCAGGGCGGTACGGATTATCACAAGTTCCTGGAATACAAGCGTTCGGTGGAATCTATCTCTGAATTCCTGTATCCCGATGATTCCCAGTACGAAGGCAAGCTGCTTCGTCTGAAGCAGCAGTACTTCATGTGCAGTGCCGGCCTGCAGAGTATTATCCGGACCTTCGCTAAGACGGGTCTGCCGATTGACAGCCTGCCTGACAAGGTAGCTCTGCATATCAATGACACTCATCCTACGCTGGTGATCCCTGAGCTGATGCGCATCCTGATGGATGTCTATCATCTGGGCTGGGATCAGGCCTGGAGCATGACTACCCGGATGGTGTCGTATACCAACCATACCATTCTGAGCGAAGCACTGGAGAAGTGGCCGATCGGCATGGTCAGAGAGCTGCTTCCGCGCATCTTCCTGATTATTGAGGAGATTAACGCCCGCTTCTGCGGCGAGCTGATGAGTAAATATCCCGGAGACCAGGACCGGATCAATCAGATGGCGATCATCCATGACGATCAAGTACGGATGGCACATCTGGCGATTGTCGCCAGCCACAGTGTGAACGGTGTAGCGGCGCTGCATACGGAGATTCTGCAAAAGCGTGAGATGCGGCTGTTCAATGAGATGTATCCGCACCGCTTCAATAACAAGACCAACGGCATTACGCACCGCCGCTGGCTGCAGCATGCCAATCCCGAGCTTGCCGGACTGATCAGCGAGTCCATTGGCACCCGCTGGATGCATCAGCCCCAGGAGATGATCGGACTGATCAAATACAGTGAGGATGCCTCCTTCCAGGAGCAGGTGGCCGCCATCAAACGCCGCAACAAGCTGCATTTGGCTGAATATATCACGAAAAAGCATGGTATTGCGGTAGATCCCGACTCGATCTTCGATGTACAGGTCAAGCGCCTGCATGCCTATAAGCGCCAGCTGCTGAACGTGCTTCATATTATGCATTTGTATAATCAAATCAAGGATAATCCATCCATTAATATCGTGCCGCGGACCTTCATCTTCGGTGCCAAGGCTGCTCCAAGCTATCATCTGGCCAAGCGGATCATTAAGCTGATCAATACGGTGGCTGATGTTGTGAACCGAGATCCTGACATTAACGGGAAGATCCGTATCTTCTTCCTGGAGAATTATTCGGTATCGCTGGCGGAGAAGATTATTCCGGCCGCCGATGTTAGCGAGCAGATCTCCACGGCAAGTAAGGAAGCCTCTGGTACCGGCAATATGAAGTTCATGATGAACGGTGCGCTGACGATTGGAACCATGGACGGGGCTAACGTGGAGATGCATGAGATGGTAGGGGACAATAATATGTTCCTGTTCGGCCTCCGGGCAGAGCAGGTACTTGATTATTACCAGTACGGCGGATACCACGCCCGCGATATCTATAATGGCGACGGCCGGGTAAAAGAAGTCTTGGATCAGCTAATCGTCCCTGGCCCCTTCATCTCCCATGCCCAGGAGTTCGATACACTCTTTCAGTCGCTGATTGATAACAATGACGAATTCTTCGTGCTTAAGGATTTCGCCAGCTATGTGGAGACCCATGTCAAGATTGACCTGGCTTACCGGAACCAGAAGGAATGGCTGAAGAAGTCCATCATCAATATCGGCCATTCCGGCAAATTCTCCAGCGACAATACGATTAGCCGCTACGCCGCCGAGATCTGGCATATCGATCCGGTCCGGCTGTAACGCCATCGGTACAGGCTGCAGCTTCATAGCCGCAGCTCCAGGCGGTATAATCAGAACAGCAAAGCAAAAGCCGCCCTATCCAGGAAAAAATCCTGCGTTGGGGCGGCTTCTTTGGTACATAAGAATTGATATGTTTTGGGGTCCCCGCAAAGTACCTGAGTCATCATCAAAGCTAAGCTCCACTTTGTGGGGGTATTTTGCGGTTCAGAACTTACTTGCTGCTGATGATGAAGGCTAGCCTTACAGCACCTCGGATACCATGGCTGCGAACCGTTCGAGGAAGCGGCGCTCCTCGTCGTCGAAGCGGTGCTTGAGCGGGCTGTCGATATCCAGTACGCCATAGAGGGTGTCCCCTTTGACCAGAGGAACAACTATTTCGCTGTTAGAGGCAGCATCGCAGGCAATATGCCCCGGGAAGGCATGAACATCGCCGACCACTAGCGTGCGGCGCTCGGCGGCTGCGGTTCCGCAGACACCGCGGCCCAGCGGAATCCGGATGCAGGCCGGAAGTCCCTGGAAGGGGCCGAGCACCAGCTCTGTGCCGTCGTACAAGTAGAAACCGGTCCAGTTGGTGTCCGGCAGAGAGAGCTTTAACAGCGCCGAAGCGTTGGCCAAGTTGGCAATGGCGTTCGGTTCACCCTCCATCAGTGCCCCGAGCTGGCTGAGAACGGCTTCGAACCGTTCGCTGCGAGTGCCATCATAAGGCATGGCTTGAAACATGAAGCATCACCTTCCTGTACCTTGAGTCAGTATGAATCCCATAACTGTTAACTATCAAGATAGTACAGTGAAGCGCTATACGTCAAGCATTAACGGGGGATTAACAGGTTTTACCGCTTAGTGGAAGAAGAGGAAGAAGCAAGGATTACTTAAGCGGGGATGTTTCCGGGAACTCAGGGCAGGGTAATGCTTTTATAAATACAGCAGGCTAGTAGCCAGAAGGAGTGAAACATGCGCGCCGACGTACAGAACTTGTTTATTGGAATCCATATGCTATATTGTGCACATGAGAAGGATCTGACACTAACGGAAATGCTGCCGGAGCTGGAGAACCTGGGGTATCGGGTGGCGGAGCGCGAAGTGAAACAGGAGCTGGAACGGCTGACCCAGGAGAATTTCCTCACCGCCCATGGCGACGCTTATAGTGTCACGGGAACAGGAATCGAAGAGTTCAAAGCCATTCAGGCCAAGCTTGGTGTACTGTGCACCGAAGTGCTTAAGCCGGTTAAGGCAGCGGGTGCTTCGGGTTAAGTCTGAACGTAGCTGCACCGAATGGAATATAACATTAGGGATAAGGTACAGCGTCTGACCGTGTGGCGGCAAGCCATGGGGGCAGACGCTATTTGTGATGGATAAGCGGGAGTGACAGGTAAATACGCCGTCCGGGCAGAATAAGATGTATACTGATAGGGTTGAAAGGGGACGGGAACATGTATGTGTGCGGAGGGGTTATTCCGGAATTAAGCGGACGGAGGGTACGTCTGCGGGCGATGCTGCCGGCGGACGCACAGGCGCTGTTCGCGATTTGGAGCCATCCGGAAGTAGCGCCCTGGCTGGATGGCCCGCCTCTGTCCTCTGTGGAGGATACGGAAGCACTGATTGCCCTGCTGGCGGAGTGGGCGGTGGAGGAAGAGAGCCTGCGCTGGAGCATCCTGGGGCCGGAAGGCCGTGTCATCGGCAGCTGCGGCTATAACCACTGGCAGCTTCAAGGCGCTTACCGGGGAGAGATCGGCTTCGAGCTGTCACCGGCAGCCATGCGCCAGGGGTACATGCAGGAAGCGCTTACGCTTGCGCTTGCGTTCGGCTTCCAGAGCATGGGGCTGAACCGGTTGGAAGCCTTGTGCCATCCGGGCAACCTTCGGGCAGAGCGTCTGCTCACGGGACTTGGCTTCCGGCAGGAAGGCCTGCTGCGGCAATACCGGCATACAGCATCGGGCTATCAGGATGTAGTGATGTATTCCCTGCTGCAAGGAGATACGGGCGCAGGAGAGAGAACATAGAGAGAAGGTATGGATTCATTGAGTTCACTGGGGGACAAGCAGCGGAAGTTAATATTGACAGGCGTACTGCTGGCTACATTTCTGGCAGCGATTGAAGGGACGGTAACGGGTCCGGCGGGGCCGGCCATCGTAGGGGATTTCCAGGGGATGCAGTGGCTGAGCTGGATCTTTACAGCTTATCTGCTGGCGATGGCAGTGACCACGCCGATTTTTGGCAAATTGAGCGATCTGATCGGAAGGAAGCCCGTGTTCATTGGCGGCGCCGTAGTCTTCCTCGCAGGCTCGCTGTTATGCGGAGTCTCGCAGAGTATGCAGCAGCTGATTATTTACCGGGGGATTCAGGGGATTGGTGCGGGGGCGCTGATTCCGATGACTTTTACCATTATTGGAGATATCTACAGTCTGAAGGAACGGGCGAAGACGCAGGGGCTGCTTAGCTCAGTGTGGGGGATTTCTTCGCTGGTCGGGCCGCTGCTTGGCGGTTATGTAGTGGATTACTTAAGCTGGCGCTGGGTATTCGTGTTCAATCTGCCGTTCGGCCTGCTGTCGATTATCTTCATCTCGCGTTATCTTAAGGAAGAGAAGGTCCGCCGCAAGACGAAGATCGATGTAGCCGGAGTGCTGCTGTTCGCTGCGGGAATGGGGGCGCTGCTGTTTGGCCTGACGACTGGGGGGCAGAGTCTGCCCTGGAATTCTCCGCTGCTGCTGGCTATTCTCCTGGCGGCTGTCTTGCTGCTCGTGGTGTTCCTGTTCGTGGAGCGCCGGGCCGCCGAGCCGATGCTGCCGCTGGAGCTGTTCTCCATCCGTAATATTGCAGTCTCTACAGGTGCGAATCTGCTGGTCAGCACGCTCATTATCGGGCTGTCTACGTATGTTCCGCTGTGGGTGCAGGGCGTTTTCGGCAAAAGCGCCGCTCTCTCGGGCCTGCTACTGGCACCGATGTCGGTCGGCTGGATGCTGGGCTCCATCGCGGGCGGGCGGATGATTCTGCGTGCAGGCACGCGCCGTACGGGAATGCTCGGCCTCTCGCTGATTGTTATCGCAGCCGTGGGGCTTACGCTGATGAATGCAGACTCCTCGCAGCTGCTGCTTCTGGTGCTGATGCTATTCTGCGGGGTGGGCTTCGGCTATGCCTCGACCGTCTTCACCATTATCGCCCAGTCCTCGGTGCAGCATGAGCAGCGCGGTGCGTCTACGGCACTGAACACCTTCACCCGCTCACTCGGGCAGACGGTGGGGGTGGCAATCTTCGGCTCTTGGCTGAACTTCAGTATTGACCGGAGCCTGGCGGAACAGCCGGGGGCAGCCGCCTCCGGCGCAGATATTAACCAGCTGCTTAACCCGCATAGCGGAAGCGTGCTGCCTAAGGAAGCCTGGAGCAGTCTGCAAGGTGCGCTGGAGGGCGGTCTGCACTCCCTGTTCATCGTGATGGCAGTGTTCGCTGTGATCTCCCTGGTAATCTCGGTGCGTCTTGACCAAGGGGTGCCTTCCATACAGGAAGTAAATACACCATCGAAGCGTTAAGCTTCAAGTCTTAGCACGGATTGTCCTGATTAGGAGATTTATCGAGTGAGGGCTTGAACATACAAAAATCGCTCCTTTGGGGATGGATGGCGGATCTTCCATTTACCAGAACGAGCGATTTTTTGTGTTTATTTAGGGAACTATGATTTTCTTCTATTGTGGATTATAGAGAAATCTTGCAAAAAGTGCAAGAATATTGCCCCGTAGGAGCGGTTTATGCTGAAATCCTGCAGGAAATGCAACAAATTTAGCGCTAACTTGCTCTAAACATCGGAATTTGTGCAAATAATGCAACATTGTGCTTCAGTCAGTAACTTTTATAAAGGAATCCTGCAAGATGTGCAACAAAGCTGCTCCTTACAAGCTGCTTACGCCTGATCCTGCTCAAAACAAAGGGCTGTTCCAAGCAGCCGTTACCTGCTTTTTGGAACAACCCCTACATTGGCTTAATTAGTGAATAGATTCACAACCGCCGATTCCTCAACTACCCTTATTTGCGCGGGAGCGGGGAGAGCTTCTCGGCCTGCAGGCCCATCTTCTTCAGCAGCACAATCATCTGTTCCTTCTCTTCGTCGCTGAGTCCGCTGAAGGCCAGATGCAGGCGCTCCGAGTACTTCGGATACATCTCGTTCATCAGGCGTTCGCCCTCGGTAGTCAGCTCGGCAAAAATAACACGGCGGTCACTGGGGCAAGGCTTGCGCTGCAGGTAGCCGCGTTCTTCCAGCTTGTCGATCACATAAGTAACGTTGCCGCTCTGCAGCAGCAGCTTGGCACCGATCTGCTGGATCGGCTGCGGACCTTTGTAATAGAGAACCTCCATGACTGCGAAGGCGGTCGGGTTGAAGCCTTCGATCTTGCTGCCGGTTACAGCATGCTCGTTAATGCTCTTGAAGGACTTGGCAAAAACTCTGTACAAATGCAGGGTCAACTGAGTATCGCGTTCATAGGATTGTATCATGCTTCTCCACCTCTATTGTTAATCGTACGGGCTTATCCGCACGGTTTGGAATACTTCCTTCCGGATATCTAGCCTTTACAATACGTCAAACAAAGATTGAAAAACATGTCATTTGTCACAATAAGCACACTTTTAATTATAAAAAATTGAACAATCTTTTAAAGGGCGGGTAAAGGGTGAAAATTATTGCAGCAAAGGTCCGTCTATGGTGCTATGATCGCATTATATTGAATGATGATACAGGAGATGGAGATAGATATGGAAGAGACAGAAGGTTCAGAGGAACAGAAGGCTCCGAAGCAGACGGAGGACCGGATCAACAAGTATTACGACGATGATGAGGACGACGAAGAGGATACTGTGCTTGATGTGGTAATTGAGGAAGCAGGCTATGAGGCAGGGGACATCCGCATCTCAGGAATCTCCTTCCAGGTGAGAAAGGGCGAGCTGCTGGGACTGATCGGACCGAACGGGGCCGGCAAAAGCACTACGATCAAGACGCTGCTCGGTCTGCTGAAGCATGCCAAGGCCCGGGTGAAGCTGGGCGGTGAGAACCAGTCCTACGCCTACGTGCCGGAGCAGCCGGTATTCTACGAGGACCTTACTCTGTGGGAGCATCTTGATCTGGCTGCCGCTGCCTACGGCTTAAGCTATGAAGCCTTCGAATCCACGGCGGAACAGCTGCTGGTACAGTTCAGCATGACCCATGTGCGCGATGATCTGCCGGCGGGCTTCTCCAAGGGAATGAAGCAGAAGATGATGCTCATGCTCGGCTTCCTGGTACAGCCGGATGTCTATATTGTGGACGAGCCGTTCATCGGCCTTGATCCCAGGGCCACCAAGGATTTCCTGCGCCTGCTGGAGGCGGAACGGGAACGCGGCGCCGGGGTGCTGATGTCCACGCATGTTCTGGATACAGCGGAGAAAATCTGCGACAGCTTCATTCTGATCTCCGGAGGCAAAATTGCCGCCGAGGGGACACTTGCGGCGATACGCGGGGAAGCGGGGCTGCCGGAGGGATCGCTGTTTGATTGCTTCGACGAATTAACATGAGCCGGAATTCATTTGCGTTCCCGGCTGCAAGGAATCTCTTACGACGAAGACTGTTCTCCCATTTCCGGGAGCAGACTGCTATTATCCGTACGGCTGTGGACTGGACGGTCCTGCTGTATATCCTCATCCCGGGGGGCCTCCTCGGCGGCCGCTTCTATTATGGCTACTGGAACGGCAATCTCCCGGGTTGGTTCAGCCATGTACCCTTTGTGGTCGTGCCTTCGCTGCTGGCCATTCTGCTGGCTACCGGAGGTATCGTACTGCTGCTCCAGGAAGGCGATCTGCTGTTCCTGCGGCAGCGGCAGAACTGGATCAGCACGATCCTCAAGGGCGGGATGGTCTATAGCCTAGCGGTAACTGCGCTGAAGATGGCGGCGGTATACGTCATTCTGCTGCCGTTTCTGATCCGCGGCTACGATCTGAGCACGGCAAGCGCCTATGGCCTGCTGGCGCTGACCATAACCTGTAGCTGGGCCGTTAAGCTGCTGGGCCATATCGTCAAGGTACAGCGGCAGGGCTTCCGCCGCCGGCTGTGGCTGATCCTGGCGGTGGCCGTACCCTGCGGGATCTACCTGCGTCTCGCGCTCTTCTGGAAGGACAGCCCGGCCCTTCTGTTCCTTGCGGCAGCCGCCTACGCGGTGGTGACCGTCCTGGCCTTCAGAGCCCGCCTGCGTCTGCGCGGCACGTTCATGAATGATGTGCGCGAAGACTACAAGCAGCGGATGAGAATTGCAGCGATTCTGCTGCGCCGTGTGCTGGATAAGCCGCGGCCGACACGCTATAAGCCCTGGATCTTCCGCAAGTCACAGCCGCTGCTGGCTTCGAAGCTGCCCGAGAGCCGCTTCGCCGCCGCAGGGATGAAGGCGCTGCTGCGCAATCCGGCCCACCTCAAGCTGTATTTGCAGTTCACCGGGGTGTCGCTGGTGGCCATTCTTATTGTGCCGGTAGTACTGAAATGGCTGCTGTACGCCATCTTGACATGCCTGATGGCCTACTGGCTGACCTCCTTCTGGAATCTTTTCTCCGGGGATGATTATATCGGCATTCTGCCGTTCACCAAGGAGCAGAAGGCGGACGCCGGCTCCAAGGCGATGCCCATTCTACTGACGCCCTTTGCCGTCCTGTGCTCCGCTATGCTCTGCATTCCGGCCTACGGCTGGTTGGGCTTGCTGATCTTTATCCCTGTCGGGGCTGCCGCCGGAATCTGGATCGGCCGTATCTTCAGTGTCATAAGGTTTGCAAGATAACGGCAAAGAGCCTTCCTCCACAAGCCGGGGGAAGGCTTTTTGCTGTTACGGCTGTTCTGGCTGTCACTGGCAGCATCCGGGATGTTTCTCAGATCGCAGGCCAGACAGAAGAAGCTAACTATAGGCGCTGCTTATGCGCCTTACTGCTCCGCCGCATGCTTACCGGCAGTATAGCCGGTGGAGAAGGCAGCGGTAATATTATAGCCGCCGGTATACCCGTGAATATCGAGAATCTCACCGCAAAAATAGAGGCCTGCGGTCAGCTTGGACTGCATGGTCTTGGGGTCGATCTCCTTGAGCGCAACTCCCCCGCCGGTCACAAAGGCTTCCGCCAGGGAACGTGTCCCGTGAACCTGAACGGGCATCCGCTTCACCAGGGCAGCCAGCGCCCCAAGGCCAAGCTTGGGCATATGATGGCCTGTAATCTCCCCGTCCAGCCCGCTCTTCGCCAGCAGCAGCGGGATCAGGCGCTCGGGCAGCAGGCCCTTCAGCGAATTGCGGATCGCCTTCTTCGGCTCCAGATCGAGCTTATTCTGGAGCATAGACTCCGCCTCCTGAAGGGACAGGTCCGGGAACAGGTCGATGGACATCTCCACGGTATCGTTTCCCGACTTCTGCTGAACCTGGCGCAGGAACTGGCTGCAGCGCAGCGCAATCGGGCCGGATAAGCCGAAATGGGTGAAGATCATATCCCCCCTGTGGGAGATCACCTTCTTGCCCTTCTGATTCCAGACGCTCAGTATGACATCGCGGAGGGACAAGCCCTGCAGCTCCCCGGATTTGATCCACGCCTCCCGGGAGAGAATGGGGACCTCGGTCGGGAACAGCTCTGTGATCGTATGTCCGGCGGCGGCAGCCCAAGGGTACCCGTCGCCGGTAGAGCCGGTCTGCGGCACGGACTTGCCTCCGGTGGCAATGATTACAGCCTTCGCGCCGAACGCTTGGCCTGACTCCAGGCGGATGCCCCGGACGGCTCCTTCCTCGTAGAGAACCTCCCGGACCGGGCTGTCCGTCATGATCTGCACACCAAGGCTCCGCACTTTGCCTATCAGAGCGGATACTACGCTTGCGGCCTTGTCCGATACAGGGAACATCCGCCCGTTATCCTCCTCCTTCAAGGCAATGCCCAGCCCCTCAAAGAAATCTATAATATCCCGGTTGTTGAAATGATCAAACGAGCTGTATAAAAAACGGCCGTTGCCCGGAATATGGGCGATCAGCTCCGAGGTCTCCTTTATATTGGTAACATTGCAGCGCCCGCCGCCCGAGATTCCCAGCTTGCGGCCCAGCTTCGCCCCTTTGTCGATCAGAAGTACGGACGCTCCGTGTCCGGCTGCGGCTACGCTGGCCATCAGCCCGGACGGGCCGCCTCCAATGACGATTACATCGTAGTTACTCATTCATTTGCTCCTTTTGCTTATTGCGACACTCTATTAACGGCATCATACCATTCCAGGCGGAGTGTAGCCAGGTCCAAGCGACCGAAACCTGATTATCGTTGTCAGGAATGCGCGGTTATGCTTTAATCTAAGTGGAAAAGGAATTTTAACCAATTTGAGGAGTGATTGCAATTATTTATGCGGTAAAGGATATTTTATTGCAAATATCGGCTGCCTGCATTTTTCTGTTTCTCTTTCAGTGGAGGCTGGACCGGGGCCATCCCTTGCGCAGGAACATTAGGTTTCCGGATGACCAGACCTTTCTGATGATCTGCTGCGCGCTGGGGATTACGCTGTGCATGGCACTGTCGGCCACGATGTTCGGGTTGGTCTATTTGAATCTGGCTATTCTCCCGGCGTATATTGGGATCTTATATGGTAATCTGCGCTCCAGCGTCTACCTCGCGCTATATTTCTTCTTCTGTACTGCATTGTTCTCGGTGCCCTCAGGTCTGGAGCATCTCTTCCTGAATACAGGGGTGCTGCTGTATCCGCTGCTCTTCGGTATGTCCGGGATGTTCAAGAAATCTGCGATACCCGGCAAAATCTTCATCCTGTGGGGCGCACTTTTCCCGAGCATGTTATTCATAGTCATTGTACCGAATATACAGGGCAGGAATGTCATGGATATACCTCCCAGCGAAGCGGCTCTCGCCGGACTATACGGATTAACGGCCCTAATTCTGGGCGCCTTGTTCATCACCTATATCGATAAGGCGTGGGACAAGCTGCAGGTCAGGGTCCAAATGCAGGGAATCTCGGAGAAATTCCAGTGGGAATCGGAGAAGCTGCAGCAGATTACAAATGTAGTTCCGCTGAATATTATGGAGTTCGATGACAACGGGTATGTGACAGAGGTGAATGAATATATGCTGAGCCTGATGCAGCGTCATTGTCCCTTGTTGACCAGAGAGTTTATTTTGTCCAGGCCGGCTAGTGATATCTTCGGCAAAAGCATGGATCAGGCTACCCTGGACCGGTTACAGGCGGTTCTGAGGAGCAGACAGCGCTCCAATACCAAGATCAGGGTCGATTCGATGACCTATCATATTTTTACCGCGCCGCTCCAGCATGAATCGGGACTGCCGGGCGGCATCGTCATGATTATTCAGGATTTGACGGAAGAGGAGAAAATGCGCAGTGAGCTTGACAATGTCGAGCGCCTGTCGCTGGTCGGGCAGATGGCTGCGGGCATTACGCATGAGATCCGTAACCCGATGGCAGTAGTTCGCGGCTTCCTGCAGCTGATGCGGGAGAAAAGCCCGGAGGAGCTCCACTCCTATTATCATATTGTCATGGAAGAGCTGGACCGGGCCAACAGCATCATCAATGACTTTCTGTCGCTGGCACAGACCCGTGTATCGGACAAGGAGCCAGCCGGGCTCCAGCATATTCTGGAGGAGCTTACGCCGCTGATCTGGGCGGATGCCAATCTCCGCGGCCAGAGTGTGGAGCTGAAAATCAGCCCGACGATGCCGCTGCTGCAGCTGAATATCCGGGAGATCAAGCAGCTGATTCTGAATCTGGCCCGCAACGCCATGGAGGCGATGGAGGCCAAGGGCGTACTGACGCTGGCTGCCTATGAGCATGGGGATAACGTGCTGCTGATTATTACGGATACCGGAGAAGGCATGCCCCAGAGCCAGCTGAATCAATTGTTCACTCCGTTCTTCACCACCAAGAGCCAGGGGACAGGTCTTGGTCTGCCGCTCTGTCTTAGTATTGCAGAGCGGCATAACGGAACGATCCGGGTAGAATCGGAGGTAGGGTCCGGGACCTCGGTCATCGTTACTTTTCCGGTGGAGTCCAGAGAGGGAGCGGTCCAGAGCCCTGTATATATGTAGCAGATTTCACGGGGACGGCACCGTTTCGGGGCTGTGCAGCGGCAGGCTGCATCTCTTGCTTTCGCAGAGTATGTATGTATAATAAAGTTAGCAAGTAGTGCTGGAACGCGGTAACGTTATCCGGGTTCTGACCTTATCTCAATTCAAGTGATGAAGGAGAGTGCAGAGAAATGTCCATGTCTTTTAATCAATATATGAGAGATTCTATCCAACCTATGCGCGACGATCTGACAAGCATCGGATTTCAGGAGCTATTAACACCGGAGGATGTGGAAGCAGCCCTTCCGGCAGCCAAGGGAACTTCGTTGGTTGTTGTGAACTCCGTATGCGGCTGTGCCGCCGGACAGTGCCGTCCAGGGGTAGCCCAGGCGCTGCAGAACGAGATTCTGCCGGATCACCTGTTCACCGTATTTGCCGGTCAGGAGAAGGAAGCTACCGCGAAGGCGCGTGAATTTTTCGCACCGTATCCGCCATCATCTCCTTCCATCGCGCTGATGAAGGACGGCGAGCTGGTTCACTTCATCGAACGTCACGGTGTGGAAGACCGTTCGGCCGCCGAGATTGCTGCGGAGCTGAAGGAAGTTTTTGACCGCGTGTGCCAGTAATAATGTCCTGCAGCCTGAGGACAGCAGCATGAATAAGTAATGATCCCGCATCAGCCAGCCGTCAGCCGGGGGCTTGGCTCATGCGGGATTTTTTTCTAATGTTAAGGGTAGGGATTACAATTCTAAGAAACGGGGTGGTCCTGTGAGTCTGCAGGAAGAGATTATTGCTACGCTGGGAGTTAAGCCGGTGATTGATACGGATGCGGAGATCCGTAAGCGTGTAGATTTCCTGAAAGCGTATGCGCTCCAGGCGGGGGCCAGAGGTCTGCTGATTGCGATTAGCGGGGGTGTGGACAGCGCGGTGGCTGCGGGTCTGTGCAAGCTGGCTACGGACGAGCTGACGGCGGAGGAAGGCAAGGAGTATATGACACTCGGGGTGTTCCAGCCTTACGGGGAGCAGGAGGATATTGAGCACAGCTATGCGGTGGCCCGGGCTTTTGAGCTGACCCATACGGTGGAGACCAATATCGAAGAAGCGGTGAACGAGATCGCCCTGGAGGTCGAGCATAGCCTGAAGTCCCTGGGCCAGCACAAGCATATTACCCATCAGGGCAAGGGGAATGTAAAAGCGAGAACGCGGATGGTGATGCAGTATGCGCTTGCTTTTGAGAACAATCTGCTGGTGGTGGGTACCGATCATGCCTCTGAGGCCATTACCGGATTCTATACGAAGTGGGGCGATGGCGCCGTCGATATAACACCGCTGTCCTCCCTGAACAAACGGCAGGTACGGCAGCTGGCTGCTGCGCTTGGCGTGCCGGCGGATATCGTAACCAAAGCGCCGACGGCCGGACTCTGGCCGGGCCAGACGGATGAGACTGAGCTTGGAATCACCTATGAGGAGAACAGCGATTATCTGGAGGGGAAGACCGTCAGCCCTGAAGCGGCTGAGAAGCTGGAGCGCTTCTTCCGGAGAACGGCGCATAAGCGCGATAGTATTCCGGGGATCTAGACAGGTTATGCCGGAGCCGCCGGGACGCTGCGCTTGATGCAGACGCTCCGGCGGTTTTTGTGTAAGAGTGTGCTGGTGCGAAGGCGAACGAGCCGAATGTATGCGGAAACCGAATACAATGTGCTGGTGCGAAGGCGCATCGGCCGAATGTATGCGGAAAACCGAATACAATGTGTGGCGCGAAGGTGCATCGGCCGAATGTATGCGGAAAACCGAATACAATGTGCTGGTGCGAAGGTGCATCGGCCGAATGTATGCGAAAATCCGAATACAATTAGGCAGCCAGGTATGTGAAGCTCATTATAAATGTACGGCCTACTTCGCCAGTACCCGGTTGATGAACCCTCTGGTAGCGGATATCGCCTGTTCTAACTGGTGGGTAGTTCCGGCAAAAGGATGAACGGTGCCAAAGGTATGATTGCCGCCGGGAATCTGCACCCATTCGATATCCGGCCGCAGCCGGATCAATTGCTCGGAGCCGCGCCGCAGATGCTCGCCGTCCTCACTGCCTTGAATCAGGACAACGGGGAAGTTGGCCTGCTTCATCCGTTCTAGAATCTGGTAACGCTCCGCCTGCTGCTCCAGATCCTCTATAATGATGGCGTCCAGCGGCATTTGCTGGCCGGTCCGTCCGTTGAGCACATGGGTCCGGCCCTTTTCCCGCATTTCACTCTTCTGCTGCTCTGTGAACAGATCCAGGTTAGTGATCCCGTTCCAGGAGATGACCCCGGCAATTTCTGCCGGATGATCCAGTGCGTAGAGGAGTGAGTCGCCCCCGCCGCGGCTATGGCCCAGCAGGAAAAGTGGGAGGCTGCCGAACCTGTGGTGCTGGCTCAGATAAGAGAGCAGGATCTCCATATCCTTGATCTCACGCTGGTAGGTATTGCGGGCGAACTTATCCAGCTCGGTGAAATTCTGCAGATCCTCGCCGATGCCGGCATGGGAGAAGTTGAAGCTGATCACTTCATGCTCGTCGCTGAGCGCCTGTGCCGTATACGGGAACATCCCCCAATCCTTGAAGCCTTTGTAGCCGTGAGCGATAACCACCACACTCCGGGCCTCTCCCTGAGCGGGAAAATGGGAGCAGCGAAGCACCGCATCCTCTCCTGCGGGTAATTCAAAATTACGGGACATAAGGTATTCTTCCTTTCCTTCATCTCTTGGAACTGGCGGTTGTACTTCTTTACCGGATATACCTGATTTGCGGGTGATAGACTTTCAGTTTTTTTTCTTTTAAGATAGCAGAAAGCTGACGCTAAGACTATTATTAATAATACTTGGTCAAGAAGCTGACAGGCTTCACTGTTACATGAGATCTGTGGAGTCCTAGCAAGATCATATCATTAGACGCAGGGTAAGGATAGAAGGTAATATAAGAGGGTTAAGGAATGCAGAGCCAGGAGAGGTGTGGAAGTGTGATTTATGGAATCGGGCATGATGTGCTGGAAATCGGCAGGGTTGCCGGGATTACGGAGAGCAGCCTGGGCAACCGGTTCTCCCGGAGAATTCTGACCGGGCCGGAGCGGGTGCTGGCCGCAGGCAAAGGCGCGAAGACAGCGGAATTCACCGCCGGGAGATTCTCGGCCAAGGAAGCGGTTGTGAAGGCGCTGGGCTGCGGAATCGGTCAGATGGTGGGTTTTCAGGACATTGAGATTCTGCCGGATGCGCTGGGCAAGCCAGTAGCCATACTGTCGGCGGAGGCCTGGGCCCGGCTGGGGCTGCCGGAGCAGGAGTATGTCATTCATCTCACCATTACGCACAGCCGCGGACTGGCCTCGGCCTTCGCGGTGGTGGAGCGGACGACCGGCCACAGCCTGTAACTATATAATTTTGAACGGCAAGGAGAATAACGATGACTACAGATGAGAAGCACATAGAAGCGCAGCAGGAAGCCAAGTTATTCTTCAGCCGGTTCCTGCTGGAATGGTACCACCTCCAGAAGCGGGACCTGCCGTGGCGGCGCCACCGCAATCCGTATTACATCTGGATCTCGGAGATTATGCTGCAGCAGACCCGGGTGGATACGGTAATTCCTTATTTCAACCGTTTTATTGAGCAGTTTCCAACCGTGGAGGCGCTCGCAGATGCACCGGAGGAAGAGGTGCTGAAATGCTGGGAGGGTCTTGGCTACTACTCGCGTGCCCGGAATCTCCAGCATGCCGCGAAGCAGGTCAAGGAGCTGTACGGGGGGCAGGTGCCGGATGACCGTGATGCCGTATTCGGCCTCAAGGGCGTAGGCCCGTATACAGCCGGTGCTATTCTGAGCATCGCGTTCAACCGGCCGGAGCCGGCGGTGGATGGCAATGTGATGCGCGTCTTATCCCGGTATTTCCTGATTGAGGATGACATTGCCAAAGGCCCGACCCGTGTGAAAATGGAGAAGCTTGCCGCCGAGCTGATCCCAGAAGGGGAGGCAGGCAGCTTCAATCAGGCGCTGATGGAGCTTGGAGCGCTCATCTGCACGCCGAAATCACCGCGCTGCCTTCCGTGCCCGGTGATGGAGCACTGCGCCGCGCGGCTGGCGGGCTGCGAGGCCTCGCTGCCCGTCAAGACCAAGGCGAAGCCGCCGCGTCCGGAGGAGCGGCTGGCTGCCTTAGTGGAGGGCCGCGGCGAGCACGCGGGCCGGGTACTGATCCGGCAGCGGCCGGCTAGCGGGCTTTTGGCCCGCATGTGGGAGCTGCCGCACTGGCCTGCGCCGCCTGCTGAGGCTGGCGGCGCGCGCGGTGCGCTGCTGCCGGAAGCGGCAGCGCTGGACCGGCTGCGCCGGTCCATGAGCCAGGCCGGGATTCACGCCCGGCCTGAGGGGCACTGGATGGCTGCGGAGCATACATTCAGCCATATTGTGTGGACCCTGCAGGTGTACCGCTGCAGGGAAGAGGCGGCGCTGCCGCTGGCAGCGGAGAGCCGCGCCGTGTACGGGGCGGCGCAAGCGGAGCGCGCGGATGGCGCGCTGGGGGCGGATGCTGGGGCAGCGCATGCGGGACGCGCGGATGGCGCGCTGGGAGTGGATGCACATGCGGGGCGCGAGAATAGCCCGCTGGGAGTGGATGCGGGAGCGGCTCATGCGGAGCGTGAGAACAGCCTGCTGGCTGCGGCGCTGGGGGCACAGCCGGCGGAAGACGCACCGCTGGCGCTGTTCGACAGCGGGGATGCCGCAGCTGATGCAGCAGACAGCGGAGCGCAGCGCTGGATCAACCGTGAGGACATGAAAAATTACGCCTTTCCGAATGTGTTCCTCAAGCTGCTGAACAGCTATTTCGATGAGCAAGGGACGTAGGCTCCAAGCTGCTACCGCTATGCTAATCCCTGTTGAGCCATACAGATCACCAACGGACAAGCATCACTGCTGCCGATTGCAGTGTAAAGATTAGTATGTTTGGTGCTAGACGGGGGTGCTTCTCTCATCTTGTTGCCAACGCTGCAACGGCTGCCGTCCTTCTCAATAGAGTGCCACCGCTTCCGTATGCTGTTGAGCAAATGTAGGGGCTTCGGTTGTGGACAAACTGGAATTAAGTACTACCTGACCTCAACGCCGAAAGTATAGTATATGTGCGCCATTGACCGCGCCGGAATCAGAGGGATAAATCCCATTAAATGTGCTGGAAGTGGGCCGCACGGCCGAACCAAAGGGATAAATCCCATTAAAAGTGCCGGAAGTGAGCCGCACGGTGAAATCAGAGGGATAAATCCCATTAAAAAGTGCCGGAAGTGAGCCGCACGGCCGAACCAAAGGGATAAATCCCATTAAAAGTGCCGGAAGTGAGCCGCACGGTGAAATCAAAGGGATAAATCGCATTAAAAGTGCCGGAAGTGAGCCGCACGGTGAAATCAGAGGGATAAATCCCATTAAATGTGCCAAAGTGAGCCGCACGGCCGAACCAAAGGGATAAATCCCATTAAATGTGCCAAAAGTGGACCACGCGGTGAAATCAAAGGGATAAATCCCATTAAAAGTGCCGAAAGTGGGCCACAGACGTAAATGAGGAGCACAAGTACCCCTGAATTGGCCGAAAGTGGGCGGTTGAGCGAAATGAGGAGTCCAAAGTGCCCCTGAATCAGCCGAAAGTGGGCGGTTGAGCGAAATGAGGAGCACAAATACCCCTGAATTAGCCAAAAGCGGGCGGTTGAGCGAAATGAGGAGCACAAATACCCCTGAATCAGCCGGAAGTGGGCGGGTCGAACGAAATGAGGAGCACAAATACCCCTGAATTGACCGAAAGTGGGCGTGTCGCACGAAATGAGGAGCACAAGTGCCCCTGAATTGGCCGAAAGTTGGTGGTTAGGCGAAATGAGGAACACAAGTACCCTGAATTTCTCGAAAATTTAGTGGTCGAACGAAATGAGGAGCAGTTGGCGACTGGCACGAATAAAGGGCCACTAAGCACCGCCCCATCCCCTGCGCCCTACCAACTCTACCCACGCCCTGCCCCCCTGCCAACTCCCGCTCCACCCC
>NZ_ASPX01000007.1:0-518 GCF_000517965.1 Paenibacillus sp. FSL R7-277
TGAGTATGTGGACGTAGACCCGAAACCGTGTGATCTACCCCTGTCCAGGGTGAAGGTGCGGTAACACGCACTGGAGGCCCGAACCCACGCATGTTGAAAAATGCGGGGATGAGGTGGGGGTAGCGGAGAAATTCCAATCGAACTCGGAGATAGCTGGTTCTCCCCGAAATAGCTTTAGGGCTAGCCTCGGTGAATGGAGTGGTGGAGGTAGAGCACTGATTGGGTGCGGGGCCCGCAAGGGTTACCAAGCTCAGTCAAACTCCGAATGCCATTTACTTCTTGCCGGGAGTCAGACAGTGAGTGCTAAGATCCATTGTCAAAAGGGAAACAGCCCAGACCATCAGCTAAGGTCCCCAAGTGTGTGTTAAGTGGGAAAGGATGTGGAGTTGCACAGACAACCAGGATGTTGGCTTAGAAGCAGCCACCATTGAAAGAGTGCGTAATAGCTCACTGGTCGAGTGACTCTGCGCCGAAAATGTAACGGGGCTAAACACACCACCGAAGCTATGGCTAGATGC
>NZ_ASPX01000008.1:0-263213 GCF_000517965.1 Paenibacillus sp. FSL R7-277
GGGCCGCGCGCCTACCCATCCGCTCACTACTCCACCTGCCGGACCTGGGCCGCTGCGACTGCCTATCCGTTCGCAGCTCCACCTGCCGAACCCGAGCGGAAGCGCCTCCCTTTACATGGGCATTCACACAATTGTGAGACGTTCCCGCTCTACTGCCCGGCTAATAGATGGAAAATCAACACTTAAATCATTGAGTTTTTCCCGGCGCAAAAGATTAGTTGGATAAAAAACACTTATTTTCCATCATTTTGTCTCAAGTAGCATATTTCAGCTGAATAAATGTACTTTTTCCAACTAAAGTCCCAACTCTCAGGAATCCAGTCAAATTAGATGCTCTTTTTCCACCTATCTCCACAGAATAAAGTTACTGGATAAGCGCCAATACATGTATTCGGTTTTTTACACACATTTGGTCCGCTTACCTTCGCCCCATCGCCCCAGCACATTGTATTCGGTTTTCCGCACACATTCGGCCCGCTTACCCTCGTCCATCACATTGTATTCTGTTTTCCGCACACATTCGGCCCGCTTCCCCTCGTCCATCACATTGTATTCGGTTTTCCGTACACATTCGGCCCGCTTACCCTCGTCCATCACATTGTATTCGGTTTTCCGCACACATTTGGTCCGCTTACCTTCGCCCCATCGCCCCAGCACATTGTATTCAGTTTTCCGCACACATTCAGCCTGCGAATCATCTCTCGCGCTAACTATACAAGCACAAATGGAGTTGTCCCCACGCAGACCTGCTGCGAGCGACAACTCCTTTGTACCTTCTCTATCCACTTACCTGATCTATACTCTAGAATATCCTACTGGTTTATACCATGCTCTTCACTCATTCACTCCAAGCCCCCAGCCCTTCGCTTATTCGCTCCTGGCTCGCCCTAAGCAAGCACCGTATACAGCAGCTCCTTCTCCTTAACCCAGGTGGCGCCAGCAGACTGGATGGACTGGTACTGCTGGATGTTCGTAATAATAACCGGCGTAATCGTGCTATAACCAGCCTTCTCGATCTCGACCAGATCGAATTCCATCAGGAGATCGCCGACAGCCACCCGGGTTCCGGCGGTTACCTTGGGCGAGAAATGCAGGCCTTTCAGCTTCACCGTGTCGATGCCGATATGGATCAGCATTTCCGCTCCGCTGTCGCTGACCAGACCAATGGCATGTCCGCTCTTCGAGAGCGAGAACACCGTTCCCTGGACCGGCGAGACTACGCGGCCTTCGGACGGCTGAATGGCATATCCTTTACCCATAATCTCTTCCGAGAAGGCCGGGTCGCTCACTTCGCTGAGCGGCTTCACCGCTCCGGCAATCGGACTGAACACCTCTTGATTCACCATCGTAGACTCAGCAGTAGCGCCGATTACAGTAGTGTTAGCGTCAGATGCGACAGGCTCGGCAGAAGTCACCGCAGGCGCAGCAGCAGCAGCTTCCGGCTCATCCTCGAAGCCGATAATATAAGTGACAATGGCAGCAACTGCCGCCCCGATGGCGAAGCCGATGACCGAATAGACAAAGGTCGCACCGAGAACCATCGGGATGCCGGAGAGCCCGGCGAGTCCGCCGATGACATACGCTTTTACCTTGAACAAGCTGAGGAACGCACCACCGGCGGCTCCGCCGATCAGGGCAGCGATGAACGGTTTCTTAAGCCGCATATTCACACCGTACATAGCCGGTTCTGTAATCCCCATGAAAGCCGTAATACTTGTGGACAGGGAGAGGGACTTCAGCTTGCTGTTCTTCGTTCTCAGTGAGACACCGAGCGCACTGCCCGCCTGGGCGAAGTTCGCTACCATCATAATCGGAATCATATAGTCATAGCCAAGCTGTGCAATGGATGCGATCATGATTGGAATCAGAGCATAGTGCATCCCGGTAATGATCAGCAGCGACATGGTTCCGCCCAGCAGCAGGCCTGCGAACAATCCCGTATTCTCGAACAGCCAGCTGATCCCTCCAGTCAGGCCATCTCCGATAATTACTCCCAGCGGGCCTACGGCAATCAGGGTAAGCGGCACAATGACCAGCAGCGTAACCGTCGGAACGATAATCAGCTTCAGGGAAGCATGGGTTACTTTATCAACGGCTTTTTCCACATAGGAGGCCAGCCATACTGCAATCACAATCGGAATGACGGACGAAGCGTAGGTTGCAGCTACCACCGGCAGTGAAGCGAAGGTAACAGGCTCCCCGGACCCCAGCAGCGTGGTGACGGTCGGATGCAGAATGGCCGCACCTATCGCAGCAGCGATGTACATATTGCTTCCCAGCTTACGGGCAGCGCTGATGGCCAGAACAATCGGCAGGAAGTAAAAGGCACCGTCCCCGATCGCCGAGAGAATGATATACGTGGAGTTCTCTGTCCCCATCCAGCCTACTGCGACAAGCAGGGCGACAATCCCTTTGATCATCCCCGCACCGGTAATGGCCGGCAGGATCGGTGTGAAGATTCCCGAGATGAAGTCAAACAGCTTGCTGAGCGGATTCTGCTTCTTTTTCTCCACCTTGTCACCGGAAGCCTTCATCTCAGGAGAAACGGACATATTGCCAATCAGCTCATTGTAGACCACCGGCACATCATTGCCGATAATAACCTGGAATTGCCCGCCGTTAATCATCACGCCCATAACCCCGTCCGTCTTCTGCAGCGCCGCTTTGTCCGCACGGTTGTTATCATTCAGATTGAAGCGCAGACGGGTCATACAGTGGGTTACCTGATCGATATTGTCTTCTCCGCCGACAAGCTTCAATATTTCTTTGGACAGCTCTTTTGTATTCATAAGATGTTGCTCCTTAGATGTAGTATGTTTTCCGCACAAGCAGAAACGGCTTCGCCGTCCTTTCAAAGGACGGTACCGCTTCAGCGAGAAATAGAAGGATAATGTATAGCATGAAACATATAAATTTTTATATTTAAAAAAACCTAAACGCCGATCAGCGGGGAAAGGCAGTCTTCTGCCTCCAGCACTGTCCGGGTTTAGGTTTTGCCTCTGTTCCGAGTTGCAATCCTGCACCACATTATTCTGTTATATCCTCATTACGGATAATCCGTTCAATATGAATGGTCAGATACAATATTTCTTCCTTGGACAAGACCCGTTTGTATATCTTGCGGGAATAGTCCGCTATCTTCACCGCAACCGCATGGGCAGCCGGGTACTGCTTCATGACCAGATCATGCAGCGCATGATCATGGTCCCGCTCCTCCATCGGAGTGCCCTGAACCACCCGCTGCGCAAAGAACTTCAGATGGGTCAGGAAGCGGTAATACCCGAGTGATTCTTCATCCAGCTCAATCAGGAAGCTCCGCCGGACAATATTCAAGATGTCCTTCACGATATTCGTGATACTTACCGTCTCCCGCATCTCACCGTTCATCTGCGCATTCACCAGATGCATCGCGATGAAAGCGCACTCGTCCTCCGGCAGCAGAACCCCAAGCCGTTCCTCGATAATTTGCAGCGCCTTGAGTCCAATGGAGAACTCCTTGCGGTACATCCGCTTGATTTCCCACAGCAGTGCATTCTTGATTTGAAGCCCCTGACGGTGGCGGTCGATGGCGAAATGGATATGGTCCGTCAGTGAGATATAGATGCTGTCATGCAGCTTCTCCCCGAGCACCGTCTCGGCATAACGGATCACTTCATCGGTGCATTCCACATATTCCAGCGGGATCTCCGAGAGAAGCGACATCAGCTTCTGTGAACCTTCTTTATTCTCCAGGGCGAATACCTTCTCGACCTGAGCATCCTCAACATCATCCCCGGCCTGCTTCTTGAAGGCGATACCGCGGCCCATTACGACCCGCTCCTTCCCGCTGGCATCGAGTACGGTGACCACATTGTTGTTGAGCACCTTAGCAATTTTCATTCCATCACCTTACACCGTCAGAGTAATAAAATCCCCCCGCAGGCGCGGGGATACAACATTATCGTGTTAAAAAAGGCAAAACCAAAACGGCATCAAAAGAGTGCCCGTTTCTGGTTTTGCCTGAATGAACAGTAACAATCCAGTTATTCTACCTGTAGCAGCATCTTAGCATATCATTGTTAATATGACAACACTTTTATGAAAACGGTTTATTAAGGCCTGTGCTTCTTAAGCTTGCCCCATTTCACCTACAATATTTCACCGTTCGACGAAATCACCTGCTTGTACCACTCAAACGAGTCCTTCTTGCTGCGGTTCAGCGTGCCGCTTCCCGTGTCGTCCAGGTCTACGTAGATGAAGCCGTAGCGCTTGGACATTTCCGAGGTCGACATGCTCACCAGGTCAATCGGGCCCCAGGCCGTATAGCCCATCAGCTCCACGCCGTCCTTAACCGCTTCCTTCATCTCCTTGATGTGTTCCCGCAAATAATCAATCCGGTAATGGTCATGGATCGATCCGTCTTCCTCCACCTTGTCATATGCGCCCAGCCCGTTCTCTACGATGAACAACGGCTTCTGGTAACGGTCGTACAGGTTGTTCAGGGTAATGCGCAGACCCACAGGATCAATCTGCCAGCCCCAGTCGGAGGCCTTCAGATAGGGGTTCTTGATGCCGCCCAGCAGATTTCCTTCAGTCGCCTCACCCTCCGGACCTGCCGACACCGTAAGCGTCATATAATAGCTGAACGAGATGAAATCTACTGTATTCGCAGCAAGAAGCTCATCATCCCCCGGTTCACGGACAATCTCAATATGGTTCTCGGCAAAATAACGGTTCATATAACGCGGGTACTTGCCGCGCGCATGCACATCCGTGAAGAACAGATTCAGCTGGTCCTCCTGCTGTCTCTTACGTACATCCGCCGGATTGCAGGTATGCGCGTAGCTCTCCATACGGGCCAGCATACAGCCAATCTGCGAGCCTGGAATAATCTCATGTCCGAGTCTGGTAACCAGGGCGCTTGCTACGAACTGATGGTGCAGCCCCTGAAAGACCGCTTGCAGCTTGTTCTCCACGCGGTCTGTAAGAATACCGCCTCCGGTATACGGGCTGAACAGCATGACATTGATCTCGTTGAAGGTCAGCCAGTACTTTACTTTTTTCCGGTAACGTGTAAATACAGTCTCAGCATACTTCACATAGAAGCCGACCACTTCACGGCTGGCCCAGCCGTTATACTTCTGTGTAAGACCGAGCGGAGTCTCATAGTGCGAGAGAGTAACCAGCGGCTCAATGCCGTATTTCAACAGTTCATCGAATACATCGTCGTAGAATTGCAGACCCTGCTCGTTAGGCTCGGCATCATCGCCGTTCGGGAAGATCCGTGCCCAGTTAATCGACAGCCGGAACACCTTGAAGCCCATTTCGGCTAATAGAGCAATGTCCTCCTTGTAGCGGTGATAGAAGTCAACGCCTTCGCGTTTCGGGAACCAGTCATCCGTCTCTCCGGCAAGAATCCGGGCGATACGCTCCGAAGAGATCTCCATGGAATGATCCCCTGTGCGCTTATCCTTTGGCACGAAGGCGATCATATCTGCGGTTGACAGCCCTTTGCCCCCCTGATCAAAAGCGCCCTCCAGCTGATTGGCAGCGGTTGCCCCGCCCCATAAGAAATGCTCAGGAAATCCGTTAAGTACTGTAGCCATAGTCCTTACCCCTTTTCATTATGATCTTTCTGCATGGCCTATATAACAGAAAAACCTAAACCTATGGCAAGATCATCGAGCCCGGCGAACGGGTTCAAATCAGTCACCATCAGTTTAGGTTTTGCCTGGCACGGCCAGTAACAATCCAGTAAACGATGTGTTTATGGAAGATTTAATTGACTCCAGCCTAACATAGCATCCAGCAAAATTCAAATGAAAATCCGCTCATTTTCCGTGAAGCTCATATTTGCGCCCGTTCCTTCTCCCCTAGCTGCGCGCCGTGAACTCGGTCACCGCTTCGCTCATCAGATTCATTCCAAGCAGCAGCTCATCGCGGCCGGGATGGCTGAAGTTGAGCCGGATACGGTCCGAGCCTCCGCTTACACTGCAGAGCGGACCAGGCAGGAAGGCTACCCCCTTAGACAGCGAAGCCCGCAGCAGAGCCATCGCGTCCAGGCCTTCAGGCAGCGATACCCAGAGGAACATGCCGCCGGCCGGCATATCATACACGCTGTGCTTCCAGGCCGGACGCTTCAGCAGCTCCGCCATCAGCTTCAGGCGGGTATTGTATTCGCGGTTCAGCAGCGCGATATGCTCCCTTAGATCAAAAGCCGACACACTGAGCAGATGATGCAGCAGGCGCTGGTTCAGCGAGCTGGACTGCCAGTCCGCCATCTGCTTGGCGGCAGCCATCATGCCGATCAGCTCGCGGCTTCCCGCCGCCCAGCCCGTCCGCAGCGCCGGCGCGACCGTCTTGCTGAAGGAGCCGATGTACAGCACATGCCCGCCCTCGCTGACATTCTCCAGCGCATATAGAGTAGGATATTTCTTGGAGGGGTGGCCCTCACTCCGCTGGAAGTGCAGATCGCCATAGGAATCATCCTCTACGATCAGCACATTATGTGAGATACACAGCTCCAGAATCTCTTGCCGCCGGGCAAGGCTCCAGAGCACTCCGCTGGGGTTGGTGAAGCTTGGCGCAGCGAACAGCATCTTGGGCCTATAGCTGCGGATCGTTCGGCGCAGATGATCCGGCAGCAGGCCGTCCCCATCCCCCTGGACCGGAATAATGACGGCTCCCTGCATCCGCAGCGCCTGCAGAATACCGGGAGAAGTCGGATTCTCAACCAGCACATGATCCCCGGGATCGATGTACACCCTGGACAGCAGATCGATGGCCTGCTGGCTGCCCGTTGTCAGCAGCACTCCGCCTTCGGTTACCGCCACCCCTTTGCTGTGGAGCCAATCTCCGGTCAGCCATTCGCGGAGCGGGCCATACCCTTCAGGCTCCCCGTACTGCAGCGCACTTGCATCTGTGGAGATCACGGTAGATGCCGCCTCAGACAGCAGCGACAGCGGAAATAATTCTTCTGCCGGGAGCTCCTCTGCCAGCGAGATCAGCGTACCCCGGCGTGTCTCCTTACGGATACTCAGCAGCGGTGAAGATAACAATGTATGTGCGCGCGAAGAAAACTCATACTTCATACGCTTCCCCCCTTTATCTGGTTTAAGAATATTCCAGTCCTGACGCCATTATGTCGTAATACAGGGATTATGCGTAGATTTGCTTGTTCTGTCTTGAGAAAAGCGCGAACTTCTCAATTGCCTGCGCTCTTGTCGATACTTCCAGCTTCACATAAATCTTGCGCAGGTAGTTATCGATCGAACGGCGGCTGACTTCAATTTCAAGTGCGATTTTGTCGTATGTAATTCCTTGCACAATGCGTTCCATGATGAACATCTCCGTCTGTGTCAGCTGCAAGACGCCTTCCAGCCCTCTGGAGGAGGCTACCGGACGGAAGCCCTTTTCGATCCATTCCAGCGGAATGGAGAGGAACCCTTCGCGGATGCCGCGGATCATCTGCAGAAGCTGATCCGGAGTGGCTCCCTTCGACAATACCCCGCTCGCTCCCAGTTCAATCAGGGGCAGGAATATCTCCTTATCGTTCTCCTCCGTCATGATAATAATGTGGGAGCACGGTGAGCTTTTTTTCATGTCCGGCAGCACCTGCTCTACGGTTCCGTCATGCATCTGATAATCACTCAGCACCAGATCAGGCCTTAATTCCTCCATGCCCGCGAGACATTCTTCCCAGGTAGCGAACATGCCGTCTACCGTCAGTCCCTCCTCATCTTCCAGAATTAATTTTGTTCCCAGCATACTTGTGGGATGACATCCCACGATGACCACCTGCCAGACCTTCGTCATTAATGCCCAGACCTCCTGCTATCTATATAATTTTCCAGAATGGAAAGCGCTGTAAGCGTTTCCTGTCAACACGCAAGCAAGGATCTATGCTGTCATAAGTCTATTCTTCCTACTTTTACCTTGAATACGTCCATCAGATATTCCAATCTATAGAAATTGTATCGCAGTAGTTTAACAGGATGCAATTACTTTTTGTCGTTTCTGCGCGGCTCTTTCACTTTTGCGAAAAACCTGAAAGTCTGATAGAATGAGAACTTGAAAAAATATGGCTTGAGGTGATGAAATGCAACCGCTAGCGGAATCGACCCGGGTACACTCTCGCCGGAGTGCAGAGAGAAGCGGCTCGTCCGTAAAATGGTTTCTACTGTTCTGGATTCTGATGATCACAGCCGGCGTATATGCCGTGTACAGCTACACCAATCATCTGAAGGATCAGGTGCTGAGCGAGCTTGGATCTCAAAGCCAGCAGCAGCTTACCGTTTTGAAGACCGACTACGAGTCGAAGATCGCCGTCCTGTCAGAACAAGTGAAGGAGCTTCAGAGCACCGTGCAGACGTTCAACGAGCTGCTGACCTTCACCAAGGATAATGCCAGTAACAAGACGGACAACAGCAACAAGCTGTACACGCAATTAAGCGAGGTCAAGAAACAGCTTGATACGCTCAAGAAAGAGATGGATCTGCTGAAATGATGACTCCTGTCAAAAGAGTGAACCGGTTCTTCATGCTCCTGACCGCTCCATTGTTCGGACTGCTGCTCTGTCTGTGGCTGTACCAACCTCCGCTTGAGCTTAAGCTGAATACCGCCCCTTTCGCAGCTGACCCCGGACCCGTGAATGAAACCGCGCAATTGAAGCAGGACCTGGCTGTGGCCAAGAGCTATGCCGCTTACACCATAGACTCTATCGGTACCAGCGCACAGCTCTACAAGCAGACCACGAACGCTATGAACACACTGGTCAGCACAGCAACGGCCCAGACCTCCCGTCCTGAGCGGATCTACAACCGCCGGATTAGTTCCCGGCTCGGCATTCCTGCCGATGTGATCAGCAGCGACCGGATTACCATTGAATTATACCGGCTGAACCCCGGCAATTATACAGCATACGCAATGAAGATTAAGCTGAAGGATACCTCAGCCATGAAGATGAGCCTGGCCGGTGACGGCACGGGCGCTTCCGAGACCACACTGCAGGCCGTGAACCGCTACGGTGCCTCGGCCGGTATTAATGCCGGCGGCTTCGCTGATCAGAACGGCAAGCGTTATCCGCTCTCGACCACCATCGTCGGCGGAGAATATCTGTACGGCTTCGAGCCCAGCTACAAGGATCTCAGCTTCGTCGGTCTGAACAAATCCGGCCAGCTGATCGGCGGCAAATTCACCAGTCGTGACCAGCTCGATCAGCTGGAGCCGGTATTCGGAGCAACCTTCGTCCCTGTGCTGCTGAAGAATCAGAGCAAGACAGCCATTCCGCTGAAATGGCAGCTGGCCCCGAAGCGGGCACCGCGGACCGTCATCGGTAACTACAAGGATAATCAGCTGCTGATTCTGGTCGCTGACGGATATAACGAGAACGGTAACTCGGGAGCAACACTGGCTGAGCTGCAGGATAAGCTGTACAATCTCGGCGTCATCGATGCTTATAACCTGGACGGCGGCGGCTCATCGTCCATGATTTTCCGCGGCAAGGTCATTAACAAGCCTTCCGACGGCAATTTGCGCCGCGTCCCAACCAACTTCTTGTTCTTCAAGTAATTCCGAGTATAACCGTCAATGCTAAATATCACATTTTCATTTATTTTTACAGATTAAAAGGGTATACTCAGGGTAACGAAGATCGTCAATAATGGAGGTGCCTGCATGTCGTTCTCCCTGACTTTTTGGATCGTGACCCTGGTATTTGTACTGTTTCTGGCTGGTATTCTTACTTCTTCCTACAACGACGACAAGACTAAGGGGCTGTGACCCGCCCTCCGCGAACAATCTGATGGACGTATACCACAAAAAGGAGCACCGCACGGATGTGTGCGGCGCTCTTTTTGTGTTCTTCACTATTCACTGAAGCCGAGTCCAACCAGCATCCATGTTATAAGACGCGCTTACGCGTTTTACCCTATGTAGATAATTGATGCGCTCTACGCTTACGCGTGTTTTGGCAGTTGGGTCATCTCGGTAAGGCAGCTTGAACAAATGTAACGGTCTTTATATTCGCTTACGCCTTCCATAGATCCGCAGAAGACACACTTCGGACGGTAACGCTCCAGAATAATGTGGTCGCCCTGAACAAGAATTTCTACAGGATCACCTTCATTCATTTGATACCTTTTACGCAGAGACTTAGGCAGAACAATTCTACCCAGCTGATCTACTTTACGTACAACGCCAGCAGGTTTCATATCTAACTTACACTCTCCTGTTCAACTTATGATTAGTAGTGCCATTTCTGACATCCAAGTTCACGTACCCTATTACTTTCTTCGGCACTAATCAACTATTTCGTTACTAAAATGTCGAATCCTGCTGAAAAAAATAAAAAATGATGTCAACTTTTAGAAAAGTTGTGGGAAATCGAGCTGCCGGAGCGCTTCATAGACCACAATCGCTGCCGAATTGGACAAATTAAGCGATCTGACCGCCTCGCTCATCGGCATCCGCATCGCCGTTTCCTGACCAGCCTCCAGGATCTCTGCCGGCAACCCCTTGGTTTCTTTCCCGAACACGAAGAAGTCTCCATCCCGGAAAGCGAAATCGCTATAGCGCTTCTTGGCCTTGGTGGTCGCGTAGAAGAACCGCCCTTCCTGATACTTCTCCAGTACTTCACTGAAGGAATTATGATATTCAATATTCACTGCATGCCAATAATCGAGTCCGGCACGCTTCAGCGTAGCATCGTCTGTGCGGAAGCCCAGCGGGTGCACGAGATGGAGATGGGTTCCTGTGGCCGCACAGGTGCGGGCGATATTGCCGGTATTCGCCGGTATTTCCGGTTCCACCAGCACAATGTGTAATGCCATAATACGAATGCTTCCTTTCTGTAGGGTCTTAAGGAGTGCGGCGGAGTAAGTATCCGCGAGTGCCCTCCATGGCCCTGTGATGTATTCTTGATGCTGCTTGCAGATACAGGCCGGACTCAATGATCCTGGCTGCGGGCAAGAAGAAACCTTCCGCTGCAAGGCGGAAGGTCAGGAACGTTCTTTCATTACCCTTGAGTTTGCCGGAAATGCTTCATGAAATCAGCCAGCGCCTTAACACTCTCATGTGGGACTGCGTTGTAGATCGAAGCCCGTAAGCCGCCTACGCTGCGGTGTCCCTTGAGGCCGACAAAGCCTTCCGCTTCGGAAGCTTTGATGAACTGCTTCTCCAGCTCCTCCGATTGCATCCGGAACGTTACATTCATGATGGAACGGCTGCCTTCTTCCGCAACTCCGCGGTAGAAGCCGTCGCTGCCGTCGATATAATCATACAGGAGACCTGCTTTGTCACGGTTTTTGGCTTCAGTGCCGGCAAGCCCGCCCTGTTCCTCAATCCATTTTAACACTTCGTTAACCATATATACAGAGAAGGATGGCGGCGTATTGTAGAGAGAGTTGTTCTTGTAATGAGTATCATACCGCAGAATCGTCGGAATATTCGCCGGAGAACTTGCGATCAGCTCTTCCTTGGCAATCACTACGGTAACGCCCGACGGTCCGAGATTCTTCTGCGCACCGGCATAGATCAGACCGAATTGGTTCACATCGAAGTCGCGGCTCAGAATATCACTGGACATATCGGCAACCAGCGGAATGTTACCGGCATCAGGATACTGTGCATACTGCGTGCCTTCAATCGTCTCATTCGAGGTGATATGCAGGTAAGCGGCATTGTCCGCAGCCTTGATGCTGCTAAGCTCAGGAATAGCCAGGAATTTCTTGTCTGCAGAGGATGCGGCTACATGACCGCCGCCTGTCAGCTTGGCTTCCTTCAGGGCTTTGTCCGCCCAGCTTCCTGTCATGACATAACTGCCGACCTGGCCTTCAGCGATAAGGTTCATCGGAACCATGGCGAACTGTGTGCTTGCACCGCCCTGGATGAACAATACCTTGTAGCCCTGCGGATTGCCGAGGAGCGAAAGCAGGCGTTCCTGAGCTTCATTATGCACGGATTCGTATATCGCCCCGCGGTGCGACATCTCCATAATGGACATTCCGCTCTCCCGGAATTCAACGAACTCCGCCTGTGCACGTTCCAATACTGCCAGCGGCAATGCGGCCGGACCGGCATTAAAATTGTATGCTCTCTTGCTCAAAATAACTCCCACCCTTTCTCTCCTATGAATATGGATATCGCTATGATAGCAGATAACGATAAACACCAGCAAGTATAATTATTCACATATGAGGTAAGCTAGGCCGCAATCAGGAGGCTGAAAACAGGTAGCTGCGGCTCCAACCCTTGCTGTGACGCGGTAAAATAGTGATGTCTGCAAAAACCTCGGGTGAAATTACATGCTTGTCTCCCCACAGCGCAATCCGCTCAGCAGCGAAATCTCCGCTCTCTCTGATGCAGGCCCCAGTAGGCTTATGGATCAGCTCCCAGTAATAGTCCGCCTCCGCCTGCTCCCAGCCTTCGAGTCTGCAATAGAATTGGCGGTCCGGTTCCCCGGCCCATGTCAGGCTATTCCCGTCTATGCTGAGCAAATTCTCCGTATACGCCGATTCCGGGGCCACGATCTGGGGCGTTCCCGGCAGCCTAAGCTCATAATCCGTCCCTACCAGCGCCCCATCAATGCCGACAAAATTATGAATATACTCTTCAATCCGCAGCGCTTCGGTCCCTGTATTCTCTATCCTGTAGGAAATATCCAGCCGGTTATCTTCAAGCTTCAATGTCTTGACCAGCCGCATGCTGTAGCCCCGGCATTCCAGCGGCTGCACAGTGTATGTCACCGAGTCTTCGCTCCACTCTTCAGTGATCGGGAATGGCTTAAGCGGATACTCCCCAACAAATGAATACGGCTCATCACTTTGCTTCTGCAGCAGCCCGATGCCGGGCTTGGGGAACCATTCCCCAGGAGCAGCATCTTCATAGCCAATTGCCCGGGAAATGCCAAACTCATTGCAGAGGCCTATCCCTCCAGTACCCTGCCCAGGCACCAGACTTTCCGGAACACAAAAGGTATGCCCGCCCTCGTCCAGCTTCACGCCTGTAATAAATCCTGTCCAGTCAAAACGGGTGCCTCCATAGGCTCCCACATCAGCAATCTCTACGGTCAGTACTCCATTGGATAGTATACGTGTCATTGATCTCTTTCCTTTCTGTCCTGGTTGGACGCAGCACATCCTATCATAGCATTTCCAAGCCCATTCTATACGGGTTATTTGGATATTAAAACGCCTGCTCCGCGCGGACCGGCAGAGCAGGCGATAGAATTCAGCAGCTCCGGCTTTAGGCCAGCTCTACCTCCAGCAGATGAATTTCTCCTTCAGGCAGGTCTGTCAACAGGCTGCGTGGAATCACAGCACCCTCTGAGACGCGCTGAAGCGTTACCTCAGCCCCGTTCAAGCGGGCTGCGTGTATTTGATACTCTCCGTATTCCGTGCTTCCAGAGGCCATATAGACGACTTTCAGCTCGCGTCCGGCAAAGATAGTCTTGATCGAGGCGCTCTTATCGCCATCAAACTGTTCATTCACCAGCTTCGGCTGCAGCAGCAGATCGCCGAGCTTGCCTTTGACGCCAAATACCTCAGTTACCATCGTCAGCAGTAGCCAGCTTGCCGAGCCTGTCAGATACGTATACATTCCTCTGCCCTGCTCATTGATATATTCCGGAATTCCGGGATACATCCGGCTCACCTCGAAGTTCGCACTCAGATTATACAGTGAATCCAGCACCTTGCGGCCTTCTTTGACGTATCCGCGCTTATACAGCGCATTGCCGTACATAACGGTCATGTGGCTGAACATGGCTCCGTTCTCCTTGTGTCCGAAGGCGAAGCCGAATGCCCGTCCCAGATTCTGCTGAATGCCGCCGAAGTTGCTGTTCAGACGGTAGCCGATTTTCTCATCGTACAGATTGCGCTCTACCGCAGAGATGATCGCAGGAATCTGCTCTGGAGCAGCAGCGTGGCCGAGGAGCGGGAAGACCTGACCGGTAAGCGTCATCCGTGTGCTCTCCGCCCATTCCCCTTCTACACGTTCACCGTCATTATTATAATAGCCGTTGAACCAGCCGTCACCGTGTCCGCTCTCTACCCATTCATTGCGGCGCAGGTGATCGAAGATCCATTCCGCCTTACGGGCGAGATCTGCTGCAACCTCTTCAAGCGTCAGCACGGCTCTTACCCCGCTCACCTTATTCGGTGCAGCAGCATAGAAGCGGCTGAGCAGCTCATGCTTGGCCGTCACCGATTCATAATCAACAGCTTGGCCGAGCGAGTCAAGCAGCAGCACCATCTCTTCGGCCAGCTCCAGCGTATCTCCGCCAGTCCGTTCCTTCAGGGTAACCAGCAGTTTGGACAGATCGAGCAGGTTGCTCGCATAGAAGGCTGTGAATGTAACACTTTCGCCCCGCTGTGCTGCCATATCGAGGCCATCGTTCCAGTCTGCGCCTTCCAGCAGGATGTTATTGTGCTCACCCACATTGAAGAAAGGAACCAGATTCTGCAGCAGGATATGCTCCAGAATAGTACCTGTATATTCTTCGCCCGCAGTTGTCCGCAGACTGCTTCCTGTCCCCGGCTCCCAGGAGGCGTCGCGGTCCTTACAGCGGTTCATGAAGGTATCACGGAAATAAGTCTGCTCCTGCAGCAGGAAGTCCAGATCCCCGCTCTGATCCAGGTATAGCATGGTAGTCAGGAACGGCCACGCACCATGGTCCATCCAGACCCGGGGAATATTGTTGCGGTCGGCAATGAATTCGCCCGGCTGCTGCCCGATGATCGTCGCATTGCTGCCGTCAATTCGAACTCCGGCATAGTTGTTCAGCAGCAGGCTGCGCACATCCGCAGGCTCCATAATCAACAGAGCCAGGCAATCCTGCCAGAGATCGCGCCAGCCGCGTCCCCCTCTGCCATAATCGTGGTAAGGCAGGAACGAGTTGCCGTATAGCCTGCGCAGCACCGGCTGCAGCGTGACCCATTTCATCCATTCGTCGGCGGCGTGATCTCCGGTATGGAATTCTACCGTATTGACTTTATCCGCCCAGAAGCGTTTATTCTCATCAAGCAACGCGTCAAAAGCCGCAGCAGAGCCATATTTGGCCATCAGCGCTTGCACATCGATTCTCTCATTGTCAATCGCCATGACTACGACATAAGAATGACTCTGACCCGGTTCCAAAGTGATTGCGGCGAACCGCAAACCACCCAGCGCCTCATATCCTTCCCAAGGCACTCCGCCATCCTCCCCAATCGGCGGCGCCAGATTGTTCACAACCGCTTCCGGCCAGTCCAGGCTCCCGCCCTCGCCGATGAATTCCTCCTGCACCGGGAATAATCCGGTTGGCAGCGCTCCGCCCTCACCAGCCCCGAATACCCCGTACGAAGTATGATTCACCCGGTGGCCGCGTTCGTCGAAGGACAGCGCAGGCTGCACCTCTACTCCATACGCCGAAGTATAGATCCGGTTCAGCAGCGAGGTGACATGCCGGTGATCGCGCAGATCATCCGCAGAACGCGCATACAACGGAATAGCCGCTGTAGATGTCAGCGTAAGCGCCTCTGTACCGCTGTTCGTAAGTACCACCTTCATCAGCTCAACCTTGTCGTTGCCGCAGGGTACGAAGCTTGTGATCTCCGCTCTCAGCCCCAGCTCCTTACTCTCCCGCGTCACCCGATGCCACAGAAGTCCTGCCTCCAGCAAGGATTCATCTGCTGCTTCGCCATAGAACGCCGCATTCTGCCGTGCAGAATTGCCGGCAGCCGACCAGGCGCCCTTGCCTTCAATGTACACCCAGAAATTGCGCGAGGCGCGGGAGTTATGCAGATCCTCCACGGAGATTGGCGGTGTCAGAAAGGTATTATGGCCCGAAGTGGCCTGACCATGCAGCTTAGGACTGACCGAGGACATCATGCCCCCTTCATTCACCAGCGGAAAATATAAAAAGCTGCTCCGGTCCGGCTGCTCCAGCCGAAAGTCCCCGTTATTCCCGGTGAAGCTCCAGCCTGATCTTGACACCTTTGATTGCTCCTTCAATACATTCATCCTCCCTTTTCCTAACAGCAGATGTATTCTTAATTGCGTATGACCACATAATCGCAAAGCCCGGTACCGCTTTCCGAAATCGGTTTCGGTTTCATTATTACACCGTTATTTCCCTTTGTAAAGCGTTATTTGTGACTTATGAGCAGAGATTAATGTGCAAAATTAATACTATAAAGCTCAGATAATCACATATAATTGTAGTTTTATTACATTAATACTATTTTAGTAACGAAAATTTACGAAACCACAATATTAAGCTATTTGTAACAAGTACGAACGGGGTTCCACATTTGCTCAACTAGCACACATTCTCCGAATTCAGGTGTACTAATGCTCTTCATTTAGCTCATTTGTCCACTTTTGCTGAATTCAGGTGCACTCAGCCCGACCTGCCGACGCCAGGAGCTTGCCTCCATGCAAAAAAGCCCCCGGAATCAAAAGATTCCAGGGGCTTCTCTATCCAACTAGTTTTACACTAGCTTATCTTATAAGCTTATACGTCGAAGTACAGGGAGTATTCATGCGGATGAACGCGGATGGCAACGGCTTGAGCTTCGGAACGCTTCAGGGCGATATAGTTATCGATGAAGTCTTTGGTGAATACGCCGCCCTCTGTCAGGAATTCGAAGTCAGCCTCCAGTGCATCCAGAGCTTCGTCCAGGGTACCCGGAACGCTGCGGATCTTCTCTTTGTCTGCATCAGACAATTCGTAGATGTTCTTGTCCAGCGGACCGTAGCCCATTTCTTCAGGGTTGATCTTCTTCTTAATTCCGTCCAGACCAGCCATCAGCATAGCGGAGAAGGCCAGGTATGGGTTAGCCGTAGAGTCCGGTGTACGGAATTCGATGCGACAGCCCTTAGGTGTCACAGCAGCTACCGGGATACGGACAGCAGCGGAACGGTTCCCCTTGGAATAGACCAGGTTGACCGGTGCTTCATAGCCAGGAACCAGACGCTTGAACGAGTTGGTGCTTGGGTTCGTCAGCGCGATCAATGCAGGAGCATGATACAGGATACCGCCGATGTAGTGCAGCGCCATTTCACTCAGGTTGGCATAAGCACCTTTTTCATAGAACAAAGGCTCGCTGCCGTTGAAGATCGATTGGTGAACGTGCATTCCGCTACCGTTATCGCCGAACAGCGGTTTTGGCATGAAGGTGGCTACCTTGCCGTATTGGCGTGCAGTGTTCTGCACAATGTATTTGTAAGTGAGGAGATTATCAGCTGTTTTCTTCAAGGTATCGAAACGGAAGTTGATTTCCGCCTGACCTGCTGTTGCTACTTCGTGATGGTGACGCTCAATTTCGAGGCCCGCTTCACCAAGCAAACGGCACATTTCACTGCGGATATCCTGCTGGGAATCCACTGGAGCTACAGGCACGTATCCACCCTTCACGCCAACCTTGAATGCCATGTTGCCGCCTTCTTCCTTACGGCCTGTGTTCCATGCTGCTTCTTCGGAATCCACATAGAAGGAGGAAGTGTTCATTCCGCTCTCGTAACGGACATCGTCGAAGATGAAGAACTCGGATTCAGGTGCGAAGAATGCTGCTGTACCTACACCGCTGGATTGCAGGAATTCTTCAGCCTTCACTGCGATACCGCGCGGGTCGCGCTCATAACGTTCGCCATCAGGCGTGAAAATGTCGCACATAATGTTCAGTGTCGGGTGAGCAGTGAACGGGTCAATGTAAGTGGTGCTTGGATCAGGCATCATTACCATATCCGACTCTTCAATCCCCCGGAAGCCTGTAATGGAAGAACCATCGAATGCTACTCCATTTACAAAGGTTTCTTCTTCAACTGCGGATGCTGGCAAAGAGATATGGTGAGCACGTCCACCCAAATCTACAAACCGGAAATCCACCCACTCGATATTGTTTTCCTTGATCGTCTGCAATACTTTTTCAACCGACATGCTTAATTCCTCCCCAGATTCCGAACATTAGGCCGCTCATCGTATCAAATGTTCTTGTTTTTATTTTTTTGCTGTCGTCATTATAAATCGCATACCTAACATCGTCAATGCTTATGTCAGGTATTTCTTGCGACAATGTGAGATATTCTGACGCTTTGGTGAAAATACCAATTTCATCCGGATTCCATGTCACCTTTGTCCAATATGCAGCAAAAACAGCTCTCATCCTCCGGCCTGAAGCGGGAGAAGAGAGCTGTTCAATAGTCATTATTCGTTGACAATCATACTACAGGCGCAGCCTCCAGAGACGGAGAGAACTTGCGGCCCACCAGCGGTGCCAGCTTCTCCAGATCCCGCAGCAGGCTGTCGAATTGCTCAGGGAACAGAGACTGAACGCCGTCTCCGGTCATGGAGTTATCGGGGTCGGTATGCATCTCGATGATCAGACCGTTGGCGCCTGCAGCAACCGAGGCCTTGGCCATAGGGGCTACCAGTTCGCGGCGTCCGGTGCCGTGGCTCGGGTCAGAGATTACAGGCAGATGGCTGAGGTTCTGCAACACAGGAATGGCCGACAGATCCAGCGTGTTACGCGTGTAAGTCTCGAAGGTACGGATGCCGCGCTCGCACAGCATGACATCCCGGTTGCCCCCCGCGAGAATGTATTCTGCCGCATTCAGCAGCTCATCATAGGTCGCACTGAACCCGCGCTTCAACAGCACAGGACGGCCGCAGGTCCCCAGCTTGCGCAGCAGGTCAAAGTTCTGCATGTTGCGTGTACCTACCTGCAGAATATCCGCATGCTCAGCACAAATATCCACGTATTCCGGCGTCATGACCTCAGTAATGGTCAGCAGGCCGTGACGTTTACCGGCTTCCGCCATCATTGTCAGCCCTTCCACGCCAACCCCTTGGAAGCTGTAAGGTCCGGTACGCGGCTTGAAGGCACCTCCGCGCAGTACCTGGCCGCCGGAAGCCTTGACCAGGCGGGCAATCTCATCGATCTGCTCCGGAGATTCCACGGCACACGGACCGCCCATAACGACCATATTCTCTCCGCCGATCTTCACTCCGCGGATATCGATAACCGTATCCTCCGGATGGAAGTCGCGGCTCGCCAGCTTATAGGATTTGGTAATCTTAACTACATTCTCCACGCCCTTCATCTGGCGCAGATGCTCGGCAAGCTTCGGAGTAACGCCCCCTACCAGTCCGATTACGGTATGGTCAGCCCCTACAGAGAGATGGACCTGCAAGCCTTCCTTCTCAATCACGGCAATAATCTCATTCACCTGTTCCTGAGGTGTTTGGTTGGATGTAATAACGATCATATTATAGCTCCCCTTTTGGACCCGTATTAGTGTTGTTGGATAGCCCGGCACACTACTAATTGTCTGATTTACTATTTCGCTACGACGCGTGTACGCTTTTAAGCACTAAAGTGATTTTATCGCATATTCCTCTTTCAGTCAACCACTATTCCCCCGTTCCGTGTGAATTCTATGTGGCAAAAACGAAGAAAGCAGCACAGCCCTCTCAGGCCGCACTGCCGGTTATCCGCTATGAGTTCATCGTTATAGTTATGCAGACCTGTCAGCTGGTGCTGGCCGTCTTATTCTTCACCGGCGGCAGAAGCTTCGCCATATTGACCGTACGCTTGATCTCCCAGGTCTCCGGCTTCGCTTCGTCATACTGCTCCAGATAATTAATGACTTCCTTGGTGATCGGCGTCGGCGTAGAAGCGCCGGAAGTCACACCTACCTTGGTGATTCCCTTCAGCCATTCTGTATTCATCTCGGATACATCCGAGATGCGATAGGCCGTAACTCCCGCGATCTCCTCTGATACCTGCGCCAAGCGGTTGGAGTTATTGCTGCGCGGATCACCGACCACAATAACCAGCTCGCACTGGCCCGCCTGCTCAGCGACAGCCTCCTGCCGCACTTGCGTAGCCATACAAATCTCATTATGAACTTCGGCACCAGGGAAGGTCTCCAGCAGCTTGCGCATAATATGCTTGATATCCCACTGGCTCATTGTGGTCTGGTTCGTAATGACAATCCGTGAGGAAGGGATAGAGAGGCCGGCAATGTCCTCTTCTTTCTCGATCAGATGGACATGCTCCGGCGCAATTCCCACCGCACCTTCCGGCTCCGGGTGGCCTTTCTTGCCAATATAGATAATCTCGCAGCCCTCATCAACCTTCTCCTTGATCAGGTCGTGCGTCTTCGTCACATCCGGGCAAGTAGCATCCACCGTAGTCAGGCCTTTGGCGCGTGCCACCTTACGTACTTCAGGCGATACGCCGTGGGCTGTGAAGATGACTGTTCCCTTATCTATTTTATCTAGAATATCCAGACGGTTATGCCCGTCCAGCGTAATAATTCCGTCATCCTCGAAGGAGTTCGTGACATGGCTGTTGTGCACAATCATGCCCAGTATATAAATCGGCCGGGGCAGATCCAGATTCTGCGCAGCCTGCCGTGCCATCACCATAGCATCGACGACGCCATAGCAATAACCCCGGGGAGAGATTTTGATGACTTCCATGAATTCACCGCTTTCTGCTGTCAATGACTGCTGTAATAGGAGCCACTCAATTATACCCTATTCCAGCGGCGGGGCAAAGAGAAGCGGCAGCCAGATCACAAAGGTCGTCCCTTCCCCCTGACGGGTGACCACCTCAACAGAGCCTCCGTGCTCCTCAATAATCCATTTGGCAATGGACAGTCCTAGCCCGATGCCTTCCGTAATTCCTCTGGATTCATCTGCGCGGTAGAAGCGGTCGAAGATATGCGGCACCTCATCTTTGTCCATCCCGATTCCCGTATCAGAAATGCGGATTCCCACCTGATTCTGATACAGCAAGGCATCCAGCGTTACCTCACCGGCCGGAGTGTATTTGAACGCATTGTCAATGAAAATAAACATCATCTGCTGCAGGTAATCCTTATTCCCCAGGATATACTTACCGTTCAGATGGCCCATCTCACCTACAGACCACTCCGCTTCACGCGTCAGGAAGGACGCCCGGCGGGCTACCTCAGTCATCATCGGCTCCAGCGCCACCGGCTCGATCTCGAAGGTCCGGCCGGTATCCGCCCGGGCCAGGGAGAGCATATCCGCTACCAGACGGCTCATGCGCGCAGCTTCATCAGCAATATCCTTCACCGATTCAATCGAGAGCTGGCGGATGTCCGCCTCGGACATCCGGCTGTCATCCGGCTTCATCTCCCAGACCTTTTGCAGCAGATCAATATTCCCGCGGATGGTTGTAAGCGGTGTCCGCAGCTCATGCGAAGCATCCGAGACGAAGCGGCGCTGCGTGGCATAGGCCTCCTCCAGCCCCGTATAGAAGCTCTCCATCCGCCCGAGCATACTGTTCACCGTCTCAATCAGCCGCCCGATCTCATCCTGCGGACCGTCATATACGATCCGCGAGCTAAGGTCAGTTCCCGTCTGTATTCCATTCGCAGCTTCAATGACCTTGCCAATCGGACTCATCGCCTTGCGGGCCAGGAAGAGGCCGAAGGTGAAGGCTGCGAGCAGGGTAGCGAAGGAGCCGGCCAGCAGAATATTCTTCAGCCGGTTCAGCAGCGTGACCTGTTCCCCCGTATAGACGGCGACCTGAAGGACAGCAGGCGCAGGCAGACTGTTGTTGAGCGTTACATCAACCGCCCGCTGATAGATCAGGAAGGGGTTACCGCCATAGCTGGCCTGCAGGAATCCCTCCTGGTTATGCAGGTCCTCCTTGGCGGGAACCTGGAATTTCAGTTTAATTTCGGTCATATTTGGGCTTAGAATCAGCCGGTCCAGATCATAGATGTACATTTGGGCGAACAGGCTCTGACCCGCTGGTCCCCCAAGCACAGGCTGCAGGTTTCCGTCCGGGCTCAGGCCCGCCTTCAGCTCTACCTGATGCGATTGATTCTGGAGCCGGTTTTTCAAATCTCCGTACGTATTAATATAGACGAACGCATAGATCACGCCGGACAAAACCAGCAGCATAACAGCCAGAATTCCCGAATACCAGGCAGTAAGCCGCAAACGTATGGACATATTAGTCACCTCTTAGGATGTAACCGGCTCCCCGGATCGTCTGAATCAGTCGTTTGCCGCCATGCTCCTCCGTCTTCTGACGCAGCATTGCAATATATACCTCCAGGACATTCGATTCCCCGCTGTAATCGTAGCCCCAGATCTTATCCATAATGAGATCGCGGGAGAGCACCCGCTTCGGATTCTGCATGAACAGATGCAGCAGCTCGAATTCCTTCGCCGTCAGCTCCAGGCGCCGCCCGGCGCGGGTCACTTCCCGGGAATCCACATCCAGCGTAATATCCTCATAGGTGACCGCCTGATCCGGGCTTCCGCCCTGCTCGCTTTTGCGCCGGAGCAGTGCCCGGACCCGTGCCAGCAGCTCCTCCAGCGCAAACGGCTTCACCAGATAGTCATCCGCGCCGAGGTCCAGCCCCTTCACCCTGTGCTCGATTTCATCCTTGGCCGTCAGCATCAGCACAGGAACGCTGCTCCCGCCCTCCCGCAGACGGCGGCATACCTCGAACCCGTCCACCTGGGGCATCATAACATCCAGAATGACCACATCGGGGTCACTGTTCAGAACGGCACGCAGCCCGTCAGCCCCGTTGGACGCCGTCTTGACATCATAGCCCTCAAAGGCCAGCCCGCGGCGGAGCATAGAGGTTATTTTCTCATCATCATCAATTATCAGTATATTCGGTCGCATCCGGCAGCCCCCATTGTCTCATTCATATATCTCTATTGTATCAGATGCACCAGTCTCTCCGCATCCGTACACGAACAGCACAGAGCGGAAGGGTTGCCCCTTCCGCTCTAACGCCCACCGCATGATGTGCTTATTGCTTCTGAGTCTGCGTGGTCTCGAAATCATTCTTGTTGCCGATCGTTACCGGCAGATCCAGCTTTTTGCCGTCACGGACCACATTCAGAGTCGCCTTATCGCCTACCTTAAGCGTCTGGATGTAAGTGATCAGATCCTGGCTGGTAGCATAGCTCTTTCCGTCAATTCCTGTAATGATATCGTAAGGACGCAGATCCGCTGTATAAGCAGGAGATTTAAAGACAATTTCAGCTACTACAGAGCCTTCTTTAATCGTTGTCCCCATTTGCTTGGCAACTTCATCGGTAATCGTCATCAGAGTAGCCCCAATGAACGGCACCGGTTCCTTAGGAATTTCCTGATTGGCTTCAAGCTTATCTACCACGCCTTTAATGGTATTTACCGGAATCGCAAAACCGATCCCTTGGGCATCTCTGCTTACTGCAACGTTCATACCGATGACCTGGCCATTCATGTTGAGCAGCGGTCCGCCGGAGTTCCCCGGGTTGATCGAGGCGTCGGTTTGCAGCAGATTTTTGTAGGTTTTTGTACCACTACCGTCTTCTTCGGCAATATCAATACTGCGGCCTCTGGCACTGAGCACCCCGGTTGTCACTGTATGGTCGAAGCCCTGCGGGTTACCGATCGCCACAACCTCAGAGCCTACCTTGATGCTGTCGGAATCGCCAAGCGCCACAGACGGGAAGTCCGAGCCTTCAATCTTCAGTACGGCGAGATCGAGATCCTTGCTGGAGCCCAGCAGCTTCGCTTCATAAGTCTTGGAGGTGCCGTCTACGGTAACCTGAATGACATCGGCACCATCTACCACGTGCTGGTTGGTCAGTATATAACCGTTCGAATCATAGATGAAGCCTGTACCAATACCGTAAGGTGTAAGCTGCGGAGAAGAATTATTCGAGCCCTGCTGGGATTCCGAATTATTCGAGCCGGAACCTCCTCCGCCGAATTGATCCCCGAAGAAGAACTGTGAGAACGGATCACTCATATTCGGGCTGCTGCTTCTATTCCGCGAGTTATTTGATTTCACCAGTGTCTCAATTTTGACGACTGCCGGCCCTACCCCTTCAACTACGCCGGATACATCTCCTGACCCGGTAACCAGCGCCGCTGCGGAAGTGGAAGGTGTAATGTTGGCATTGCCGCTAGCCGTCTTCCCTGCCGGATTCGTTGCAACCGTGGTTGCCTCCTGGCCTCCGGTGAACCAGTTCCCCCGGTCTGCCATGAACATGGAGCCTGATAAAACCACCATTCCGGCGAGAAAAGATACCAGTACCGCCTTCACCGGCTTCTTCGGCTTACGGTTGTACTGCCAGCCGTTGCCCCCCTCAGGAGGATTGCCGCCGCGTCCGCCGTTCCCGTCATTGCCGGTAGTGCGAAGCGATGTGTTATACGGTAAGGACTTCACCGGCTGTGGCGGTGTAACCTCTACCCGCTCGGGATCGCGGCGGTTATAATGCTGCGGGTCATTGCCGTTCATCTCATCATTGTTCAACGATTTGAAAGGTCCATAAGAATAGTAGTAGGAGCCGCCTTCTGCGGATGAATTAGTGCTGTTATCAGTATCATTATGATTATTGTCCCATTCACGATCCGGTCCCGGTTCATGATCACGATTGTAGTTGTTCTCACGATTGAAGTTGTTTTTGTTATCGTCCATGTTTACTTTCCTCCCGCGCCTTGCCGTGTCAGGCAAAGTGTTATTTGTTTTGATGTCCTTATTTTGTACTGTAAACCTTAAGGTCACATTAAAAACAATTTAAGCGGAGATAAAAGATACCAAGACGATGATGGATCGTTGATTAATCAAACAGATCTTCTACACTACGGATAGGCTTCACCTCCATAGGTTCTTTGAATGCTGCCATATGAAAGTAGGCGGCCAGCCAGAGGATTGCGCATATAAGAATATAAGCCATCCGTTTATTCCCTCCCTAAAATGGATTGGCCCAGCAGCCGGTTCACCCGCTCTGCACTGCAGAACATGAAGATCAGTAACGTAAGTACAGCAAAGGGGAATACAGCAATGCTGGTGCGCACGGATAAAAGTCCGAATAACGGCGGAATTAACGTTGTCCCCGTATAGGCTACCGCCATCTGATACCCGATTAAGCGGGCTGCATTCTCCTTGCCGAACCGGGCCGGCGTCTCATGCAGGAGACCCGGATATATCGGTGCGAGGCCAAGACCGATCAATATCAGGCCTGCAAGCGAGAGGGCCGGATGGAGCGGGATTACAAGAATAGCTCCGCCTATAATGGTCACCAATTGACCGTAACGGATAAGCAGGCGGTTATGGACTTTTAATGTGATGAAGCCGGTAATCAGCCTGCCAACTGTAATGCCCGCATAGTATACGGAGATCCAGGCCGCTGCCGTATCTGGCGCAACTCCCCTTGCGCCCACCAGATAACTGGCGCCCCACAGTCCGACCATTGCTTCTATCCCGCAGTACAACAAGAACGTCAACAGAGTAGGCTTAACGCCCTGCAAGCGGATGGTGTTCGCCTGCGGCTTAAGGTTTACAGCTGCTTCATCTGGAAGATTGCCGCTAAGCGCTGCGGGAAGCTGAGGCTCGCGCGTGGCAGCAACCTTTTTCCATAGCGGAAGTGTCACTAACAGAAGCATTGCGAATCCGAACTGAATGATGGCCACAACCGCATACCCCCCTCTCCAGGACTGGGCGTGTACGAGATTGACTGCCATAATCATGGGTCCCAGGGTCGCGCCTACGCCCCAGAAGCAGTGCAGCCAGCTCATATGATGAGCCTTGTAATGTTCAGCCACATAATGATTCAGTGCCGCGTCCACTGCACCTGCCCCAAGACCTAGCGGAACGGCCATTACAATGAACCACAATACGGATGGAGACACGGAGAATCCGAACAATGAGGCGGCGGTTAAGAGGCAACTGACAAAGGTAATTCGTCCTGTCCCCAGGCGCTTCACGATTGTGTTGCTGAACAGACTCGACACGATGGTCCCTCCGGCAATAATCATCGAGATGATTCCCGCCGATCCCAGCGATGAACCCATCTCTGGCCAGATCACAGGCCACGCAGAGCCAAGTAAAGAATCGGGAAGTCCCAGACTAATAAAAGCCAGATAAATAATAATCAAAAAATACGTAGACAAAGATTCTCCTCCTAAAACCACTTAATAAATAAACTTTATAAAGTATATATACTAAGTATGTTCTCTCTCTTATTTTTTGTCAAGGAGCGGATTGAATGATTCCAAAAACAACAAAAAAACCCCTGTAGTTAACAAGGGTTCTTAGTACGTTAGGTCTAAACGGGCTGCGGCTCTAACTCCTTCAGGGTCAGCCTGCGCAGACCGTGCTCGAAATCTTCCTGAAAGGTATGCTGTAAGATGACTTCCGGATAAACAGGCATGGGGTGCTGAAGCTGATAGGCTGTCCAGGCCGATGTCCAGACGGCATCCTCCACTCTGTCCTGATAGATGACAATTCTATCCGGGGCCAGCACAGCATTCACCGTCTGTAAGATCCTGCAGGTTGCAGCTATGAATGTGTCCCGGGGGATCTCCAGGCTCCATTCAGGCATATCGGGAAGGAACTTTACCTCTCCTGACATCCCCTGATTTCCTTTTAGGAGGCTGCCGTGCAGGTATATCCCCATACCCGGCGGGTAACCGTTCGGAAAGTAGAGACCCAGTAAATATTGCTCTTCGCCTTCGCTATGCTTCATGCAATATCCGCTGATCGCGGCATTCACATCATTCTCCACCAGGATAGGCAGACCAAACCGGGACTCAATCTCTTCAATTAACCGGGTGCCCGTCAGCTCCCGGAGACTGCTAACCTTAATTTCACCGTTTACCGCCTGTCCCGGAATACCTATGCCAATGACCTTGATGGAAGGATACCGGTTCAGGGCATGTTCAATAATTGTATAGCAAAAATCTCTTTCGAAAACCGGGATGATATGCTCATCCTTCATCAGAATATCGTCCTTCAAATTGATAACTGTGGCGGAGATCAATACTTTTCCCGCTTTTTCTGTCACGTACATCACCAACGCGAGACTGAAATCGTAATTAAAGCGATAGGTCTGTGCGGGTCTGCCCCCGTTGGAAGGCACCACCAAGTCTTCAAACAACTCCCCTAACTCGGACAGCTCCTTAACTAATGAGTTCACAGTTACTACGCTTAGCTTGGTCAGTGCAGCTAGCTGGGGTTTTGTAGCCGTCTCCATACGTTTCATCACCTGACGTACATTATTCAGGTTAATTTCCTTCATCAGATTGGCGTTTGCTATTCGGATAGCCTCCTTATCGGTTCACTATATAAATTGAACTAATGTTTTTATGTTTTGGAATTAGCCGTGACTCCAGAGAAGTTTTGGACTTCCGGCCGCTGTTGTCTACAGATTTCATGATTTTATACCTTTTTTAACGGTTGAAATCCGTAGACAAAGGCGGTCGCTACCGCTCCTCCAGTTCCAAAATTCCCCTCCGCCACTTTTCCTTTAACTTAAATTTTTAGTTCAATCTATATAGATCATTAGATTTAGTCAAAAAACCCGAAGCTGCTACCCCTGCGCCCAGCCCTTGCGGTGGGCGTAGATCGCCAGCTGGGTGCGGTCATCCAGCTCGCATTTCATCAGCAGGTTGCTGACATGGGTCTTCACGGTCTTGATGCTGATATGCAGCTCCTCGCCGATATCCTTATTCGTCTTGCCCTCGGCGATCAGCAGCAGCACTTCCTTCTCCCGCTCGGTCAAGCCGGAGGTGTCGCCCTGGACCGTGCGCTGGCGGATGCCGCGGGTCAGTGCCTGCGACACATCGCCGGTCATCACCGGCATGCCGCGATAGGCGCCTTGCAGCGCGTAGATCAGCTCTTCTGCCGAGACGGTCTTCAGCACATAGCTGACAGCCCCGGCTTCAATCGCATCGACCACCAGATCGTCCTCCAGGAAGCTGGTAAGGATGACGATCTTGAGCCCGGGGAATTCGGCCAGGACCGCGCGGGTGGTCTCAGCCCCGTTCATCACCGGCATCATCAGATCCATCAGCACCAGATCCGGCAGCGACTCCTGTCCCAGCTCGCGCAGCATCGCCAGCGCTTCATGACCGTTGGCTGCTTCTCCGATCACTTCAAACATCGGGTCCAGCATCAGATAGGTTTTGAGGCCCATTCTTACCATATCGTGATCATCTACAAGCAGTACTTTTACGAGACTCATTCTGTACTCCCCCTAACATTGTGTAAAGCATGATTCAGCCCCGGCTTCATCACCGCCGAGCCCATCAAGCCTCTTCAGAATCGGCCTCAATCCCGTCAGCAGCGGTCTCCGCGCGGCCTTGGACAAACTTTGGAATATGTACGCGGATCGTCGTTCCCGCTCCCCTGCGGCTGATAATCTCCACCTGACCGCCGAGCTTCTCGGCACGCTCACGCATAGTCGTGAGCCCGTAGGAGCCTTGCTTGTGCTGCACATGCTCGAAGCCCTGCCCGTCATCGCTGATACTCAGCACCACTTGGCGCGGCACCTCCCGCAGGGACAGACTAACCACCCTTGCGCCAGCATGCTTCACGATATTCGCCATCGACTCCTGAATAATCAGGAACAGCTGATGCTCGATCGCTTCGGACAGCTCACCCTGAAGCTCGAGCTCCTTCACCCCTTTGAGCCCGTTCTGGCGGCAGTAATCCGGGAACCACTTCTCCAGTGCCTCGAACAGATTGCGCCCCTCCAGCTCCACCGGACGCAGCTGTGCGATCAGCGCCCTCATCTGCTTCTGCGCCATCTGGGACATGCTTATCAGCTGATCCATCACCGTCTGCCCGTGCTCAGCGCTGCGTTCAAGCACTTTAGGCAGCGAGGAGGCGGACATGTGAATAGCGAACAGCTGCTGGCTCACCGTATCATGCAGATCCCGGGCCATACGCCTGCGCTCTTCCAGTACCGCACTCTCCGCTGCCTTTTCCTTCTCAATAACTTCCTGTTCTCCGAGCTGCTGAAGCCGCTTCATCTTCTTCTCGACCGTATCCATCATGATGTTGAACTCATGGTAGACACGTGCGAAAGACTGGTCCTCGCTCTCCGGCATCCTCACCGACATATTGCCCTTAGCAACCTGCAGCATATTCAGATCCAGATGATCGATCCGCCGCTGAATCCGCTGACCGGCGATGTAGCCGATGATAACTGTGAACAGTACAATGCCCAGACACAGGTAGATCCACATCCGGGTATCCACCACCTGAATATAGCCCAGGCATGTCCCCGCATACATCAGTCCCGCTGTCACCCCGCCGCTAAGCAGGAAATACACCAGCAGCATCCACTTGGTATTACTGAAGATCCCCATTTAACCCACCGTTTTAACTTTAACGTCACCGATGAAGCAGCTAACGTTGATACGGACCTTTTTGCCCGATTCCTTGTAATACGGCGTCTTGCACTGCACATTGCTCATGAACCCGCTGCGCGACTGCTCAAGCACCTGCATATCACCGATGAACGAGCTGCCGGTCACAGCCACACCCAGATCCATATCGTCCGGAATGTATACCTTAATGTCGCCGACAAAAGCAGAGATATTAATCTTGGTCTCGCCGTAAGGAATCTGCGCATTGGTCAGATCCAGCACCGTATCCCCGATGAACTGCGAAATGTTGGTCCGCTTCAGTTGAAAATGCTCCTTGCCCATATGCACATCGCCGATAAAAGCTGAACGGTTCGTCGCATCCTTATCATTCCCGGAATCCTGGAACTCCTCATGCCATTCGCCATGACGGCGGGCATGCCGTTCCTGACGCTCCTGGCGTCTGCGCTCCTGACGCTCCTGCTTCTCCTGCCAGCGGGTATCTGCCGAGGCATGCAGCGGGTTACCGTCTACGTCTTCCTCATTCTTATGCAGATAATCATTCCAGTTCCGGTCCACGCTGCCTGCCGGCTTGCCGAATTTCTGCTCGAACTGCTGATCGAGCGTAGATTCGAGCGGAGCGGGCGGCGCTGTATCCAGCGGACTCTTACCGGGTCCAGGCGGGTAGTAGCCGGACGGTGAAGGCGGTGCCGGAGGTATTGGCGGAGTACCCGGCCGCGGTCTGAAGATGACGGATAATCCGCCGCCGATCAGCATGACCGGAATCAGCATTTTGAAGAAGTCGCTTGCCGAATAGTAGAACCAGTCTAAATTCCGTCCCAGGAAAAATACACCGATCGCCAGATATATAAATCCGCCGAGTGTTGCAGAGAATCTTGAACGCTCCTCATCCGGGGCCAAAAACCGTTGTACGCCCATCACGATCAGAATAACCGGCCAATAGGTGGAGATCAGTGAACCCAGACTGAAATCCGTATAGCCCATCTGCCGGAGCAGAAACATTCCTCCAAGACCGATGAGGAGCAGGCCTCCGAGTACCTGGCTGGTGAACCTTCGTTTCATAATGTCATCCTCCTTGTCGTAAATACAACTCTTCCTTAGTAAACACTTATAGCCTTAGTCTACAGGAAGAATGCGGCGGAGAACAGCGGCGTAAGAAGGAACCGCATCTCAGTCTCCAGACCGAGATAGCTGGAATAATAAGTTAAATTATAAACGCATAAAAAAGCTGCCCTCCAGCCCGTAATCCGGACATGGCAGGACAGCTTGTTGCTTCAGGAGCTTACCGGGAACCCAGCATTACTGCTGCGGTTTCTGAGCCGGTTTGGTCATAGAAGAGCTGCTTTGCTTAGTTGCACCGTCATTTTCAACAGCGAACTCTGCATTGTATTTTTCATTTGGTGTTTTGAAGTTTTCTTGTACCTTTGGTTTCTTGGAATTAGCCACGAGAATCACCTCCCTATTGTATCGGAAGAAGCAAGTATTTGCCCCAGTCGATATTATGGGAAGCAGCCCGCTGTATTATGCATGCTCACGTGAAAATAAATTCAAACTCCCGGATTGTCCAGCGAAAGCATCCGTTAAATAGCTTCTTCCAGCAAATATTGCGGAACTGCATTATAAGTCTGTATGGCATGGCCAAGGCTCTTCAGCATACTTTCCGTGCATTTGCCGTCGCCGCGTTTGATCACTTGAACCACAACCGACTTCTTGCCCCATTCCTTGTAGACCTGCTTGGTGGTGCTGAAGTAGAGATCGATCTTGCGCCCTTTGATTGCCGATCCGGTATCGGCCACAATTCCATATCCATAACCCGGTATATATAAAATACTTCCCAGCGGCAGCACCTTCGGGTCCGCTGCAATCGTGGATACCGCATTCTTGTCCCGCCGTACCTTCACTCCTGAATACGTAATCCCGTACTCCGGATGCTTAGCGGTCTTGCCGGTGGATTCGTATCCGGCTGTATAGCCGGTCGCCATTACTTTCAGCGAGGTGATAATCTGCTCTGGAGCCGGAGCGGCTACCGGTACCGAGCCGGGTGCTTTGACAGCATTCTTAGGCTTAGCTGCCTGTACCTCTGGCTTAGCAGCTTTGTCTGCAGCATCCGGCTGTACGGCTCTTGAAGAGCCTCCAAGACGGGATGCTGAGCCTGCCTGCTGACGATCAACGGGTGACTGCTTCTGTATGCTGCTTCCATGCTGCGCTGCAGTGTCCTCCATCCCTCTCGCCTGGGCTGACTTGCGCGCGTAATCCGGGAAGATCCCGGCAGCGGTCAGCATAAGGACGATCGTGACGAAAAGACACCAAAACCTCTGGTATAAGCCCATTTTGTTCATTAGTTAAACCCTCCCCATAGTACGAGGGTTTCCCGATTCACAAAACTTTATACATGACACCGCGCCATAGCGGTCTCACGAGGCTTATAACAGAGGTTCAGTAATCAGACTGAATTAAATTACACGTCCGGCAATTTCCTGTGCAAGTGAATCAATCGCTTCCTGCAGAGGTTGGGCACCGATATCCCCTTCACCGCGTTTACGGATCGCTACACTGCCCACATTCATCTCGTTCTCGCCGACCACGAACATGTACGGCAGCTTCTCAAGCTGAGCTTCACGGATCTTGTAGCCCATCTTCTCATTGCGTAAATCCACTTCCGCACGGATGCCGCTGCGCAGCAGCTTCGCTTCCACTTCCTTCGCATATTCGTCGAAGGCTGACGATACAGGAATAATCTTCACCTGCTGTGGAGACAGCCAGAGCGGCAGTGAACCGGCAAAGTTCTCCAGCAGGAAGGCTACGAACCGTTCCATCGTTCCCAGAATCCCGCGGTGCAGGACAACCGGACGGTGCTTCTGGCCGTCGTCGCCGACATATTCCAGCTCAAAGCGTTCCGGCAGCAGGAAGTCAATCTGTACGGTCGAGAGTGTCTCTTCTTTACCGAGTACAGTCTTAATCTGCACATCTAGCTTCGGACCATAGAAGGCTGCTTCGCCTTCGGCTTCGTAGAACGGCAGGCCGGCTTCTTCGACTACCTCACGCAGCATACGCTGTGCAGTCTCCCACATCTCGTCGTTGGCATAATATTTCTCAGTATCCTTAGGATCACGATAGGACAGGCGGAACCGGTAATCTTCAATCCCGAAGTCGCTGTATACCTGCTTAATCAATTCCAGCACGCGGATGAACTCGCCCTTGATCTGATCCAGACGGCAGAAGATATGTGAGTCATTCAGCGTCATGGAACGCACACGGTGCAGACCTGTCAAGGCTCCTGACATTTCATAACGGTGCTGAATTCCAAGCTCGGCAATACGGATCGGCAGATCGCGGTAGCTGTGCATCGAGCTCTTGTAGATCATCATATGGTGCGGGCAGTTCATCGGGCGCAGCACGAACTCTTCATTATCGATAGTCATCTTAGGGAACATATCTTCCTGATAGTGCTCCCAGTGCCCGGAAGTCTTGTACAGCTCTACGTTCCCCAGTACAGGAGTGTAGACATGCTGGTATCCGAGGCTTGCTTCCAGATCGACAATATAACGCTCCAGAATACTGCGCAGCTTCGCGCCCTTAGGCAGCCAGATCGGCAGGCCTTGTCCAACTAACTGGTTGAAGGTGAAAATCTCCAGCTCCTTGCCCAGCTTCCGGTGGTCGCGCTTCTTCGCTTCCTCCAGCAGGCGCAGATGCTCATCCAGCTGTGCCTTTTTGATCCAGGCTGTGCCGTAGACACGCTGCAGCATCTTATTCTTGCTGTCCCCGCGCCAGTAAGCCCCGGCCACATTCATCAGCTTGAATACCTTGATCTTGGCCGTAGACGGCAAATGCGGGCCACGGCAGAGGTCGAAGAATTCGCCCTGCTCATAGATCGTGATGACACTGTCTTCCGGCAGAGCTTCAATCAGCTCCAGCTTGTAAGGATCACCCAGCTCGCCGAAGCGCTCCAGTGCTTCCCCCCGGCTGACCTCATGCCGGACAATCGGCAGATTCTCCGAGACGATGCGGTCCATTTCCTTCTCAATCTTCAGCAGATCCTCGGGATTGAGCGGATGCTCCAGGTCCATATCATAATAGAAGCCGTCTTCGATCACAGGACCGACTCCAAGCTTCACTTCCTTGGTGCCGAACAGGCGTCTTACCGCCTGCGCCATCAAGTGGGCTGTACTGTGGCGCATCACTTCAAGACCTTCCGGCGAATCAAGAGTTACGATCTCTACCAGATCGCCTTCCTGCAGCGGTGTTGACAGGTCTACGACAATCCCGTTGAGCTTGCCTGCTGCGGCGTTCTTGCGCAGTCCGCTGCTGATAGAGGCGGCTACATCATCAATGCTGCTGCCGTCTGCGTATTCCCGGACCGATCCGTCCGGAAGCTTAATATTTACTGACATGATTACTTCCTCCTAAGGTTTGTTGGGCTATACTTCCTTGAACTCTTCACACAAAAAACACCCGTCCCGCAAAGGGACGAGTGATTGCACCCGTGATTCCACCCAAATTCGATCTATCCTTGCAGCAGCTGCTTATGCTTCACTGCAGAATATAATCCTTCGTTAGCATGGGGATAACGGCCATGAACCGGCGGTTCTTACTATCCGTTAAGGTTCCGGAGTACGGAAGCCGTCAGGAGTTCATAACCGCAGCTACAAAGGGGTAAACCGACAGCCGGTACCGGAGGAAGTTGCAGCCTGAGGCTTCCTCTCTCTGAAACGGTCCAAAGCAAGTGGTTCATATCTTCGTCAACGCTGATAACATGAATTAAGGCAATTATAAATCTCAGCTTATCTTCCGTCAAGCGCAAAACGGCCGCTTGTCCTCAGGCCAGAAGGGCCGCCGCCCCGGGCAGATTATTCTTCTTCCCGGCGTTTTTTAACCGGCAAGCGGCCTGCACGCTTCAAAGACTCACGCAGCAAATATTCGATATGTCCGTTTACGCTGCGAAACTCTTCTCCCGCCCAGCGTTCCAGCGCTTCGTGCAGCTCGGGATCGATCCGCAGCGGAAAGCTTTTTTTGGCCGCCATAATATTACCGCCTTTAGTACAACGAGCCGGCATTGATTACCGGGCTCGCGCCGCGCTCAGACACAATCGCGACCATCAGATTATTGATCATTGCTGCCTTGCGCTCTTCATCCAGTTCAACTACACCGCTCTCCTTAAGCTGACGGATCGCCATATCGACCATACTGACAGCCCCCTCCACAATGATCTGGCGGGCGGACAGAATGGCCGAAGCCTGCTGGCGCTGCAGCATCGTGCTGGCAATCTCGGTAGAGTAAGCCAAGTGGGTCAGCCTGGCTTCAATGACCTCTACACCTGAAAGGGACAAGCGTTCCTGCAGCTCTACGGCAAGCTCTTTGGCAATTTCATCGGCATTGGCCCGCAGGGACATGCCGGTCTCATTGAAGTTATCGTAAGGGTACTTACTCGCCACATGACGCAGTGCTGTCTCACTCTGAATTTCCACAAATGCCATATATTTATCTACATCGAACAGCGCTTTGGCGGAATTAATGACCTTGAACACAATCACCGCAGCAATCTCAATCGGATTACCTTCCACATCATTGACCTTCAGCTTCACGCTGTTGAAGTTGCGGACCCGGAGAGATACCGTCTTACGGATGCTGAACGGAATGACCGCGAACAGTCCGCTTGCTGCAATAGTGCCCACATATTGGCCGAAAAAAGTCACTACCACCGACTTGTTAGGCTGAACCACGGATATACTGGTGCTCAAAATGAACGCCGCTACGAACAGGATAACAGGCAATGCCACATATTCCTGAACCGCACCATAAATCCCGCCGCCGATACAAATGGCAATCAGAGCAATGACCCAAAAACCGCTGACCGGATGCAAAATTTTCTCTTTCATAAAGCCGCCTCCATTAGATATGTATTTGATATGATTATGATATCATTTTTGGATACAATTGTAAATCAAAAAAAGGCCCGCGCTATTTCAGCACGGGCCTTCCTCTAATTGATTATCATTTCATGATCACATGATGATGAAACTTTAAATTATGAAGCTTTGTTCTCCAGCATACGGAAGATAATGACCGCAGCCTGGGCACGGTTAGCCATACTCTTCGGTGCGAACTGCTTGGCATCCACTCCGTTGACGATACCAATCTGAGTCAGCTGTGCCACTGCCTGCTGGGCGTAAGGAGCAATCTTGGCCTTATCCGTGAATTTGTTCAACGTTGCAGCGTCTACCGGCTGCAGCTGACTCTTAAGGGCATTCGCGATCATAATCGCCATTTCCTCACGGGTAATCTCACGGCCCGGCTCGAACTTACCGTTGCCTGAGCCTTTGACCAGACCTGCATTCACAGCCGCAGCAATCGTATCGGAGTACCAGACTCCCTGCTTCACATCGCTGAATTTCGCAGGTGAAGCCGAATTGCTCAAATCAAGTGAACGAACCAGCATGGTTACGAATTCTGCGCGGGTTACACTTTTCATTGGTGCAAAGTTTGTGCCATCCATTCCTTTGATAATGCCTTTGGCTGCCAATGCATTAATGGCATCTGCGGCCCAGGCTACCTTGCCCAGATCCTTGAAGGCTACAACAGGAGTTGCTGTAGGTGCCGGTGTAGCCACAGGAGCTGGTGTAGCAGAAGCTGCCGGCGTAGCCGATGGCGCAGCTGTCGGCTTAGGCGTTGCTGTTACAACCGGTCCAGGGTTATATCCAGTACCAGGATTAGAGCTAGGACTTGGAGTAGCTGTTCCAGGGTCTTTCTCCACATTAGTGATCCGGCCTTCAATGGCAGCAGTGATCGCACCGCCGTTGAATGTTTTGACGATATATTCATAGAATACATTCAGGTCAATCGGTCCGGCCAGCGAGGCGCTCGCCTCAGTCAATACCTTGTAATTATCGCCGCCCGCAGCCATGAAATTATTGACTACAGCCGTGTAGCTCTTCGACATTTCAATAGGTGTTCCGTCTGTCTTGGTCAGGTTAGCCACACGCTCTGCAACCGGCAGATACATGTTGGCTGTATATTTCAGACCTGAGATTTGCAGGGTCTTCGTGTCTGCGGTGCCGTCAGCCTTAACCGCCCATTGCTGCTGCAGCAGAGTCTTGATCTGCTGGCCAGTCAGCGTCAGCTTCACAAGTGTGTTGCCGAATGGCTGAATCTTCGCCAGATCTCCGAACGCTACATTACCTTTCGGAAGATCCGCACGGATACCGCCCGGGTTCATGAAGGCGAAATCAGCAGGAACCGTAGAACCGTCTTCGAAATCAGCGCTGCGCATTGCATCTGCAATCAGATTACCCAATGCTGATTCCTTAGTGTAGGCATCGGTACGGGTTATTGTACCGTCAGTAGTTCCTACGGGCTGAGTCAGCTCAGGGTGAAGATTCAGATAGTAGTCTACCAATGCCTTAGTTTCGGCATCCGGTGCGATTTTACTCTGAACTGTGTTCGTTACAGTAGCTGTTTTACTCTTCACTGTACCTGTAGCTCCGTCAATCACCAGCTTGATGTCTTCAAAAGCCGTTCCGTAAGAGTAAGCCTGAACGATCAGCTTACCGTTCACCGTATCATTGGCATAGCCATGATTGTCTCCGGCTACGATCACATCAACCGGGGAATTGGCAGGAAGCGCATTAGCCAGATCTACAGCTTCACCGGTGGATACATTCTTTTTGGTAACCGGATCAACCTTGGTTGTTGCCGGATCATGGGCAAGCACCACGATCGTCTTGACGCCTTGAGCATTCAGCTCGGCCGCATATTTCTCAATCGCCGCGACCTCTTCCTCGGCACTCAGGAATTTCACACCAGCTGTACCGGCTGGCGATACTTTGCTTGGCGTTGCTTTGGTCACAACTCCGATGAAGCCGATTTTCACGCCGCCAACTTCTTTTACAACATAAGGGGTGATAATAGGTTTGCCGGTGGTGCTGTCTACTGCGTTGGCATTGATATAATCGAAATCTGCGCCATTATGGTCGACCTTCTCGTTCTTAGGGTCCTTGCCGCCATAGATTTGAGCCTTCATCGCCTCAACACCTTGGTCAAACTCATGGTTCCCCAGGGTGCCGACGTCGAACTTCATGAGGTTCATCCATTCCATCGTAGGCTTGTCCCGTTCCAGCGAAGATACCGGAGCGGATGCGCCCACAGAGTCGCCGTTGTGGAACAGCAGCGAATGCTCATATTTGGCACGGGCTTCCTTCAAATAAGCAGCAAGTGTAGCCGCTGTGCCTACAGCTTCACCATTCACCACCGAGGTAGTGTCCAGTTGGCCGTGGAAGTCATTAATGCCCAGCAGATGGACTTCAACATCTCCCGTTGGGGTTGGAGGAGCTTTTTTCAAGTTAAGGTTGTAGATCTCAAAGCCTCTTACATCTGTAGTACCTGTAGCCGTAATGTTGGCAGGAGCGACCGCTGCTGCTCTAGGTGAAGACGGGAACGTTACAGTGACATTCCCTTCGATAGGAGCAATCGACCAGTTGTTGTCTGCGGTAGGATCAACGGTCCCCGCTTCCTTGATGTAATCCATCAGCACCTGGCGGTTCTCCATTTGGGAATCAATAATCATTTTCGCTTCTTTGACACCTGGGAAGTTACCCCCGCCGCTTGCACGGTAGTTGTTGGTAACGACCACGAAGTCCTGATCCATGACCAGTGGCTTATCGCCATAGGTGATGGAGGTTACCCGGCTGGAGGATTTATCGTTGATGCTTCCATCAGGCTTGTACTTGGCATTGCGGGTGACATCAAGCGTATATTGGATGCCGTCAATCACATCGAAATTGTACACAGCAAATGCTGAATTTAACAGAGATTGCGGTGTAGAGATGGACGGCTTGATGCGGTTGAACGCTCCTGCACTCATCTCTACCCATTCTTTGACGGTCGAACCTTTCACTACAATCGCCTTAAGCGTATTGTCATACAGATACAGATCGCTTGCACTGGCTATTGTAAGGTCGCCCTTCTTGATATCTGTATACTCTTCAGGGCCGTTGCGTCCAGCCTTGAACGGTGCACCAACGCTCAGGATCGGCAAGTTTCTGTAGCCGGCCAGATTCTCGTTCGTATGAATTAAGTTAGATACATACTGCTGCTGGGCATAGGTTACGAGCTGGACTGTCGGATCATCCTGTACCATAGCAAAATAGCTGTTCATCGGCGCAGAAGTTACACCAAGCGGCTGATTCACGTAATCAATCGTAGCTTGATGTGCCGCTCCGGCAAGATCATCGATAGCGGTGTCAACGGCAGCGCCAGCAATAGAGCGCGTAGAAGCCTTGGAAGCTGCTTTGTCTACTGCCCATTTGCCGCTGCTGTTCTGGGCGATTTTCAGATCGATAAGGCCCAGGTAACCTCCGCCATAGCCCGCTTGTACTGCCGGAGTGCCATTAATATGGCCGTTGAGGTTGTCTACCTTGGCTACATCATTATTGTAAGGGAGCTTGGTGGATGGATCTTTGAAGGAAGCATCCAGCTTGCTGTCATCCCCGTTCGTCGGGAATACCTTGTGGGTATGCGAGAAGGTAATGGCATCGATGCCAGGTACCTTGCTCAGCAGGTTAATAACATTCTCTGCTCCAGTTCCTTCTGCAGCAGCAGCGTCGAACCCGGAATGAGTCATGGCGACGATAACGTCCGCACCAGCCGTCTTCATTTCAGGAACAAACTTCTTCGCCGTTTCCACAATATCTTTGGCAATAACGTTTTTCTCCAGGTTTACCTTGTCCCACTCCATGATTTGCGGAGTAACCAGACCCAGGAGGCCGACTCTAATGGTAACGGTGTTGCCGTTGCTGTCCTTTACCTCTTTATCGATGATTTTATAAGGTTCAAATGTATTATTATTATCGGACACATTATAAATATTTGCATTCACATAAGGGAACTTCGCTCCCGTAGACTCCTTATAAGTTGCGCTGCTTACATTGCCTTTAACTGTCCGGTCCAGATAATCCAAACCATAATTGAACTCATGATTGCCGAAGGTTGCTGCATCATAACCCATGAGGTTCATAGCTGCGATGATCGGATGAATCTGGTCTTCGCTAGTCCTGAAATCAGACACTTGGGCCATATACGTTCCCAGCGGTGTTCCTTGAATTAAATCGCCATTATCCAGCAAAAGGTTGTATTTCCCCTCTGCGTCATTGCGTGCAGCCTTTACTAAGGTTGAAGTACGGTCCAGACCTACAGTCGCGGAGGCGGCACCCTTGAAATAGTCCCATCCATATACGTTCGTATGAACATCAGTCGTGCTCATCAAGCGTAAATTAATGGTTCCCGGATTAATCACCGGAGAAGCCTCCGCCTTTCCTGCCGCCAGCACAGGAACATTGAATACTCCGCCCAGCATCTGTGCTGCCAGAACTGTGGTAGCCAATAAAGAAGCTATCGGCTTGTTCCATCTTCTCTCTCCCATAAATCTAACTTCCTCCCTGTGATTGCTATATTATTCTACCACTGTCCGAAAAATTGTATCATAGCCTTCCCTATGAATCTATCAAATTCCATTAACTCTTATGAATTGTTGTGTAAAATCTCACATTATTTCAGCGTTTTTTGTAAAATATAACGATAGAAAACCACAATCCGGTGAACAAAACCGCAAAAAAAGCCAATTCAAGAAGATTCCAATGGGCAGAACCGTTCTTGAATTGGCTTAGAGTGTTATAGTCTGTTTTAATTTAATTATCACTGCTTTCAGATTTATAAATAAAAGTATCAATGATGTCTGTGTCTGTGTAATCATCATCATCAGTTGGAGAAAAACTCTTTGGATGATTTGCAGCTAACAAACTAAGGACCACAACAAATAATATGAATAGGGTTTTATTCATTCTTGACGTTCCTCTTGTACAATAAGTCCCTTGTTCCATAAAGCTAGTACAACATCCATCTGCGAATTATGGGATTTCCCCTGACCTTTCATTACCTCTTTCCATAATCTGTTTTTATCATTGGCTAACACTGAATTCTTCCTTAATAACCTTACTGCTTCAAGCGCATACATTTTGTTTAAACTATGCGATTTATAAGCATAATTTCCTTTGGAGATACCCGTGATTAACCCAGCCTCACATAAACCAAGAAAAGCATTTTTCGGGCAACCTTTACGCTGAGAATTCGTGTTTTCTCCGTAAATCTCACTCGTAGACTGATTCCATCCTTTTAAAGGTGTACAATCAGGTTTGTCCATTATTAAAGATACTGCCTCTACAGCCGCCAAACCGTACTTGCCCATTATGATTTCCCCTCTCTCATACGCACTCCTGAATGTACTATGAATAGTAATAATTATGATAAAATAAGGATAACTTCTAAAATGAGGTGAGCACATGTTTAATCCAAAGGTCTTCTTCTATTAGTTGTGTCGTGGTAATGGCTGACATAGCTATAATCTAACCCGACGCGACGGGGATGAAGTTGTTTAAGCAGGCAAAAATTCAGTCGTGGGACAACCAGAATCAGGATTATTGGAAGTACATAAAAAAGTACAAAGACCCTAGGACAGAAAAGCTAAAGGATCATCGCAAAGGAGTCAAAAGTGTTCATTTCAACAAAGAATGTAAATCAGCTAGAAAATATGATTATCAAAAATACAGAACACAAATGAAATGTTTAATGCGTAGTGAACAATACGATCTTCTACGCAAATATCAACGAACCAGCGGTTGGATTACTTGGTAGAAACAATAGTAATTGCAAAAAACGGCAGCCCCTTAAATGGGTTGCCTTTTCTCATTTCATGTGAAAATAGCGGGTAAATACTACATAATGTGTAGCACATACCCGCTATTTTACCCTTGATGTATTTACCCTATTATGCCAAATGCACCCTATACATTCACTTAGTTCTGCATAATAAAATCATTATCAATCTTCGCACTCGCGTCCTCGAATGTGCGCAGAATGTCATAACGCGTGTTGCGCTGCGCCGGAATCTTGCCAGCTTCGCGGATGAGCTGGGTGATCGACTCAATGTTGACCTTGTAGGTCGCGCCCGCCGAGACTGAGGCATGTGATTGTTTATGCCTCCGAGCAAAAAAACCTTATTTTAAAAGGCTTTAGCGGTAAAATAATGATTTTGAGGTAGGGTAAATACCGTCAAGTGTAGCAACTACAAGCTTGTTTGAGGTTATTGTACATCAATGAGTATAATTTATCCAGGCTGAGTTAATGAGCCGATATAAAGCATTCATTTTTATCCATGTTGTTACACACTCAATTAAAGTGGGGCGTTATTTCCCTATATGATAAACAACCTACCTCACTTCAAAACAAAAGAGCCATGGAGTGGTTCCATAGCCCTCAGATTAGAAATATTATTTTTGAAATGAAAATACCAATAAGTGGTTTGTGTTATCTTTCTCCATCTGCAAATCGACACCTAATGTCGAAAACACTGAAGCTAATGGAACTAATTTTTTACCCTCAATTGTTACTATCCCTTGAAGATCATTAGGGTTATCCGATATTACATATTGCTTACTCTTGTCTGAGTTATACAACGTGTAAGTCCTATAGTTGGTGTTAATACTCACATAATTTGATTCCATTTTGAAATAATTATCTACACTTCGCATGTCAGCTTCTATCTCACCTTTAACAAACGGATTATCACTGGTATTTAAAGCATAATTATCATACGCTATAGCCAATAGCCTTACTATGGTACTAATCGCACTCACAGAATCCACATAAAACAAACCGTTATTATCCTCATATACTATAGAAGCATCAGATCCAAACTTGTATACCTCATTGTCAATTCTAAATACTTGCGTTAATTCTTTCAAAGGTTTCACTGTCACTTTCATTTCATCTTTAGGTTGCGAGACATTTACTTGTGTGGTTTTTTTATCAAATATCTCTACACTCTGATTGGTTGGTCGCCACAATACATCTTTATTCATAATATTTGAAACGTCTCTCACAGATAAATAAATACTTCCGTTATAAGACAACGCAGGTTTAGACAAGACAACTTTCGCTCCACCTGAATATACCTTCACATCATTTCTAAGTAAACTTTGAACCTTTTGATACGCTTCTGCACCATAAGCAGAAGTTACCCCAAAGAGTACAGCACCACATAAAAATCCGCTAATAAACTTTTTCATGCTTTCACCTCTAATAATTATTTTCAATTTATCAGTGCCTTTACGTGTTGATGCATTAAATTATTTAAATTCAACCTCTCGAACTTGAGCCATGTTACCTTGACCTTTTACATACTTATAACTTGGAATTTCCGATGTTGCAGACACGTAGATACTTCCAGACTTTAAAGCTTCGAATAAGTCCTTGAAGCTCCTTCTTTCGAAATACAAGTACCAGCTATCTGATCCATCATCTGGGACCACCCTTGCACAGAAGTAGATATCTTCAATTTCATTACCAAAACCATAATTATAATAGTCATCAAGAGTCGCTGTTCCCTCAACAACAAAGTTTTTGTCCAAATTGTTCTCCATGTCAAATTGTACGTCTCTTGCCTTGAGTCTATTCTCCTTCATGTAATCATCTATGTATGAAATCTTCTTAGGGTCCTTTAATTCTTTTCCTAAATCTTTAATAAAATCTTTCCTAAGGTTGCCTGGATTTAAAGCATCTTCTCCTACAATACTGACAACATTTTCTCTGCCAACTTCAAAATCCTTCACACCTTTATTTTGAATCTCTTTACCACTGCCCATAATTGATTGATATTTACCATTGACCATTTGATCGACAGCGTTGATAAGTTTTTGCTCTGCATCAGTTTGTTTAACAAATCCTTTTAGAGATTCCGCAGTGGTTTTCAACCCAATTATGTCTATTTCGCTTATTCCCCCCTTATATTCATTAGCACTTATAGCCAATTGTATAGATGCTTCCCACGTTACCTGCTCAATCTCCAATGGTCTTTCTACACTCTTGCTTTTGATGGCAATATTGTTATTGTCATTGTTACTGCAAGCGAGTAATATTTGCATAATTAACAAAATTGGTAATAGTATCTTCTTCATATTGTCCCCCATTAGTATTTTGATGGAGCCTTCTAAGGCTCTCACATCCAATAATACCATTTAGATATGTAATTATAAACCATTATGTGGAGTATAGCCGACCATTCGATATCCTACATTACAGATAATAAGTGTAAAAGGAGTCCTTCCTTTGACACTTGAATCCATTTTCGGAAAAGTAGTTAAAAGTATTCGTATTAACAAAAATATTACTCAAGCACAACTTGCTGCTGAAAGCACATTAGAACGCACTTACATATCTGAGTTAGAGAACGGAAAGTATCAACCTACCCTGACCAGTTTATTTGATATTGCTAGAGGTTTAGGTATAAAGCCCTCCGATTTAGTGAAATTGGTTGAGCTTGAATTTGAAAATCAGAGTAATCGTTAAAAGTGTGCAACTTTCCTATTTGCTTATAATGACTCGCACCACTTCTTTTGACACCACTCGTTGTAGAGCCTAGAATGGCTGTAGATACGAAAGTAAGTATTAAAGCCTCAGCGAAGATTAAAAACAAAAGAACACTTCACATGATTGAGAAGTGTTCTTTTGTTTTATTCGTTAAACAATTTATATTAATTATTTTGATTTAAGAAATTTATTAATGTTTTAATCGCTTTTGCATGATTTCCGTCAGTGACGTTCAAACCAATAACCTTTACGTTTTTCATATTTAATTCTTTTATTTCGGATAACTCAGGGTTAAATAACACTATATAATGGTCTGTTTTTAGGATACTTATCAATTTCTCATACATTTTAACAAAAAATTTGTCTTTGAATGAGAAACCCAAAAATAATAAAGGTCTAGTACCTAGGATTGCCGATAACTGCATCATAGTTCCTTTTTTGGTATATAGTTTATTATAGTCCCTATTTGTGACTATCATGGCAGATTTGCGATTAATATGCCCATGTAAATGAATAATGCTATTACCAGTGGTAGACATATTCCGCAGGCTTCCTATTTCATCCATACAAATTGGAGAATTATAGTCGCCCGCTAATGTCAAGTATCGTTCCATAGCCAAATCATAATTAGTTGTAATATAATAGTCTGATTTCAACTCTACAAAATCAAAAAAATTATGTTTTTCATCTTCTAAATTATAATTTGCTGTAGCCATTATCCTGATTATCTCTTCTTTAAGTTGGTCTTCATTTGAAATGTATTGCGATTTATCCATCAAATAATCTAACGCTCCAAAAAAATCCCCCTCATCAATAAAATCTCTATATACTTCTTTTAAATGTTCTTTAGGAAAATACTCATAAAAATTCTTAAGTAAATTTTCCCAATTAGGCAACCCTAATGGAATAGAAACTCCAGCACCTAAGAATGGGATAATGGTATCTATATCTTTTTTTAAGTTTTCAAAATTCCTTTGAAGTTCAGGCATAAAATACTTTTGTTCATCTTTCATCGAGATATAAGAAACTATTTTATCATAGTGTCCTCTGCTGAAATTATATACTCTATTGATTTCATGATCTCTGGCTCCATCATGAAGTATTTTCATGCAGTAAGAACATTTATCAGATAAATTTTTCGTTTCTTCGTCTCCAGCATTTTCGTGGCAATGATACTGAAATACTATATTTAATAGACCCGCCTCATGTAATTTCTCGCATAACAGTATTTCTAGATTAGAAACGTTTACCTGAATGTCATCATCATTAAAGTGATTAGTACCAAATTTCTCAATAAGATTCAAAATAGAAGATTGAATTTTTTCTTCAGATTCCTCTGTTTCATTTTTAACGGTATCTATTAATATTTCTAATGACATGATGGAGAATCTCCTTATTATGATGTCTTGTGGCTATTAGAGTTATTTTAAAGGCACTTTTCTTTGCCTCTATGGTTGTCTGTATAACGTCATCATCTTCACTATCATCAAGATCATAGAACCAAGACATAGACCATTTTTCCAATTTTTTTGTACTTTCAAAATCTGTTAGCAAACTATATAAAGTATCTGAACTTGCTATAGGTTTTGTAGCAGTTGTGGTGCCAGTTGAACTTCTATTTGTACGAGAATTTTTATAATGAATTTTCGTGGGATAACCAATTAATGATAATTCCCTCGCTTTAGTTCTTAATGAATTTTCGTCCATATTACTACTTACATAAACACCTAATAAAAGTGCTCCAAGTTTTTTTTCTAAGTTTTCAGCTTCATTTCGCGTTGGTTTGTTACCCAACTCACCTACCTTTTTTATTAATTGCTTCACTTTCTTTTTTATTAAATCATTTGTATTTTCAACTACCAGTTTCTTTGGCTCCTCAAGCAATTTATCAAATAATTCTTTGCAGAATTTATACATGCCTTTTTGATCATCTTCAATCGAAATCTCTTCCAAAGAGATACCCATAAAACCACAAATTTTGTTTTTCAAGAATTGATAATACATACCTATAGAATATTCATCTTGTTCACCTTTCCCCTCTACCTCTTCACCTGACGAAAGTCCTGCTGTATATTTTGTATATATGATAAATGTTTGATTAATAAAATCAATTTCAACCGCACCCAATAAAAATTCATTCTTCATTTCTTTTTTGTATTGCTTTCTATATACATTTCTACCAAACAAAAATCTTGCAGAAGAGATATACCCATCGTTTTCAACACAATCATAACCAGCTATAAAATCAGCGCCATCCTTACTAACATTAATATTATCCATTAAATAAAATCCTTTATTGGATAAATAAGGATATATAGAATTTGATAAATTCAATTTAAATTCATTGATTACATTTGAAACTCTCTTGTAAAAAATACTTGTTGACAATTTTGAAGTATTTAATTTATATAAGTAAATATTCGTTAATCTCCCATATATTATTTGCTCGAAAAAAATTCTATTTATTACTCTCATACTCTCTCTGCTATTTCCAAATTCTTCTACAAGAGCAGTATAAAAATCTGCAAAATTATCCTCTTCACTCTCATACTCAAGTTCTTTTTTTATTAAGCGTTTAAAATCTTTAAGATTAGTATATTCAATAAACTTGACACCTGCGTAAGCATACGAACTAGGATTAGCTTCCATGACCCACCTCAAATTGTTTTCTCATAAATTTAATTATTCAACAAAATAGTGGAAAACCCTTTTTAGCAATCAGTCAATAATGCTTTTCTCACTATATCACGTCTGATAATGTAGATAAAACTCGAATTTTATCTATGGCTGCGCACCTCCTAATCCCTTATTCTTTGCTGGATCTATTCCATGGAAAATTGCATCGATTCAGTTGTTCAAACCTATACAATAGTTGGAGGATGCTCTTTATGTTCATTTAACGGTAAACACATTGTATTAATTGGAATAATACACTGAAATTCCCTCAAACTCCGACATTATCAGGAGTAACGATACTTCCATATCTCAATAAGTACAACATATCTACCGTTAACGCATTTTAGCAAGAACGTTAAAGGATACAGTGTGGAGGATTAAATTGTTGTGAAATTCGAGTGTTAAATCCGAGGAAAGGAAATGTGAAGTTATTGTTACAATAGCTTCACATATTTGAAGCCGAGCCGGATTGTAGTGCCCACCCTATACTGAGAAAAAAAGACTTTTTTCCGTGTTATAACCTACCCCCCGGTATGTCGTGGAATTAGCGTTCCACGACATGTCGAGGTAACAACATAAAACATTACTTATTTACGGTATTTCCGTGCTTTTATTTAGGAATTTTAGATTATACATATTATGTAATTTTTTTAAAAAAATCAATACGCTTTGATTTATGATTCCTCTACTTTCTTTAACGGTTCAATATAACACTGTCTGGTTCTTGAACACATCTTATACCTTCCCAACTTCCCACCTCACTTACGCATCTCCTTCTCCTCTTCAACATTCTCTAACTGCATCAACACCGAGATATCATTAATTCCCAAGGCAGCCGCTAGACGTTCCAAGATTCCGATATTCAACTCCTTCAATTTATTGTTGCATAGGTTAGATATCTTAGCCTGTGTTACATTGGACATTTTCGATAATTCCATTTGAGTCATCTTTCTGTCATTCAGTATTTTTTTAAGCTTAATATTGATTTTTTTCACCTGAATACCTCCATAAAATTATTGTTGACTTTACACCTTTAGCGGTATACGCTGCTGGACAGCCCCAGTATACACATTAAATAACATTTAATCAAAATACAGTTAAATAAATGTCTTTACCGGGAGTACACAATAAGAATAGAGGGTATGAAATTGATTAATAACGAAACAAAGTTGAACATGACGCTTAAGCTAACAACTACCACTACTGCATATGCCTATGATGGTCCAGAGAGGCTCATTCTCCATAACGAAGTATGGGTAACATCCAAACGTCTAAACATCACATTCGATAAGAAGGAAGCACTACAACATCCCAACTATCGTTTAGCTAATAGTGATGAAGTATTATGGTGGGCAGGTGCAAGTGATTGTGATATACCGGAGATAATTGAATGCGAAGATGGACTTTTTAAATGGATCGAGCCTGGATATGACATTGTGGAAAGCGGATTGTTTAAATTATAGAACAAACAACAAATAGCCCATATCATACCACAAAGTATGTTATGGGCTATTCAAAAATTCATTTGATATTAGGCTAACCACATTTTAGTATGAACTCTCCAACAGAGTAATCAACCAACGTAAAATTGCGTTTGTTTCAAATCAAGCAACAAACTCAGCAATTCATCTGCAATCTCTTATTAAACTCCAGCTTGAGATATTTTGGTTAATACCTGTAAGATAAGCCTTATGATCAACATAGACAATTAAAAATCAATTTAATGAATAAAAATAATAATTCAAGTAGATAATTTTCTTTTAATTGGTTTTTTTATATATTATTGTAATTTTTATTTTGAAATGATATGATTTATTTGGATGAAGCAAGGTTGATAGTGGTTTTAATTTCTTTTTTCAAATTCATTAAAAGGAGAATAAAACCATGAGTAAAGATCCATTTATTGTTTATGTTAACCTGCCAATTTTACATTTAATAGCAATATCAGTAACAGTAATCATAATATTATCGATTCTTAAAGGAAAAAAACCCTCAAGATAAAATATTTACTCAACACAAATAAATAAATTCAACATCTTTATCAAAACCAATAAATTGTCACACCACTATTAACCTCATCCACGTATCCTTCTAAAGATTAGAAGTTCGTGGATGAGTAAAAATAAATATATTAATATGATGAAAGCCCATATACCAATATTAGGTATTGGGCTTTCTCAGCCTTCACCTTCATGAAATATGCAATTGCCCTATCTTCATCCGACATATTCAAGTAATCATTAGCGGGACTACGTTGTGCAAGTTGATCACGCATATGATTGAACTCTCTGATATAACTCTCTTTAAACATGGCAGCGTCTTTTCCATTGTAACCCATAGCAAGAAAAGTAAATCCATCTTGTGTGATGAAGTACTTTGGTCTAAGTTCGCCTTTTTCATCTAAATAGTTAACCAACTCAAAATTGAGTTCGTTAAATGCTTCACTACAATCAAGGGATTTGATATCACGCAATACGTTTGCGTGTCTCTTCCCAAACACTTCCGCTATCTTCAAACTATCTGTCACTGCTTTACCTTGTTGCTCGATTACTAATTGAATGAACCATGGTTTGTTGCAAAAGATGTATGTGATGTCTTAGAAATCAGCAATACCACAGATGTTATCAAGAGATTAGAAGAAGATGAGGTGACTAGATTCAATCTAGGGGGCTTATTTAGTGAAGTAAATGTCATCAATGAATATGGACTTTATTCTATTATTATGGGTAGTCGCAAGAAAGAAGCTAAGGATTTTAAAAAATGGATTACACATGAGGTTATACCATCTATTCGTAAACCAGGTGGTTAATCTGTCGCAATTGATGATTCCGCAGCATGTTCGCCAATACGACGAATTAGTAATTTCACAAAACTTTCAACCCATAACGTATCCTCATCCGTTAGAGGCACAAAATTATTCCTTACTCCTTTTCTAGCAGTTAACTTATCGCCTCTCGCCGAAGTCAATTCTCCTAAACTATCTAGATCATCTCTGTTTATTCCGAATTTATTTGAGGCATGTCCTCGCCCCCCTGCCAGTCCCTCAATGTAACTCAAACAAAAGTATGCCATACTAAGCAACTGGTCCCTACCTTGCATATACATTTTATATCTAGTCCAAAGTAATTCAGCATCAGGAGATGCAATAAAATCAGAGGGAATTGTAGGATATGCTCCTCTCACAATAGTCATCTCAGCAGATAGTTCACCTTTTGTACTAAAAGCAATACTTCCCATATTATTTTTATCACTATAGACGACATCAGCAGATAAAAACAAAAAATCCAGTTCACCAAGTCCATGCTTCAAGGCTACATCTATTTCCCAAGTCTTTAAAAGAATTTCAACAATATTTCTAGCATCTTGAACTTGAGAATAATGTTTTTTCATTTCACAAATTAACAGTCCATTATTCATCGACAGATAAAATTCTTCCGTATCGAATTCTACAAACGCTTCTTTTGTATACTCCATATGACTATTTGTAATCAATTTATAAGTGAGACTATTTACATGAGATTCATCCACAAAAACACCCTCCGGAATTTTTTTAGAATCTATATATTATTTGAAGAGAACAGTCGATATTTCACTCCACCATGATCAACTTACTTTCCCACAGCGCAATTACAACATGCATTTGTTCGTTATGCTTCTTATCACCTTTAATCAATTCTTTCCACAATACACTTCTATCACTTGCTAACTCTGGATTAACTTTCAGCAGCTTTACAGCTTCAACAGCGTATGCCTTGTTCTTATTGTTTGGTCTAGTAATGTAAGTTCCGCTAGGAACACCTCTGACTAGCCCTTCTTCGCATAATCCCAAAAAAGCATTTCTAGGACAATCTTTACGTTGTGAAGAACTGTTCGCTCCAAATATTTCAATTGTAGCTTGATTCCAAGCATCAATTGGAGAAATATTGAACTCATTGCATAGTCCTACCGCTCTTATAGCTGACTGGGCATATTTATTCATTTTTATTCTCCTTCTTATCATTATTAAAACCAGCAGTAATAATTTGCTCCGATATGTTAACATCTAAATTAAAAATATGATTTACAATCACAACAACAAAAGTCATTACTCTTGTCAGCAAGGGAAGAACTATATCAATATTTTTATTGCTAACACCAAAATGAACCAAAAGTTCTTTCTCAGTACCAGTCATGTACATTTCAGATGAGCTACTTAATCCATGTACATACTCACTACTCCAACGATAGACTGTATTGTACATTTCCTCTAAATCCATTCCTGGAAGTATGCTGATCTGCAGATCATCAACAGCTCTCGCTCTCATTTCTACATTCTTTAATTTTGACCAATCTGTTCTCTGATATTTATTTTTAAAGTCCTTAGCTTTTTCTTCAAAACTAAATGAATTCTCGTTAGTAAAAATCTCCGCTGGAACTGCTAAGGCTCTGGAGTTCTTCCTCCTATGGCTTTGCATGTTTTTCCATGCTTGATCCATTTTGTGACGAGATACATTTACATACTCTATCCAAGCTAACCGTTCTTCATCATTTCCATTTATCTTTTTAACTTGCCATAAATAACTCATATTCACTAAAGACTCCATAACTGCTCTTACTAAAATAAGTCCACTAGAACCCAAACCTAATTTAGATAAGTGATAAATAGCCAGCGATTGGTGATATGTATGGGTAAAATAGTATGAAATAATAAATTGAAGCTGATCAAGGTCATATGGATTGATCTTCTTTTTATTAAATGTATCAATTAACACTTCGCTTGTGTGCAGTACTGATATTAACTTTCTGAAGTTAGCGAGATTATCTTTATGCGTATTGGATAACTCATCTAACTCTTTTTCCCATACATTATCTAATTGAATTAGTTTCCTCATTATTGAACCTCCAATATTTTATGAGAAATCGTAGTTTTCACAAACCAATTCTTATGCTATGATAAACATCATCGGATAGCATAGTTGGTTGTCTCCCCCTTGAGAGTGCAGGAGGAAACAAATGACTACACAATTTATTTTAGTTTCAACAATATTATTGTACCTTTTAAAAAGTATTTCTACTATGAATATTGATTTTGATATGAAAGTACGCATCAAACGGAAGAAATAACTAAATACCCAACCACTATTCTTTAACTCTATCCGAAATCATCTCTTTAAGGGGGATGAGGATTTAAAGAGTAAATTATAGTGGTAGAATAAAAAGCCATGACCTTATTAACAAAGGTCATGGCTTTTCTTATCCTTCTCAATGCATGACTTCTCAGGCTCCCCTAAAATATTTATCAACATACCTATATTAAGACAACTATCATTTGATTTAATACAAATATAATGTTTGTCTATTTAACGTTTTCTTTTATACTAAACTACAAAAGTATTCATTCACCATTAAGTTGAAAAAACCCTAATGATATTCACCTAATTTTTCCAATAATTCTACAGGTGATAAGACTTTTGTGTCAATTCCTAATGACTCGTATATCAATGAAGCCCTCTCTCTTAGGTTTCCATCATCAGTAACAAAAAAATTCGCCATCACTGCATAAATAACATGTTCAATATCATGAGTATTACTTTTTATTGTCCTATTGTTTTTATTTCTTTTAAAAGATAGGTTATCAAATAATTCACAAAAAGAATTGACAGCATTATTAAGTGAGCTATAATCATTTTTCCAATCCAACCATTCCATTCCTTGATAGCGCGAGCAGAGTAATTTAAAATGTTCATTTTCTAATATTTTTTTAACAGTAAGCTCTCTGTTATACTCTTGAGATGTATGCTCAGGATAAAATAGTCTTCGATCATCAGCAAGTAAAAGTTTATAGTTCTCATATTCTTCAGTAATAAATTCATCACCCTTTATCCTAGCTAATCCATATTCAGGATTCTCAAAAGCCAAACTTAATTTCTTACCATCAAATCTAGAAACAATTAAATCAGAGGTAATCTCCCTAATCATAGTTAACAAGCTTTCTTGATGTGTATTAATTTTCATTCTTAACAATTCTTCAAGATGGGAAGGACTATACATATAATGTACATGAATATTATCTTTACTTGTCTTTATTGAGCATTTAAACGAATTATCTTTCGAGATAAAATTATTGTAAATATTAGTATCTAAGTAAATATAAACATCATTGTTGTTAATTGAAAATGACTTTCGAGCAAACTTATAGGGATCTGTCTGCTCTTTATAGTTACTAATTAATTTGTCATTTATAATTACTTTCTTCCAAGAATGCAACTTTATTTCTAAGTCATTTTTACTTTCTTCACTTTGAAGAAATTCATATAGAATTTTTTTATAGTAGGAAAAATCCAAACAATTGGCACAATCCATGCATGGAGGATTTATTTTCCTATTTGTTAAGGCATTGTCATATTCCATGCAATCCTCAATAATCCAGTTTTCAATTAATTCGCTCTCGCTATTCAATATACTTTCTATCATCCCCAAATAATGAATACTTATTTTCCTATACTTTTCGCAATTATCCATATGCATCTCCTTCTAAACTATTGAATTCTTTTAATTGTATCTAGTCGTCATTTAGCCATCTCTCAAAAACCTGTTTAATATTTTTTTTTAATCAAAGCAACTTTTAGATTGGTTATTAAACTTAAATATCTATATTCATGTAATAAATGGTCATATAATCTAATCATACACATATATTGTTTCTTTATAAAGTGGTCACAAAATTATACGCAATCTAAATAATCCTCCCGTACATAACCTGGTCCTCCCCATCAAATAAATTCTTATATAGCAACTGTCTAAGGATGGAGGATGTATCTCTTACCTTACCATTGCCTGCAAAAATGACGACATGCATAATTCAAGAAATAGTTGAACCTTTAAAACAAGTAATAACAGGTCTAGCCAGTACAGTTCAAGGATTAGGTACGACACGTAATGTAGTAAGTGACTCTCACTCAAGGAAATACGAACCTGACGCACATCATGCAATTCTAGTGGTGAATGCATCTAAAACAGTAGCTTCTTTTATGTTCGGAACATTTCAATATCGACAAGTAAAGGGCATTTTAAAAAAGGAAGTGAAACAACCTAATTGATTCTATTAATGAATTATAGTGCGTTCATTAGTTAATGTTACAGGAATGCCGCTTGCGGCATGACAGGAGCGAAGCGACAGGATTTTAGGGTTTTGACCTTCAGGGAGCGTAAGCGAGAATACCCTACCCTTCCCTTCCCGAAGGGGTTTATAGTAGGTTTTTTTCTTTCTCTTAGTTCTTTTGTTTATACTGTATAGATCAGTGTCAATCTTGACCAACAATTAAACTTATCCGAGTATACAAAGAAGTCAAATCTGACACGAAATTATACTTTGAAAATAAATTTTTGTCAGATTTGACTCAAAATTATACTTACTATCCAAACAAATAAGCGCACAGCATCAAACAGACATTTCTTTTGAAATAACAACCTACAGTAGTCAAAGAGCACTGTCGTTCTCTACTATGTGGGAATTCTACTTGACTAACTTGCTATTTCTTCGTTTATTAAAGATAATCGAAGCTCATCTTGCTCTTTTTTCTTTACTTCTGCAGCCTTAGCTTCTCTATTTGCCTTAGAACGTGCATAACGTGCAGCATAATCCTGTTCTGAAATAGTATTCTCAGAATCCACATAATAATTACTCATTTCTTCAACTGCTATCTTAGCTGATGTTTCATTGTCACGCTTCGTCTTCTCCTTATAACCTAATTCCTCTAGCCTTTTACGTGTCCCTGCCCTTGACTTATCCATTTCGTCTAATCGCTTATTTACGTGTGCTAAGGTAGCTTCGCATTTTGTAGTAAGGAATACATACATATCGTAAGCATTTAACCAAACGCTTCTGTCGGGGTTGAATAAGTTTGTTTCTTTAACTCGTTCATCTGTAACATACTCATTTGCTTCTGCCGTAGACAAGTAACGATTCACTTCTTTAGCCATCGGCTCTCCATTGGCATCAGTATTTTCCTCGCGCTTTTGGCGTTCCTCTTCGCTTACAACAAAGTACTGATTGGTTTCAAGTTTTGGCTTGCCAGAAACATCTTGATACATTAGACCTCTTTTTTTATCCACTATGTTTAGCTCGTCAAGTTCCTTAATCAATTTTACAGCTGTGGCGTGAGATATGTTCATTGTTTTTTCCCATTCACCAAGGGATATACGGTATGTGCCTTCATTTTCTTTACTACGAAACATGCGCCATTCCGCGTAGATCATTGCTCTAAAATGTCTTGGATCGCCCTTACAAGCATCAAACATTTCTTGCGTCACTTTCTGATACCCTAAATGTTTATAATTGTCACTACTTACGCTATCCATAACAAGTGGACTTTCCAAATCCACCATATAAATAGTTAGCAATGTATCGTATTCAAATGAATCATCGTCAAAGGTGATCTTAATCCATCCTCTACCATTCAAAACTGCCAAAAGACGTCTGATCTCTTTCCTGTTTTCTGTCTCTTTATTCTTAATCGGTAATTGTTTACTAAGTGTTATAACGGTTGTTTCAAAATTTCCCCATGCCCAATAATTTTGTGACATTTTCCCTAATATGAAATAAAGAAAGAAAGCGTATTCGTCTTTTTTCTCAATAAATAAGCTTTCATGTGCGTAAGCATTCATTTTCATTGGAAACCCAACATATTTTTCTTGCTTCGTCTCTGGCTTTTTGTACATTGTAATCACTTCTCCTTATAATTTAACACGTGTATAATTTAACACTGGTATCCATAATCTTTTATTGTTTATTAGATTCATAATGGCGCTGACTAAAATCCAACAAAGCTTTATTCAAATCTTCAGTTCGCTTGAACTGCCAAAATTTCTGCATCGACTTCTCATGAAGCCCTGAACAAATAAAACTTATATTTCTATCCATACGTAAGAACTTGAATAACTTCATGCTGTAGCAATAATAAAACTCATTTTCTGAAAACACATCTTATCTCCTTTCATATATGATCACGCAAAATAAGCCTCCGTTTGATTAGCGGAAACATGATGAACAGTCTATTGAATTCAATCGAGATCAATTAGCCAGTTTTGAATACCCTTTAGAAGCGTTTATCCATTGCGGCAACACTCTAATGTTACCTTTTTCATAACCACGTTCAGGATCAATTCTGTCCAATGTTGGGCGATACTTATAAATACAATTATTCGCTACATATACATCTGTTTGAACAATCCACTCATGTCTGAATATATCATCAACCCAGAATGCTTCAAAAAAGCTCCTTACATTGTCGAAGCTGCATCGAACGTTCTCATATCCAGCACGTGTATATGTGGACTTCCCTCTTTCAAATGCTGCTTCGCACGATTTTTCTAAAAGATACTTCGCCAAATCATTTCGTTTTAGTCTTTCTGTTCTCTCTTTAAAACACTCACTCTTGCATTCCTTGCAGTAATTCGATTTTTTATCCTTGGTATTACACTGATTATAAAAACTATCGTAAGATAGATATCTATTGCATTTACCACACGCTTTCACTAATATTCTCCTCATTTATTTGATAAATCATCCAAACTTAGCCACAATTCCCGTAACTGTTGCATTTGTGAAATCTACTTTTCCTCTGAACATGGTGCTGCTTGCTTGAGCTGCTTCAATAATAATTGGTCCCATTGTTGTAGTTAGTGCTAAATTACCCGCTGTCTGAGCAATACCACCTCGATATTGGTCTCTGTAGTAAAAATCAACGGATGAGAAATTCCCATTATCAATGACTACTCCATTCTTTTCACCTAGAGTATTTCTAGCAATGAACCCACTACCAGACAGTTCAAGATTACCAGCACTTGTTGTTGCAGTTTTAATCGTTGAACCTGTGATTGTAGAACCTGTAATTGTACCTGTAAATGTTCCATCCAGAGCGGTCAGCTTTCCATCCATTGAAACCCTAAAAGGAGCGTTGACAAATGATGCATTGCCTAGATGAATACCTTCAGAATCCGCTTTAAACACATTATTCCCACTGCCTATTGCTATTGTCCCACCAAAAATGCTTGGTGACTCGATTGTCGTAGAGGTTATTTTTGTTGATGCTATATAAGCTGGAAGTACAGGTATTACAGGTTGCTCAGTTACTTGAGTCCAGCTTATTCTTGCATTGGGTCCCATAAAGGCATTTTCGCCAAGCAGTAACTTTGTATTAGATAATATGATTAAATTCAAAGTACGTCTAATTATTATATTCATGCCTTTTCATCCACTACATACTGTTTAGCTCCAGATTTTGATATCACATGATAATCAATTGTGCCACCAACTTTGTTGTTTTGATTAATCACAACCATATACGTATCCAGAACGCTTTCAATAGCCTTGTAAGCATCGAAATGCTTAGGTAGGTAGTCAAGAGCGATATCTTGTGCAATGCCTCTTGCAGTCATCATAGGAGCGATTGTAATATGTGGTTCAAAGTTATCCGTGTGACAATACTCAATCATACCGCTTTCATTCTTTGATACATCGTAAAATGCAATAACCGTAGCCAGACATGCCGCACCTGAATTAACTTCGTAATAAGTCGGATAGTCAATTAGAAAACGTTGATGTACATTCCTCGACTCACTCATTACGATACTTGCGATTTGATCAATAGAAGTTAATTCGCTCACTTGCTTAGTTACAATTGATCGCAACTCCTCACAGTAATCTTGCACACCTGAACAAAACAAGGAGACATGGCTATTTAGTGTAGTGAGCTTCTTATGACTGTCACTGACCATCTTATCCCCTCTTGTGATCCGCCCATCTCCAAATATCATCACGTAGTTACCTGGGTTATTTACTGCAATACATAAACTCATATTTCTTCAACTCATTTCTCTAGGATATATTTTCTGTACTTCTTGACCTTTTTGTAGCTCATACCACTCCTGCTACTCTCGTAGTTACTAATATGACATATTGAGCAATTAAGGACTTTAGCCAAATCTGTTAACGTTATTCTTTTTTTCAATCTAAGAATTCTAAATTCTTCACTTTCTGACACTTTCAATCTCCTTTCATTTCTTAGCAACACAAATAAGGAGATTGAGATCATCTCCTAGAAATTAATAACAAGAAGCACTTATTCCGTAAGTGCTTCTTGCTTCATTTATAACTATATTATACCACACAAAAGTATTTTTGTCAAATATTGTAATTAACTAAAGAATTATTGAGCTTTAAGCTTATGATTGTCGCATCTATCTATTTCATTTATTTCAATTAAATTATATCCCGACTTTACTTGTTCAAGTGTCATCGGTGTTGTTTCACATTCAATGCATTCTTCTATGGTATTAATCATGTCTAAAAAGTTAGTTTTGTCTAAATCTAAAATATTAATAGAATTCATCCCCCTCAATAAATGATAGTCAATAATTTGAGAATCTATAGTACTTATCCGTTTTCTATATTTCTTTATAGTTTTCTCTATTGTTTCAAGCTCAGAAGGATCGAACATTTTTATAAACATCTGTTGGTATTCAATTACTAATTTTAATTTATGCATTACCTTTGCTTTTTCCATTTGCAGATGTACTTCTCCAACAGCATTTTTAATAAAGTCGTATAGTGTTTCATCAATATCGTTTGATACGTACTGTTCACCATCAAGAGTAATATTGTTCATATAAAATACCTCCGTAATTTATTTTAATTTGCGCTTGATAATTAATTTGAAAGTCATTTTTTTAACTTAATAGCATGTTTTATTTGTGCTACTTCTTCACTATCTAAACCAATTTCTCTAGAACCATTTACTAAAGCGGCTTTTAAAACTTTCTTTTCAAGAATTTCATTTTCAATTTTTGTGATTTTCTTTTTATACTTAATTATTTTTCTTTCTGTTTTTTCAAATTCTTCTGGATCATAGAATTCTGTAAATAGCATAAGAAAGTCAATCAACCTGTTCAATGTAGCAATATACTTAACCTTCTTAAATTCTAAGTAATATTCTGCACCAAATGTTGTAATTATCCCGTGAATCATTTCTTCTTTTTCTTGGATAATATAATCCTCTTTTTCCTCAGTTTTCATACCATCAACAAAGCTCATAACAACATCTCCTTTTATTTTAATTTACGCTTGTATATAATAAATGAGGATTAATTCCTCATTTACACTCACACTCCATATAAATCAAAAACATTATCTTCTGTCACAAAATCCTTAATAGAATTATAGGATTTCACATTATAAATATTACATATATCTAGTAGTAAAGATAAATTTATAGGTACTCTCTTTTGTTTCATTTTGTCATTTGCAAAGCTCAGCATCCCGGAACGCGATATATTCTTTATGGTAAAATTCTCTAATCCTAACACCTTTTCTATAGTACTAATCCTACGATAAATTACAAATTTATCTGCTGGACCTAGATTTTTTATTTTACCAGTATTTGAACTCCGAATAATATATAGACCACCAACTAGTTCTGTAAAGGTTCTTACATTACTGTTTTCATCCATTTGACCATTATTTTTATAATAATAAGGTTCTTCATACGCTGCCATAATCAAATCTAGACTTAATTGAGTTACATAAGTTTTTCTTGTAGAGCCATCTTCGTCAATTAAAGCTACCTGACCTGATAGATCATCCACGTCAGCTTCCTTAAGATTACGAAGTTCACTAACAGCTTTACCCTGAACACCATCAAATATTAAGCTAATGATTACAGCATCCTGAGGATTTTTACATTTTTCAATAATATTAATAATTTCTTGCTTAGTATAGAATATCTTTGCATCTTTATTCACAAAATTTCGGAACCATCTTGTATCTACTCTATTCAGAATGTTATCACTAGTACTTTTTATTTTATTTTTAATAGTCCAATCCACATAAGCAGTCACAATCCTACCGCTACTTTGAGCACTAGAGTTATAATTCATATCTAATATTTTAAAAAAGTCGATAAATTCTGATAAATCAAATTCACATAAATCTTTTTGCTTTTGTAATTCTAAATCTTTGCTCTTTTGAAAAATGTAACTATAGGTGGTCTGAGTCCTTTTGGGATATTCGCTTAAAAAGCCAATTTTATATTCTGGATTAAAGTAGTGACTCTCCATTTTGACATCACCTATCATTATTTTAATTTGCGGTTATTGATCGACCTAATGTAGATATTATATCATTTTAATTTGCACCTGTCAATAGAAAGACAGAATACACTAACGTACCTCATACTAAATACATTATTTACTAGGGTAAGGGACTGGTATGACCCAGCCCCTCCTCATCAAACCGTACGTGAGGTTTTCCCTCATACGGCTTTTCGATGTTTGTCATTCATAGGCGTGCAGATTACAAAAACGTTTTAGTCCACACTTATTAGCCATACACTTGACCTCCGGGAATGAACTCATCCATTTCCTCCGTTTTCTCTTCTTAGCATACCACTGCGTAGATTGCTACAGAATATACCAATCCAGCTTGGCTAACCTCTTTTGACTGTAGCTCGTGTAATATTAATTTCTCCATCCTTGTATCTTTCGACCGAGCCATTCCACGTGTTACTCAAACGATTTCCAGCGAATGCCGGGCGGTGCTAACCTGTCTTTGACCACACCTCGAATACGCTCCTCTGCCTTTTTCGTTAGCCACTGCTGTGTGGTATAGTACACCTTCCCTTGAGAGCCTCGTATAAATTTGGTGTCATCCATCTGATTTCCCACCTTAAGTTTTAATGTCTGCTACATATGGAGTAAATCCAAGCTCTGACCCTCCTAATTTCTCGCCTAACGCGTTTTCTCTACATGAGTACCTCTTTATGCCGTCACATCAAAAAAAGCACCTGAGGCATCCCAAGGTGCTAATAACGTTCACACTCTAAATTTGTTTGCTGGAGAGAAGCGTCTATGGGCTTCGGCTATATCAACTGCGTTCATTTGTATATACATGCGGACAATATCCATTCGGGAATGACCCAGTAGCTTTTGAAGGGTAAAGGCATCTCCACCATTTTGGATATAAAACTTTGCAAAAGTATGACGCAATACATGGCAAGATGCTTTGACTCCATTCAATCCTGCATTTTTTCGAATCGTCCCAAATTGACGTACTATCCCTTTGGTAGTCATAGTTTGACCATACGCAGTCATGAATACATGATCCGATCCAAAGTTGATTTTGTTTTCTGTCAGAAGCTTTTGAATCAAGTTTAAGACCTTACGTGAAACCGGAACAATTCGCGCCTTTCCATTCTTTGCAATCTCATCATCTACTTTGACAACTCCGATTTCAAAATCAAAGCTTTTTTCATTCAGTGCCACCAATTCTCCTGCCCGTAATCCGCAATCAATACCAAGCATAATTAAAGTGAAATCCCTAAACCCTGTGTAGGTACTTTTCTTGCAAGCTCTAAGTAATGCCCTTACCTGATCTTCAGTAAGCCCTTCGACTGTATCAATAGGCTGCTTAAGCAATTTAACAGGTGCAGCTTCATTACGCTCCCAAAGTCCATTCTCCATTAGTACATTGTAAAAATGCTTAATTGTTTTTATTCGACCATTAATCGTGACTGGAGCAAGTCCTTTCCGTTTACCACCACGGACATGCGTTTGATACACTACGTACTGTTCCTGCATTTCAATTGACCATTCTCGAATGATGCTTGTAGTAACATCTTCCATGAGTTCTGAATATCCTTTGGACTTCAGGAAATTCACAAAGTATCCTTTGTCATTTAGCAAATCCTTCTTGCGCCGCTCCGAAATTCCTTCTGATCTTTTGATATCAAGAAACTTTTTAAACTGGTCATGAATTGTGACCTTTGAATAGTTTTTAATATCTGTAATGCCACTTTCATCTGAAAGCATTGCCCTCTTTCTTCCGCGAGTATCTCTTCCAGACGACAAAGAACGCTTATCCATAACTAATCCCTCCATTCGGATTAATATTGAACAAGCGTTGTAGTTGATATTGTAAAAATAACGGGGTAAATACTACAAGATGTGTAGCACATACCCGTTAATTTACCCTTGAAGTATTTACCCCATTATGCCAAAAGCACCCTATACATTCACTTAGTTCTGCATCACAAAATCATTGTCAATCTTGGCATTCGCATCCTCGAACGTCCGCAGGATGTCATAGCGCGTGTTGCGCTGCGCCGGGATCTTGCCCGCTTCGCGGATGAGCTGGGTGATCGACTCGATGTTGACCTTGTAGGTCGCGCCCGCCGAGGAGACTACGTTCTCCTCAATCATCGTGCTGCCGAAGTCATTGCAGCCGTATTGCAGGGAGAGCTTGCCTACTTCAGGCCCCATCGTAACCCAGGAGGACTGGAAGTTCTTGATATTGTCCAGCACTAGGCGGCTGATGGCTACGGTCTTCAGGTATTCCTCCGGGGTCTGGCGGTCCAGCTTCAGGTTCGTATTATCCGGCTGGAAGGTCCAGGAGATGAACGCCAGGAAGCCCTCGGAATCATATTTGTTCGCAATACATTCGTCCTGGGCTTCACGGACACGCAGCAGATGCAGCGCCCGTTCTTCCATACTCTCGCCAAGACCAATCACCATCGTGGCTGTTGTATTCATACCGATCCGGTGTGCGGTCTGCATGACGTCCATCCACTCGCGCCAGGAGCCCTTGAGCCGGCTGATCTTGCGGCGGGTACGGTCATCGAGAATCTCTGCGCCTCCGCCGGGCAGGGAATCGAGGCCCGCAGCATGAATCTCACGCATGACCTGATCCAGCGGCAGGCCGGAGACCTCCACCATCTTCATAATCTCTGCAGGTGAAAAGGAGTGCATTGTAATCTCCGGGAACCGCTGCTTGATGCCGCGCAGAATATCCGTATAATAGCTGAACGGCAGATTGGGATTCGTACCACCCTGCATCAGAATCTCGGTTCCGTTTACGCTCATGGTCTCGGCAATCTTCTGGTAGATCGTCTCATCGGGAAGCACATAGCCTTCCTCCGAACCGGGTCTGCGGTAGAAGGCGCAGAATCGGCAATATACATCACATACATTGGTGTAGTTAATGTTGCGGCCGATGACGAATGTCGTCACTGGCTCCGGGTGCCAGCGCTTCATAATAATATCTGCGGCAGCGCCCATTTTCTCAATTTCATTGCTCTCGAATAATGTGACCGTATCTTCCAACTGAAGACGTTCACCCTTCAGTGCCTTATCCAGTATAAGATCGACTGCACTCACTGTTGACGGCCTCCTCTTCATCTATGAAGTCTATGAGATAAATACAATTTGAAATAAAAATAGTCCGTTCTCCCATCGTATCACAATCGGCTGTTCTTGAAAAATGTTTCGCTGCACAGGATCGAATAAATGCCCTTGTCCCAGGCAAATTAAACAGCAGCGCCCGAAGGCACTGCTGCTTGTACGTTCTGCGAATCTCGCATGCCGGGCAGGTCCGGCGGCGCATCGCCTTATTCCAGCTCGCTCCGGGCGGCCTCCAGGGCCTGCCCGAGATCGGCGATCAGATCATCTACATGCTCTATGCCGACAGAGAAGCGCAGCAGCCGGTCATCCACACCGACCGCATCGCGGATTTCAGCCGGAATATCGGCATGGGTCTGTATCGCCGGATAGGTCATCAGCGATTCCACACCGCCCAGACTCTCGGCGAAGGCAATTAGCTTGATATGGCGGAGCAGCGGCTCTACATAGCTGGCCTCTTTTACCTTGAAGGAGAAGATCCCGGTGTTGCCGGAGGACTGGCGGTTCTGAATGGCATAACCCGGATGGTCCGGCAGGCCCGGGTGGAAGACCTCGGCAATCGCCGGATGCTCCTGCAGATAACGGGCAATAGCCAGGGCGTTGCTCTCATGCCGCTCCATACGAAGGGCGAGGGTCTTCATGCCCTTCATCAGCTGGTAGCTGTCATTCGGCGCGAGCACGGCTCCCAAGGAGTTATGCAGGACAGCCATTTCAGCCGACAATTCTGCACCCTTGGTCACAATCAGCCCCGCCAGCACATCGTTATGCCCGCCCAGATACTTAGTCGCACTGTGAACCACGATATCTGCGCCAAGCTCCAGCGGGCGCTGGAAGAACGGGGTCAGCAGCGTATTGTCCACAATCGTGAGTAGCCCGTGACGGCGGGCCCAGGTACATACGGCTTCGACATCCGTAATCATCATCAGCGGATTGGTCGGTGTCTCAATGAATACAGCCTTCGTGCCCGGCTGGCGGGCCGCTTCCAGGCCATCCAGATCATTCGTATCTACATAGGAGGCGCTGATGCCGTATTTGGAGAGAATCCGTTCCAGCAGCCGGTAAGTACCGCCGTACAAGTCCAGCGATACAATGAGATGGTCCCCTTGTCCAAACAAAGTGAACACTGTAGTCAGTGCAGCCATACCGGAGGCACAGGCGAAGCCGGCATCCCCGGATTCCAGGGCCGCTGCCGCTTCTTCTAGGACAGAGCGGGTAGGATTTTTGGTGCGGATGTAGTCAAAGCCTGTGCTCTGTCCAAGCCGCGGGTGACGGAAGGCCGTCGCATGATAAATCGGGTAATTAATGGCCCCGGTGGCGGGGTCCTCCATTGAACCAATCTGTGCCAGTCTGCTCTCAATTCTCAGTTTCTCATCCATCTCCATTGCCTCCTGATTAATTACTTCTATTAAGAATAAGTCAACCTCTTAGATAAATGCCCCGATATCGTAAGGAGTCTCCTGGTATACATAGTAATTGAGCCAATTAGCGAATAATAAGTTAGCATGGGCGCGCCAGACTGCCGGCGGTGTGCGTGTCGGATCATCCTTGGGATAATAGTGCTTCGGCAGGGCAACCTCCAGCCCCTTGGCGATATCCCGGTCATACTCCCATTTTAAGGAGAAGGGATCATACTCCGAATGTCCGGTGACAAAAATCTGCTTCCCGTCATGCGTAGCCACCAGGTACACCCCGGCTTCCTCGGATTCTGCCAGAATCTGCAGCTCCGGGTTCTGCTCAATATCTTCACGGGAGACGTCGGTATGGCGGGAATGCGGAACATGGAACACTTCATCGAAGCCGCGCAGCAGCTTGACATTATTATGGCTCATTGTATGCGGAAACACTCCAAAGCATTTGTCCGGCAGACTCACCTTGCGCACGCCGAAGTGATGATACAGCCCTGCCTGCGCCGCCCAACAGATGTGCATGGTCGAGGTTACATTTTGCTTGCTCCACTCAAAAATCACTTTCAGCTCTTCCCAGTAGTTGACATCCTCGAACTCCAGCTGTTCTACGGGAGCGCCGGTTACAATCAAGCCGTCGAATCGGCGGTGGCTGATCTCATCAAAGGTTTTGTAAAAGCTCTTCAAATGCTCTGCCGAAGTATTCTTCGACGTATGGGAGCTGGGGTGCAGCAGAACAACATCCACCTGAAGCGGGGAATTCCCGATAAGGCGCAGCAGCTGGGTCTCAGTAGTTTCTTTGGTAGGCATCAGGTTCAGGATGGCGATCCGGAGAGGACGGATATCCTGATGGAAGGCCTGGCTTTCATCCATTACAAAAATATTCTCACCGGATAATACTTCTTTGGCCGGCAGGCTGTCGGGAATTTTGATAGGCATTGCTGTTCACTCCTTAACTGAAATGGGGTTCCACTTGGTGGTTCAACCTGAGGCAGGGTAGCGAAAAAAGACCTTTCCCGGGCGAGAAAGGTCATATCATGCAGTCATATGCGCCTCTCTCATCTGCCAGAGAACTTCCGCCGGACGAATAACGCCCTGCAAAGCTTCCGCAAGAATTAGCACCGTGCGTTCACACGCCGGTTGCCGGGTTTCATCGGGCTAGTCCCTCCACCTGCTCTTGATAAGATTTAGCTGTATTCAGTTGAATAACCTTAAGCATCTGAACGATGCTTTTTCTTAAATTTCACTTTAAATCATGAACCTCCTTTTCGTCAAGTCCATACAATGCTGAAGGGGCCTTATAACAGAAAACAATTTCTCTTGTAAGAGCCATATCCCGGCGTTATACTAGACAAGTGTTTCAACCAAGTGGAAACGGCTTTGCCGTCCCTTTAAAGGACGGTACCGTTTCAGCGAGAAATATAAGGATAAGGTATCGTGTGAAACCTATACATTCTTATATTTCAAAAAAAACGGCGAAAAGAAGAGGTGAGAGAACAATGGAAGGCGACCCGGGCTCGCGAATAAGCGTGCAGAATGAACAACCACACAGGATTAACATCAGCTTGCCGGCGGCGGGAGCCCTTTTTCTTCATGCTCTCGGACCGTCTTTTGGCCTTCGTCCATGATTGTACCACCGGCCAAGCTGATTTTTTCCGTGTGCTGAAATTAGCATACCCCTGGAGAAGACCAGGGACATAAGGAGTGAATCAGATGAAAATCCGGCTGGTGAATGCAGGGGTTTTTACGCCTGTTGACAACATTGAAGAAACTTTAACCGCCCCTGCTGAGGGGTTCTACTGGATTGATGCGGATGTGGAGGACCTTGTAGAGCTTCAGCCTATATACGGCCTGCATGATCTGGCTGTGGAAGACTGTCTAAGTGAAGAGGATCAGCGTCCGAAGCTGGAGATTTATGAGAGTCATTATTTCATCGTGGTGAACAGCATCCGGTTCGATGATGAGGAAATCTTCCTCCGTGCACTCAATGTATTCCTTGGCAGACATTTCATTATTACCGTTACGAAGCAGAAGATCCATGAACTGCGTGTCCTGAAGCCCGTACTGTGGGAGCAGGAGGTCAGTACGCCTGACCGCTTCCTGTATCTGCTGATCGACCTCGTTGTCGACAACTTCTTCTCGGTCGGTGACCGGATTGAAGCGCGGATCGAGAAGCTGGAAGAAGACATCCTCATGCATACCAAGAAATCGCATCTGAGCGAGATCATCGGTCTGCGCAGTGAGATTCTCTGGCTGAAGAAGATGCTCGGCCCGCAGAAGGAAGTTATCAACACACTCAACAAGAAGGATCTTCGCCTGATCGACGATCAGCTGCAGAAGTATTTCAGCGATATTTATGAGAATGCGGTCAAGATCTCTGAGACCTTCGAAACATACCGCGATCTCATGGGCAACTTGCGCGAAGCTTATCAGTCCAGTATTGCGAACCGAGCCAATGAAATCATGCGTGTATTTACAGCAATTACTACCATATTCATGCCGCTGACCGTGATTACCGGAATCTACGGCATGAACTTTGACAATATCCCGGAGATCCACACCGAGTACGGCTACTATGGCGTCATTGCCGTTATGGTGACGCTAGGCTGCGGAATGCTAATTATCTTCCGTAAGAAGGAGTGGCTATGAAGCAGAGCGGACGAATACGAAGGACGAAGGCACCGTATACCCGGCTACCGGGACTCGGAGAGCCTTCGTCTTTTTGGTATGTCACCAGTATGTAATGCGTCTGCGCCGATCAGGAATTCCGGTCATCAGGACCGTAGATTGGGACTGATGCAGGCCATCAGACTCAATAATTATTGAGGGGTAACTATCCCTAACGCCGCCGGATGCTCCCGCCGGAAGCGGATGCGGATCAGCCGCAGGCGTTCGTAATACAGATCAAGTCCGTCAGCAGGTACGAAGTTGTCGCCGTAGGCTTTGTAGAGGACAGGCTTCAGGAAGTTGTCGCCGATCAGTTCATAGGCTGTCCAAATATTGTTCTGTTCTTCGGGACTCACCTCTCTCAGCTCCAGGGCAATAAGCTTCTCGGCCGAGTAGCCGTCCTTCTCCAGCTCCTCTACCACTTCAAGCACTTCACGGCGGGAAACTCCGCTAAGCACTCTGAGCTGCTCCATCCCCTGTCCCTCTTCAATCCCCTGTAATAGAACGCGCCGCAGTCTCAGCCGCTCCAGCTGCTTCTTGTACTTAAGCTCCTTCTGCTTATAGTGCCAGGATACGAAGCTCTCTTCGTCTATGGCATGATTCACCCAGCTTAGCGGAAAATCATGCTCACGCTCAGCCGCCGCGGTGATGCTAAGCCAGTCTGCACCATACTGTGAGACTTTGCCTTCACCCACACCCGGGAGCTGCAGCAGCTCCTCCTCCGTGCGGGGAAGAAATGCGCTGATCATGCGCAGCAGTCGGTTGCTGGCCAGGATATAAGGCGCCTTCCGCTCACTGGAGGCCTTCCCTCTGCGCCAGGAGCACAGCTCCTCGAAGATGGCTTCATTCCCGTATTGCTCACTGTAATACTGCAGCTTAAGCTGCTCCTGGCTGCGGCTGCTGAGGTTATCGTCATCATGAAATACCCCGTCAATCAGCGGGCGGTAGCCATCCCCCATCTTCACGGCAAGCTCGTGCCGGTAAACACACAGCATCTCATTCCATGATCCGCCTTCATACCACAGGCTGTCGCCCGTCTCCTCTTCGCCGGAGAAATCACGCCAGCCAAGACGCCACTGACCCTCTTCCTCTCCAATCCACAGCTGGGCAAAATTCTCTTCGTCCATTCCTGATCTTCTGCACAAACGGTTCATAAATACGATCTGCATATGAATCCCTTCTTTCGTCGTCTTACAGTACGCATGAGCGCTCTGAACGCAAAAAAAGCACCTCTCCCACGACATTCGTGAAAGAGGTGCTTCCTCTTAAATGCTATACTGTTAAAACCTAGAATACCATATATTACGTAACAGTCAATCTCTTTTTGACAAAATATCCTACTTGCGGTCTAAAGCCAGCTTGGCCAGACCCAGTGCTCCCGACAGACCGGCGTTATCTCCAAGCTGCGGAGGCACAATGTAGCTGCCAATCTCTTCATTGAGCGCTGGATGCTGCACATATCCGCCGAGCAGCTCCTGCAGCTTGGCATGGATCAGCGGGAAGAGCTGGCTCTGCTTCATCACACCGCCGCCCATTACGATCTTCTGCGGCGAGAGGATCAGCACATAGTTCATAAGAGCATGAGCCAGATAGTGGGCCTCCATCGCCCAGGCCGGATGATCCGCAGGCAGCTCGCCCGCGGGCTTACCCCAGCGCTTGCCGATGGCCGGACCCGCCGCCAGACCCTCCAGGCAATCGCCGTGATAAGGGCAGAAGCCTTCGTAGTGGTCCTCGGGATGACGACGGACCAGAATATGGCCCATCTCCGGGTGGGACAGACCGTGAACGAGCTTCCCGCCTACCACAGCACCGGCACCAATCCCGGTGCCCACCGTGATATAGAGACAACTGTCCAGCCCTTGCGCTGCTCCCCAGGTGTACTCGCCCAGCGCTGCGCCGTTTACATCTGTATCAAAGCCGATCGGAACCCGGAATTGCTCCTCCACGGCTCCAACCAGATTATATCCGCCCCAATGCGGCTTCGGTGTGGTTGTAATATATCCATAGGTGGGGCTGCCGATAACAGGGTCAATCGGTCCGAAGGAACCGATCCCGATAGCCTCCACTGATTTTCCGCTGAAATAATCCATTACCTGGCCCATAGTCTCCTGAGGAGTAGCCGTCGGAAAGCTCACCCGGTCGATAATCGTCCCGTCCTCATTCCCGATACCGCATACAAACTTCGTTCCCCCTGCTTCAATCGCTCCCAACAATTTCACTGCAGCGTTCCCCCTTCTCCTGATGCATCCATATGCTGTTGCTTCTGATAATTTCGATAGACTCCTGAGATACGATAAATACAATGATAGTTTCCTGCGCTGGAACTTGCCCGTTGACCAGCCCGAGCGCATTAATGAAGCGTTCTCTTGTCCTATTATACGTATCAAATATACGTATGACAAGCGGTTGACATACAGTATGAATAAGTGATTTGCTGATGAGGCTTAGGCCGGATTGAACGGGACGGGGGGGTAGTTGGATTTTCTACACTTGCTAATGAACGAATAGCCGATGCTAGAACAACAGTTGGAAAAACAACACTTAATGTTGCCCATTTTAGCCCAAGTAGCTAAAAGTAACATGAATAGATGTTGTTTTTCCAATTATCGCCACACATTTCGTTAGAATTAATAATTTAAGATACGTTATTCCACTTGTTGGTTGCGGGAGCCGGGAACATGCTGCTGCACAGCCTGTTTGCTGTCACGATAGGCCCGGCAGGCTGCTACAAGCCGGGCTGCTGCCGGAAGATGGGAGGCGAGATGGATATGCGCATAAGCAGCCATAATGCTGCCGCTGATGTAGCCTTCAGGCTGGCTCCCCCCTCTGCCCTTACTCTCATAGGCATAGTTCCGGGCTTCCCCGTCAAGATAGCTCATGACGGAGTAATGAAATTCATGGCCGCGCAGACGCTCGCCCTGCTTCAGCAGCAGGCAATCGTGAAGTGCTGTAACTTCACGATAGCCGAGTGCCGCCCGGCGTTCCTGCATCACGGTGTGTGCCGGAACGATTCCGGCCATCTCATGTACCCTGCTGTTGCGGTCGGTCAGACTGCGGGCCAGCACCATGTAGCCGCCGCACTCCGCATACAGCGGCATTCCGGCGGCGGCGGCGGATCTCAGGCCGCTTAGGAAGAGTTGGTTCGCGGCAATCACCGCCGCGAATTCTTCCGGGAAGCCGCCGCCGAGATAGATGCCGTCCGCTTCCGGCGGAATGCCTTCACCGCTGAGCGGGCTGAAGTACACCAGCTTAGCACCTTCACGTGCAAGCAGCTCCAGATTATCGGCGTAATAGAAATTGAACGCCGCATCCCGGGCTACGGCAATGAGCGGGCCAGGCCCCGCCGGGCCTGCCTGTGTCTTATGTATCTGAGCAGCGGGGTTACAAAGTTCAGCCGCATATGTAAGAGAGCGAACTTGCTGGTCCGGCATCTGCATGCAGGCAAGCAAGGCTTCTTGCTCCGGCGACACAGGCTGCCCCTGCACAGCAGGAGCGGCAGCCGCAAGCTCCAGCAGCCGTTCCAGATCCGTGCCTTGCTCCAGCATGTCGGCGGCACGCTCGAACAAGGGCGCAAGCTCCCCTCGCTCCACAGCAGGCAGCAGGCCCAGATGCCGCTCAGGGATGTCCAGCCCGCTATCGCGGGGGAGCCAGCCAATCACGGGAATCCCGCAGGCTGCTTCAATGGCAGCCTTAACTAACCGGTAGTGACCCTCGCTGCCGCAGCGGTTCACCAGAACGGCGGCAATCTGCACCTGCGGCTCCAGCTGCCGGAAGCCCAGCACTATCGCCGCGGCACTGCGCCCCATGCTGCGGACATCGACCACCAGCAGCACAGGGCTGGCGGTCAGGATGGCGATCTCCGCCGTGGATCCGGTCAGTGCTGTGTCTTCCTTGCCGTCATACAACCCCATCACGCCCTCAATGACGGACAGGTCAGCATCCGCCGAAGCCTGCAGGAAATACTCCTGCAGATAGTCGCTTGAAGTCATCCAGGAGTCCAGGTTGCGCGAGGGATGGCCTGTGACCGCAGTGTGATAGGCGGGATCGATATAGTCTGGGCCGCATTTGAAGCCCTGAACCTTCAGGCCCCGCCGGGCAAAAGCGCGCATCAGCCCCAGTGTGACCGTTGTTTTGCCCGAGCCGCTGCCTGTGCCTGCGATGACCAGGCGGGGATGCGCCTGCGGCTCATGGAGGGCTGATCCAGGCTTTTTTTCATATCCGGCTGCATTCCTCAGCTCATTCACCGCTCTTCCCCTCCTTCTCTCCGGGATAGACAATCCGGGCTACGGCGATGGTCACATTGCCGCTCTTGAGCTTAGGCTGCAGGAGCGAATGCGCACCTGAAGACAGCAGCGCAGCAGGTTCACAGACGCCGTAAGCCCCGGTTGCCCTGAATACCACCTCAGACGGATGGTCCAGCTCTACTGTATTGAGCTGCTCCGGGGTGTACAGAACCAGCTCCCAGCTGTATTTGGCGCACAAGGCCAAGAGTCCCGCTTCATCCCCCTTGATCCCGGCTGTCGCCACATTCCGCACACTATGGAGCGACAAATTAAGCTCGTGCAGAGTGTGAAGAACCACCGCTTCCAGCTCATTCACAGACGTCCCGCGGTTGCAGCCGAGTCCAAGCACCAGACTGCGCGGGCGATACACTACAGTGTACTTGGCCAGAGTAGTATCTGCCGGTGCGTCCTCCTCTGGTTCCTCCGTCACCCGGTCGCTTACCACAATCGCTGCGCTGAAGCTGCGTCTGCTATACCGAAGCTCGGCTCTGCTTGCGAACATAGAGACATGCTCCGGCACCTCAGCACCCGGCGGCAGCCAGTAACGTTCCCCGCTCTCCTGCACAAAGGCTACCGGCTCCCCATTAACGAGCGCAGCACTAACCCCCTTCATGGAGGTGAAGCTGTCGGCACGCCAGCCGTACTCCCGGCCCAGCAGATCGACAGCGAAGGTACCCTGCACATCCGAAGCCGTGGTGATCACCGGATGGCTGCCCAGCAGCTCCGCAATCTCCAGTGTCAGCCTATTCGCTCCGCCAAGATGGCCGGAGAGCATGCTGATGACATTCTCCCCGCGCTCATCGATGACGATGACGGCAGGATCGGTTCTTTTATCCCGCAGCAGCGGAGCCGTCAGCCGGACTGCCGCCCCCAGTGAGAAGAACAGAATGACCGCCTCATAGCTCCCGAAGAGCCTAGGCAGCACCCCTCTGACCGGTCCGTCAAAAACAGTGATCTCCCCGCTCCGCGCCTCCAGCTCTCCGCTATACTTGGCATAGACAAAGACCTCAGTCCCGCCAAGCCGCCCGCCAAGCTTCACAGCCAGCTCTATCCCGCTGCGCGTAATCGCAACAGCCGCATACCGCTTACTCACCGGAGCCGATTCCTTCCCTGCAGCCGTGGGTGAAGGTCTTGTCATACAGCTTGGAGCGGTGCTGATCGCGGTCCGTCAGCCCGGGGTCCAGCGCCCAGCCGGCCAGGATCATGGCATGCATGGTGATGCCAGCACCTTGCAGGTCCGCCTCCAGCTTCTCAACCGTGGTCCGCAGAATCTGCTGATCCGGCCAAGTGGCCCGCTTCACGACCGCCACCGGGGTCTCCGGGCTCCAGCCTGCGGCCAGGAATTCACTGCTCACATGACCGGCCAGTGATGCACTCAGAAACAGCGCCACCGTGCAGTGATGCTCCGCCAGCTTGCGCAGCTGCTCGCGCTCCGGCACGGGTGTGCGCCCTTCCGCACGGGTCAGAATGACCGTCTGCGTCAGCTCCGGCACGGTCAGCTCTGCGCCAACCGCCGCCGCAGAGGCAAAAACCGAGCTGACGCCCGGTACAATCTCGTAAGCGACGCCGCGTAGCTTCAGCAGCGACATCTGCTCCAGAATCGCGCCGTACATGGCGGGGTCTCCGGTGTGGACGCGGGCTACGCTTTTACCGGACTGCACGGCAAGCGTCATCAGCTCCACCTGCTGCTCAAGATCCATGCCCGAGCTCTGAAGCACCTGCGCACCGGGCTTAGCGCTGCGGATCAGCTCCTCGCTGACCAGCGAATCCGCATACAGCACCAGATCTGCCGAGCGCAGGATGCGGCTGCCTTTTACCGTAATTAGCTCGGGATCGCCGGGTCCGGCACCGACAATATATACTTTTGGCTCCAATAGCTTATTCGTCATTTGCTCACCACCATCAGACTCAGGTACTCCACTTCCTTGCCCCGCAGGTCCCGTGCATCGCGCCAGACAGTCTCATAGGGGGAGGTGACCTTGGTTACCACCGAGGCGCGGCCGGACAAGCCCAGCTCATCCAGCACATCCAGCACCACATCTAGCACCTTGGCCACCTTAAGGAACACCACCGTATCATGATGCAGCAGCGCTTCCCGAAGCACCACCCTGTCGTCCGTAGCCGGGATGATCCCCACCCGCTGATTGCCGTCTGCCAGGGGCTGCTCCAGCGCAGCCGCCGCGCCCAGCACCGAGGATATTCCCGGAACCGAGACGACCGGCACACCGGGGTGCAGCTCCTGCATCAGCCGGGCCAGATGAATGAAGGTACTGTAGAGATTAGGATCGCCTTCGGTCACAAAAGCCACATCCCGCCCCTGTCTCAGCTCTCCCCAGCACAGCTCTACCGTACGGGTCCAGCCGCCAGCCAGCAGCTCCGGGTCCTTCGTCATCGGAAAGACCAGTCCGAGCATGATTTTGTCCTGCGGGTCTACATGCAGCTCAATGATTTCATAGGCGTAGGATTTGCCGCCCTTCTTGGTTGCCGGGTAGGCAATCACCGGACATTCCCGCAGCAGACGGCAAGCCTTAAGCGTAATCAGCTCCGGGTCGCCGGGGCCGACGCCTACGCCGTATAACGTTCCGAGCGCCCGGGGAGTCAGTCTTTCCTCCAGCTCCAGCTCTTCTGCATCCAGCGGGTCAAATAACGCACTGGCCGCCTGTATCGCTGCTTCTGTCCACAGCGTCCCTGCCGCTTCTCCTGACGATATTTCCTGTCCGTCCGCAGCCTGCTCACGCGGCTCAGTTACATCGGTCTTCATTGCGGGTTCCTCCTTCGTTATTGTCTGATGATTAATGAAGCCTCCGGCCGCTGACCACATAGACGGGATTCATTCCGTCGAACCGGGTCATGCCGAGAATCGGCTTGCCACGCGACGCCTGAAGCATCGTCACTTCGCAGGCCAGTCCTGCGGCCTTAAACGCCTCCATGCTGCCATGCAGCGTCTCCACCGTGATCGCCCCAACCACAATCCTTCCGCCGGGCTGAAGCCTCGCAGCGCTATGTTCAATAATGGCCGCCAGCTCACCGCCGCTGCCGCCGATGAAGACGGCATCCGGGTCAGGCAGAGCGGCCAGGCCCTGCGGCGCCTTCGCCTGAATGATTTCGAAATCCGCCCGGAACTTCAGACGGTTCTCTGCCATATTCGGCAGGTTCTCCGCACTTTTCTCCAGAGCGTAGACCCTCCCGAGTCTGGCGATCCGCGCACATTCCGCAGCCACCGCACCCGAGCCGGAGCCGATATCCCACACGACTGCATCCTCGGACAGGTTCAGCTCCGACAGCACCAGAGCGCGGACCTCGCGCTTCGTAATCAGGCCTTTCTCCGGCTTACGCTGCCGGAACTCCCCGTCGGGATAAGCGAATCCGCGCCGCACGGGAGCGGAGACCTCCTGCTTACGGCGCAGGATCACGACATTAAGCGCTGCGAACTCCCTGGTCTCCATTTCCTCCAGCGTCCAGAACCGGCAGATCTCCTCTGCGCCGCCAAGCCGCTCGCAGACAAACGCCTCATATTCCACCATCCCGAACTCCTGCAGATAAGCGGCAATGACCGCAGGGGTGTTGTTCTCGTCTGTCAGCAGGGCGATTTTGTGCCTGCCGTCGATACGCTGGGCCAGTCCCTGAATGGGACGCCCGTGCAGACTGATCAGCTCCGCATCCTGCCAGCTGTCCCCGAGCCGCGCGAACGCAAGCTGCACGCTGCTATAATGAGGGATCACCTCCACATGCTCCGGCCCGAACCTGCGGACAAGATACCCGGCAATCCCAAAAAAGAACGGGTCCCCCGAGGCCAGCACCACCGTCCGCCGCTCACGCCACACCTCCTCCAGCTTGTCTGTAAAAGGCTTCAGCCCGCCTTGCAGCACGATTTTCTCCCCTCTGTATCTGCCGAAAAAATTCAATTGCCGCTCGCCGCCCAGCAGCACCTCGCTGTTGTTCACTATGCTTAAGCTATCCGGGGTCAGGCCGCCGGCACCATCCTCACCGATCCCGATCACATAAATCAGGTTATCCATGAATCTCCGCCCTTCCCAGCACCCGGCCCTTCATTGTAATGAGCACCATTTCCACAATCATGCCTCCGTTCATATGCGCCAGACTCTGTTCACAGGCATGCCTGCACAGCTGCTCGAAAAAAGTGTAATTCCCCGCCTCAGTCATCATATCCACGACCTGTGAGGCTGTGTTGGCGGCAGCAATCTCCTGCACCTGCTCCGGGGACGCTCCCGCCCCCGCCGCAACGGTTGCCAGAAATCCGAAATCGACGGGCGCGTTCTTGGAGTGAATCAGCATGGCCCCCTGAGCCACCTTGGAGAATTTGCCGGCCATCCCGACGAAGGTAACCTTGCGAATTCCGTATGCCTTGGCATGCTCCAGCGAGAAGCCCACATATTCCCCCATCTGTATAAAAGCTTCCTCCGGAAGCTCTGCGAACATCGCGATCGCGTATTTCTCGCTGCTGCCGCCTGTGGTGAGCACAACCTGCCGGTTCCCCGCCGCAGCCGCCACCGAGATAGCCTGAACCACACTCGCCTTGTAGGCCTCGGTGGAGAACGGGGTCACCACGCCCCGCGTGCCCAGGATCGAAATGCCGCCCAGAATACCCAGCCGGGGATTCAGCGTCTTCATGGCGATGCTCTCGCCCTCCGGCACGCTGATGACTACCCTCAGGCCCCGCACTGCACCGTGCTCCTCCAGTACGGCGGATACCGCCTCCTGAATCATCCTCCGGGGCACCGGGTTAATCGCCGCCTCTCCGACGCCCATCGGCAGCCCCGGCTTCGTCACCCGGCCAACACCGCGGCCCCCGTCAATCTCCACGCCCGGCTGATCCCGCCAGCTCACCGACGCCTCGATCCACGCCAGATGCGTCGCATCCGGGTCGTCTCCGGCATCCTTCACTGTGGCACAGCTTGCCGTGTGCGACCCTGCGCACTGCCAGCCAGTCAGCTCAAAGGTATGACGGAACCCGGCCGGCAGATCAATCTCTACCGCAGGCAGGCTCTCCCCTGTAATGAGCAGGGTGGCCGCACCTGCGGCTGCCGCTGCGGCACAGGCCCCTGTCGTGTAGCCCCTGCGCAGCGGGGGAGCTGGCGTTTCACCTGCGGATTCGGGAGCGGGCAATCCGGGTTCTACAGCCTGCTTTACCTGCTCAGCCGCTGGCTTGAACTCGGGGAAGCTGGCTTGCTCCGGTTGCTCAGTTGCCTGATCGAATCCGGGCAATCCGGGTTCGATAGGCTGGCGTACCTGCCCAGCCATCTGCTCGATCTCGGAGCCGGCTGCGTGCTCCAAACGTTCAGCCGCCTCTGCGAATTCGGGGCCGCCTACTTGCTCCAACTGCTCAGATCCCTGATCGAATTCAGGTCTGGCTGCTTGCTCTACCCGCTCTGCTTGCCCCGCCCCTGCCTCCCCGCTTTCTTGGCCCCGGTTCTGCCTGACGGCTTGATCGGCTATTTCCTTGGTCATGGCACTCCCTCTTTGCTGATGGTCTAAGAATGAATCCTCACAAACTGAACAATCTGCACATCGCTGAAGCTTATCCTCTGAGCTTTCGCCCTGGGCAGGTAACCTGTCTTACTCTCTATATAACCTGATTATACTGCTGCTTCTAAGCAAATCAGGAGATTTTTATACAAATTTTTCTAGTCTTTTAGTGTCTTCTCGCAGCATCGCATTAAGAGCTAGATGTACCTTAAAGAGTGGATGCAGCTTAATAGAAATTCTGGCTCCATTGCACTTTGTACATTAGTTAAACCCCAAATCCGCCAAAAAAGTAATTCTGCTGCACTTTGTACATTAGAATTTGGCGAGGGAGGTGTTTTGGAGCTATTATCCACAAATCAAGTGTATGAACTACAGTAGAACCAGATTTCAACTATAAAATCACGAATTCTGTTGTACAGAATACTATTAGAACTAAAGAAGTAAATAATTTGAGATAGTTGTATTCTGTACATTTAAAACCCGCAAAAAGGGAGGATTTCCTCATCTAACTGTAATCTGTACAACTATATCTGCCCAAATCAAGGAGAACACCGATTATAGAAAAGTTTAATTGCACGTTTTACAGCTAATTGGCTATTCACTCGTACATCAGAGCATTTAGTTGTAGAGAGTGCGATTAAGCATACCACTTGCACCTTAATCGGGATGTGACAACTCACCAGCCCTACGCTTCAGCGATCTGATTCTCTGATCAAGCTATCCCAGCTCACCCGCCGCCCGGCGGACGGCCAGCAGACTTAGTGCGTTCACTGCGGCGACCACGATTGTACTGCCGCCTTTGCGGCCGATATTGGTGATGTAGGGAATATCCAGCTTGCGCAGCTCATCCTTGGATTCCGCCGCAGAGACGAAGCCAACGGGCATGCCGATGACAAGGCCAGGCTGGGCTTCGCCTGCTTTTACCAGACGGATTAGCTCCAGCAGGGCAGTCGGCGCATTGCCGATGACATAGATTCCCCCCGGTGCCTGTGCGCAGGCCTTGCGCGTTGCGATAATCGCCCTTGTGGTTCCCAGCGCCTTCGCCTCGTCCACCACATCAGGATCTGAAATATGTACCCGGACCTCGCCGCCGTACCGCTGAATCCGCTCCTTGGCAATGCCCGCCTCCACCATCCGCACATCCGCTATAATCGGCTTGCCCTGCAGAATAGCGTGAATCCCCGCCTCAATCGCCCCGGGATGGAACACCAGGCTGCGCCCCAGCTCAAAATCAGCCGAAGCATGAATAATCCGCTGTACAATCGGGTACTCCAATGCACTAAACGAATGTTCACCCAGTTCCTCCGTAATCATCTGAAAGCTTAGACCCTCTATCTCCTGCGGCTGTACGGTCACCGGCTTGAACTCTGTCCCGAAATCCACATTCATCCCTCTTCCCTCGTCATTAGCAGCGCATTCTTCACAGCAGCCGTAATCTCGTCAAAAGAATCAAACACAGTTCCGCCATCCCCGAAGGACAGCCCCGGCCGCATAATCAAAATCACATATAACCCCATATCCAGCGCGGCATGCAGCTTCTCATCCACCGAGCCTTCGGCCCCGCTCTCCTTGGTAATCATCACCCGGGTGCCGTACTGCCGGTATAAGGCCTCATTCATCTCTCTGCTAAAAGGGCCCTGAAGCGCAATAATATTCCGCTGCTCTATCCCAAGGGCCAGACACTTCTCCAGATTCTCCAGACAAGGCAGCAGCCTTACGGTCAGCCGGATTTCCGGATCTCCCAGCAGCTCCTCCGCAAAAATCTCCAGCGTTTTGCCGCCGGTAGTCAGCATCACAGAGCCCTTCAGCTCCCTAGCCTTGCGCGCAGCCTCTTCATAAGAATGCACAAGTAACAGCCGGGGATGGCTGTTATAGATAAGGCTCTGCCGCTCGTAGCGGAAGTAAGGCAACCCCAGCGCAGCAGCAGCTTCCATTGCATTAGCATGGGCCTCCAGCGCAAAAGGATGGCTGCCGTCCACCACGGCACGGTACCCGCCCGCCTGCAGCAAAGCGATCATCGCCGCGCGGTCCAGTCTGCCGACGCGGGTGCGGATGCCTGCGGCCATAAGGCGTTCTGCCCCGCTGGGCGTCACCACGCTGGCCTGCAGCGGCAGGCCTTGGCGCAGGAAGCTCTGAGCCAGCTCGCGGGCATCGCTGGTGCCGCATAACATGAAGATCATCGCGGCTGGCGAAGCGCCAGATCGTCTGCCGGAGCCGCCGCCTCCGTTACATCATGCCGCCCATGGCAGTGGTGCCCGTGCGCGTGATGCGTGTGCCCATGTTCATCATGCCTGTGATGCGCACACTCGTGATGCCCATGCTTCCCATGGCAGTGGTGCCCGTGCCTATGTTCCTCATGCCCGTGATGCGTACATTCATGTCGCCCATGCTCGTGCGTGTGCCCTTGATTCCCATGCCCGTGATGCGTACATTCATGTTGCCCATGCTCGTGCGTGTGCCCTTGATTCCCATGCCCGTGATGCGCACATTCGTGATGCCCTTGTTTCTCATGGCAGTGATGTACGTGTCCGTGTCCGTGCTCTTCATCTCCATGCTCATGGCGCCCGTGTCCATGTCCCTCATGACTGTGATGCCCATGCCCGTGATGTCCATGCCCATGCTCCCCGTGCTCCTCCTCACCATGATGGTGATGGTGATGATGGTGCAAAGAGGCTGCATCGCGGTATTTGCAGTTATCGCAGTTGCTGAAGGCACGCCCTTCCAGCGTCTCCTCGATCCGCTCTGTCAGCATATCCGCCAGCAGCGGATGTGCGCCCAGTGTGCCGCCGATCTCCACTTCAAGCCCGGGATGCTCCGCTGCGAATTGCGCCACTCTCTCTGCGAACTGCTGCATTAGCACTCCGGTGAACAGCAGGTACGGCAGAACAATAATTTTGCGCGCACCCAGTGCAAGGCAGCGCTCAAGCCCGTCCGGCAGCGAAGGCTTGGCGATGGCAATGAAGCAGCTTTCCACGCTGCGGTAGCCTGTTCTCTCCCAGAGCAGCCGGCTTATTTTATACAGATCGCTGTTAGCATCCGGGTCACTGCCCCCGCGTCCCATCAGCAGTACGATGGTGTCCTTATCCTCAATCGTGGATGCACCGTTCCCGCGCAGGTCCAGGTCCATTCCGCCAGCCGCCTTCACCGGCGGGAGTGGAAGTCGTTCTGCTTCCTGAATCCGCTCCAGCAGAATATCGACGGCACGGTCCTGTACCCCCAGTGGACGCCCGTAGATGAACTTCACCCCGGGATATCTCTGCTTGGCTTCGTCAATGGCCATTGGAATATCAAGCTTGGAATGCCCCGCCGCGAACAAAATAATCGGCACTACGTATATCTCCGCCGCACCGCCCTCAATGCATCTGGCAATCCCGCCAGCGATGGAAGGCGAGGCCAGCTCTATGAAGCAGGTCTCAACTTTCAGCTCCGGCTTACGGGCTGCGAGCAGGCGGGTGAATTCCAGCAGCTCCTCATTTCCCGCTTGAACCCGGCTCCCGTGTCCCACCAGTAATACCGTTCTCATCGTCTGCACTCCTTCTTTGCTGTTATCGTTATCGGATGTATGGGCTGCACTCCCTGTTGCGCTGTCCATCCGTTCCCGGAACGCATAATACCGCTCCTGCTCCCGGCCATGAGCCCTGTAGTCCTCAACTGCGGCAGCTACAGCGGCTACCGCTTGCTCTTCGTCCATCCCTTCACGCACCAAAATCCCTGCATGGGCACCCCGCCCGGCCTTCTTGCCGCCGAGATACAACTCATAGCTGCCGCGCGACATTACCAGTCCGATATCATCCAGCACAGCGGAGCTGCAAGCCATCCCGCAGCCGGCTACACTGATGTGCAGCTCTCTGGGCACAGCCATTCCATGCAGCAGGGTGTGGAGGCGGACAGCAGCACTTAACGCTCCGCTTCTGCGCAGCTCACAGAATCCGCAGGTCTTCACCTTCACGTAATCTCCAGGCGTACTTACATTCAGTCCGGCCTCCAGCAGCCTTGCTCCTGCCTCTGCCTCTTCATTCCGGCTGCCGCGCAGCAGGAAATATCCGTCCTTCGTATAGATCAATTGCCCATCGCTGCCTGCAAGCTCAGCCAGCAGCTTCATCTGATCACCGTTGAAGCTGCGGCTGCCGGTTGCGGGAGCAATCTCCAGCTCGAAGGAAGAATCGGTGGATGCCTTCAGGCGACCGGACAAGCTCCGCAGCCGCTCCACCTGCGGAGCAGCAGCCAGGCTCTGCGCAGCAGCCTCTTCCGTCTGTCCTGATTCCGCTTCGCCACAGCCCAGCGCCCATTCCATCCGAACCGAACCTGATGCTTCTGCACTTTTCACCTGTCCCGGCTCGGTCTCGCTTCCAACATCTGCTGCATCCCTCTGCCCAGTCTCTGCTGCTCTCCCAGCATCCACAGTTTTGGCCGCTCCGGCTCCAGCTGCCCCCTCTGTCTGCCCAGACTCCGCCGCAGCCAGCGACCACGGTTCTGCGGCTGTGCGCAGCCGCTCGTGCGGCTTCAGCGTCTGCGTCTGTGCACCGAGACTGTACTTGCGCTCATATCCGCGCGGCGTAATCATCAGGTCCTCATAGACAACGGTAGCAGAGTTGCCGATCACCACGGTTGAGAGCATGCCAATCTCATGCTGCAGCATATCTTGCAGCGTCGTTACGACCGTCTGTTGGCGGTCACGGTAGGCGCTTTTGACAATGCCTACCGGTGTAGCCGGATCACGATAACGCAGCAGAATGGTGCGCGCTTCTTCAATCTGGCGCGTCCGTCTGCCGCTGCGCGGATTATAGAACGCAATGACGAAATCCGCCGCCCCCGCCGCTTCCACACGCGCAGCGATGCTCTCCCAGGGCGTAAGATGATCGCTCAGGCTGATCGTGCAGGAGTCATGCATAATCGGGGCTCCAAGCAGCGAGGAACAGGACTGGATCGCCGAGATTCCCGGGATCACCTCCACCTGTACCCCCTCTGAGCGGTTCCAGCCGCATTCGATCAGCACCTCGTATACCAGCCCAGCCATCCCGTAGACACCGGCATCGCCGCTGGAGATTACTGCAATCGTCTGTCCCGCTTCTGCTCTGCGGACGGCCTCCTGAGCCCGGCTAACCTCCTCGGTCATTCCCGTACCGACAATCTCCTGGTGCCGCAGCAGCGGCCTGATCAGATCTACATAAGTGGTATAGCCGATGACCGCCTCGCTCTCATCCAGCGCAGCCAGTGCGCGGCCGGTAATATGCTCCAGCGCTCCGGGGCCGAAGCCGATAATCAGCAGCTTTCCTTGTCTCTTCATTCTTCTTCCCCCGTTCATGAATAGCTGTGGTTAAGCGCAAGCAGCTTATGCAGCTTCACCTTGAATTCCCCGGCGGTGCGGGGAGCGCTCTGCCCTGCGGTCAAGCTGGCAGGCAGGCTGAACCATAAGTCAGCCAGCAGCGGCAGTCCCAGTCCGATGGACAATAGCTCTTCCCGTCCCGCAAAAATCTCCTCCGGCGTCCCCGCCGCCCGGCATCTTCCATGCTCCAGCACAATAATCCAGTCCGCCCAGCGGTAGGCCAGGTCCATATCATGCGTAGCCATAACTACGGTTGTCCCTTTATCATGTATGGCTTCAAGCCCCTTCAGCATCTGCGTTTCCGATAACGGGTCCAGATAAGAGGTCGGCTCATCCAATAGAATCAGCTCCGGCTCCATAGCCAGTACACCGGCGAGTGCCGTGCGTTTCTTCTGGCCCAGACTAAGCTGGTGAATCGGTTTATCGCCGAGACCGGTTAGATTCAGCAGCTCCATGACCTCCCGGCAGCGCGCAGCGATAGCCGGTTCAGCCATGCCGCTGCCGCGCAGCCCGAACGACACATCCTCCAGCGGAGTGCTGAGAATCAGCTGCTGCTCGGGGTCCTGGAAGACCAGGCCCACTTTCCGCCGCAGAGCGGCCAGCTCTTTTTTGGAGTAGGATAACGCCTTCCCTCCTTGCACAACCGTCCCCTGCTGCGGGCGCAAAATGCCGACGGCATGCAGGAACAGCGTGGATTTGCCTGAACCGTTATGACCGAGCACCGCCGTCTTGCTGCCTGCGGGGATGGAGAACGTCAGTTCATGCAGTGCAGGCTCCTTCGTATCCGGGTAATGGAACACCACTCCGTCACAAGCCAAGCTAGATTCCTGATCCATGGGTGACTCCTTTCATGTGTTAGTGATAAAGTACGCCTCAGCCAGCAGCAGTAGCGCAATACCGGCATAAGCCTGGATTGTATAGCGCCGCGGCACAGGACGCGCCGTATAAGGCGGGAGAATAATCTCATCTGTGAATCCGCGGGCCAGCAGCCCCTGCGATAATCCGTAATACCGGTGCATCGTGTTGCCGAACAACGCTCCTGCCATAGCCGCAGTCTCCCGCATTCTGGCCTTGTAGCCCCGGCGGCCTCCGCGCAGCCTGCGGGCCAGCAGCAGACCATGCGCTGCATCACTCAGCAGGAATAAGAAGCGGTACATAATCAGCATCAGCTCCAGGACAATCTGCGGCATCCGCAGCCTGCGCAGCACCTGCAAAAGCTCACTGAACGGAGTCGTGAACATCAGGAAGAAGAAACAGCTCATGCAGGCAGAGATTCTGGCCAGCAGCTCCCCTGCCCGCTGAAGTCCCGCCGCTGTGACATATACCGGCAGGTTCAGTCCCGGAAGCGGGAATATCCCTGCCTCTCCCGCAGCCGGATGCCCGAATTCCACGAGCAGCGCCGGTACGCTAAGCGCATAGAACAGCAGCGCTGTGCCGAACAGCATGCCATAAGCACGGAAGGGAATACGGGCCTGCAATACACACCAGGACATCATCCATAGGGTAATTGCAGCCTGTAGTACCGGATGTACGGTGTAAGAGAGCAGGAACATCAGGGCTGCGAACGAGCTTTTCCACATCGGGGACAACTGGCGCAGAGCATTATTGTAAGAGAGAACGTCAATCCGCCGGATCACTTGCTGCTATGCTGCTTCGTCCCGCCTTGCTTGCCCTTGAGCAGCCCCAGGGTATAACCGATCACACCGGCACCAATCGCGGCCTGCAATGCAAACAGCATACTCTCCGTCTCACCCGGCAGCTCTGTCAGCGGCTTGAACCACGGCTTATAGTCAGGATTCATTTCGGTAATCACACCTTCAGCCGCATCATCGGCCCCACCGAATTCCCCATTGACCAGCAGCAGCGGCAGAATGACCAGCAGAATAACAACCAGCAGCATCAATCCATTTTTCCATTTATTGCTCATTAGGCTCTTCCTCCGTTCACCTTGCGTTTCAGCAGCGACAATTCATTCGGGCTATACGATTTCAGCCAGTTCCACAGCAGCACCGTCAACAGCCCTTCACTGATGGCCAGCGGGATTTGCGTCACGGCAAAGATGCCCCCGAATTTGAGAAAAGATGCCAGAACGCCGCCATCCGCCGCCGGAAAAGCCACCGCCAGTTGGAAGGAAGTCACTACGTACGTACTCAGATCAGCCACCGCAGCCGCACAGAACAAGGCCAGCTTCTCGCGGTCCGGCATTTTCATCATCAGCTTATACACTGCATATCCGGCAAAAGGACCCGCCACCGCCATCGAGAACGCATTGGCCCCAAGCGTAGTGATCCCGCCGTGCGCCAGCAGCAGCGCCTGAAACAGCAGGACAATCGAGCCGATTACGCTCATGGGCAGCGGCCCCAGCATTACCGCACCAAGACCGGTACCGGTGGGGTGGGAGCTGCTTCCGGTCACGGAAGGCATTTTGAGCGCAGACAGTACGAAGGTAAACGCCCCGGCCAGACCCAGCAGCAGCTTCAGCTCCGGATTCTCCCGGGTCATGGCTCTCAGCTTGAAGATTCCAAGGACAAAGAACGGGATAAACGCCGCCCACCAGAACACCGCCCAGCCAACCGGCAGGAATCCTTCCATAATGTGCATCGCCCGGGCCGTCCCCGGTTCGTTCAGCATAAAGTACACCGTAAATCCGGCAACCAGTGCCGCAAAGCTCCACCATCTGTGCTTTTTCATTTGTCACCCTCCATGTTTGTTGATTTCCCATTACAGATCATAAAGCCCAAAAAACCCACCCTATAGGGTGGGAGTGTATGTACGCAGGCAAGTTCGATAGAGCGCGCAACCCGTGGCGAAGCGGAACAAGGTGCTTTTCACCGTCCCATCACTATGGGCCGTATCCTTGTATCCAGCAGCTATAACCGGGGATCACCTTGAAGCACCAAGCTTTCTCCGGTCCATCAGGGCAGAACGCCTCTTCTCATTAACCTATCCGTACACCGCTCCTATCCGCGTAGAGTCGTGGTGTGCGTAGACAAGGTAGGTCTCCTGGCTTGGAATACAGGCGCTGCAGACTTCGTCTTCCCCGGGGGCTTCCCGAGTGACCTCATGAAGTGCAGCTCTTCCATACAGTGGCGGGACCGCTCGGGAGTTGCACCCGATTCCCTGTTATCCCTTGCCGCTTCCGGCAAGAGCACCTTGTTTCATCGCTAATTCATCTCAAATCATAGCGGACAGAGATTGGCCTGTCTGTGATATAAATTGGAAAAGCTCGCCTGCAGCCAATCATGGCTTGTAGAAATTTTATTTGAGTAATATAATTATTAACTATATAACCTGAACGTGGAGGCATCCGATGAAACTTGATCTAACCGAACAATCTCTGCCCGTGTACGAGGCCCTGTCCAGTACCGTGCGCCTGCATATGCTGCGGCTGCTGTCCGATAAGCCCATGAACGTGAAGGAGCTGGCCGCAGCCCTCAAGCTCAGCAGTGCGATTATGACCATGCATGTGCGCAAGCTCGAAGCCGCCGGGCTGATCCGCAGCCATATGGCTCCCGGCAAAAGCGGTCTGCAGAAGATCTGTACACTGGCCGCCGACGGGGCTGAGATAGTTTTTCCGGGACAGGCCCGGACTCCGCGCAGAGGGTACCGCAAGGACATCCCTGTGGGGCATTATTCCGACTTCCAGATCGAGCCTACCTGCGGACTGTCTACGACAGAGAGGGTCATCGGGCACTTTGACGATCCCCGTTATTTCTGGGACCAGGAGCGGGTGAACGCCGGGATTCTCTGGTTCGGCAAGGGGTTCGTGGAGTATAAAATCCCGAATTTCCTGCTGTCGAGCCAGCAGCCGGAGGAGCTTGCCATCACGATGGAGATCGCCTCCGAAGCCCCGTCGGTCAACAACAACTGGCCGTCGGATATTACCTTCACGCTGAACGGACAATCGCTCGGCTTCTGGACCAGCCCCGGTGACTACGGAGACAACCCGGGAAAATACACCCCGGCCTGGTGGCCTGCACTCACCAATCAATACGGCCTGCTCAAGCAGCTGCGGATTACGCAGACAGGTACCTACATGGACGGGCAAAAGCTGTCGGAGGTCACCCTGGATCAGGTAGGCATCCGCAACAAACAATGGACCTTCCGGCTCTCTGTCGAGGAGGATGCCGAGCATATTGGTGGCCTCACCCTGTTCGGTAAAGGCTTTGGCAATTACAACGAGGATCTGGTGTTTGAGTTGTTTTATACAGATGGCGTGGCAGATTTGCCGGCTTCTATATGAAAGCCAGATTATGTTGTGTAGAAGGTAGGTAGGTAGGTAGGTAGGTAGGTAGGTAGGTAGGTAGGTAGGTAGGTAGGTAGGTAGGTAGGTAGGTAGGTAGGTTAGTTTTCGTTTCAGCTACTTTTAGAGCTAATACTCCTTATTTCTGCTTAACGCTCACTTTCAGCAAAATTCAGGTGCATTAGTGCTCTTCATTTCTGCTCAACGCTCACTTTCAGCAAATTCAGGGGCACTAGTGCTCTTCATTTCCGCTCAACGCTCACTTTCGGCCGATTCAGGTGCATTAGTGCTCTTCATTTCTGCTCAACGCTCACTTTCAGCAAATTCAGGGGCACTTATGCCCCTCGCAACATCCATACAGCCCACTTCCAACCGCACCAAAGGGATTTTTCCCTCTCATTTCCTCATCTAGCCCACTTTCCGCCGCATCAGAGGGATTTATCCCTCTCATTTCCTCCTCCAGCCCACTTCCAACCGCACCAAAGGGATTTATCCCTCTCATTTCCGCTTCCAGCCCACTTTCCACCGCATCAGTGGGATTTTCCCCTCTCATTTCCTCCTCCAGCCCACTTTCACGCCGCATTAGATGGATTTATCCCTCTCATTTCCTCTTCCTCCCCCTCACCTCCACAACGCAAAAAAAAGCCCCTCCAACCGCCGCATTGTACAGGTTGGAGGGGCTATCGGTGATCGATCCGTCTCTTATGACAAGAGCGGCTTCTAGCCTATCTTTTCGCCTGGCCCCTTGCCGTCAGGCGTTCGCCGTCATTCCGCCACCGGCTGCCACTTGCCGCCGCCCGGCAGCGGACAGCTGCGGGCCTTCAGCCGGGCTACGACGGGAATGATACAGCCGCAGGCGGTACAGGTTACGCCATCCTGCAGCTTGGGGCAAGCCCCGCAAAGCGCAAGCCGCTCGGCATAGACCTCGTCTGAAGCGGTATTGCCGGGGTTGAACATGGAGGACGCCAGAATGCGGGCAATCTGTGCTTCCGTGACCTTGTACTCCTCCCGGCATCCTTTGCAGGCTGAAGTGGTTGTCATGCAGTTCTCTCCTTAGGCTTGTGGAGTGATGGCCAGTACCGTTACCGACATTGGCGGCAGCTCTACAGTCAGCGTATCCCCTTCAAGCTTGAAGGCGCTGAATGCCTGCGGTGTTACAGCTTCCGGCTGCTCAAAGCTATTGTGGGCATCGATGGAAGCTCCGGCCAGCGTTGTTCCGCTTACGGATGCTTGACCAGCCAATCCGCGCAGGGCAAGCGGCAACACTGCCGATGATGCGTGATTCAGGTTACACAGGCTGACATGAATGATGCCCTCAGCATCGACTGAAGCCGAAGCCGATACCTCAGGAATTTCTACGCCCTCGTAGCTGTATACCGGGCTGTCTACAGTCAGCTCCAGCAATTCTGCATCCTGATGCACCTTGTACATGTTGAATACATGGTAAGTAGGAGTCAGGAGCATTTTCTCGCCTTCGGTCAGAATAACTGCCTGCAGCACGTTCACGGTCTGGGCAATGTTCGCCATCCGCACACGGTCACTATGCTTGTGGAAAATATTCAGCGTCAAGCCGGCCACCAGCGCATCGCGGATCGTGTTCTGCTGGTAGAGGAAGCCCGGGTTCGTACCCGGCTCAACATCATACCAGGTGCCCCACTCGTCAACGATCAGGCCCACTCTTTTCTCCGGATCGTATTTGTCCATGATGGCGATATGGCGGGTAACCAGCTCATCCATGAATAGTGCCTTCTTCAACGTTGTGAAGTATTCGTCTGTTCCGAAGCCTGTAGCCGCGCCCTTATGATTCCAGTCCGAAGTAGGCAGGGTGTAATAGTGCAGGGTAATTGAATCCATGAAGCGGGTAGCTTCACGCATCAGTACTTCCGTCCAGTTATAATCATCCGCATTCGCCCCGCAGGCGATCCGGTGGATCTTGTTGTCTCCATAGTTACGTACATACGTCTGATATTGGCGGTACAGATCAGCATAGAACTCAGGACGCATGTTACCGCCACAGCCCCAGTTCTCGTTGCCCACGCCGAAATACTTAACGCTCCAGGCATCTTCCTGGCCGTTCTTCTGACGCAGCTCAGCCATTGGCGAGACTCCGTTAAACGTCAGATATTCCACCCACTCGGACATCTCTTGAACAGTTCCGCTACCTACGTTACCGTTGATGTACGGCTCGCAGCCCAGCATCTCGCAGAGGAGCATGAATTCATGCGTACCGAAATGGTTGTTCTCTACCGCGCCGCCCCAGTGTGTGTTGATCATCCGCTTGCGCTCTTCGCTCGGGCCGATACCGTCCTTCCAGTGGTATTCATCGGCGAAGCAGCCGCCCGGCCAGCGCAATACCGGAATTTTCATTTCTTTAAGCGCTTCCACTACGTCGTTGCGGATACCCTTGGTGTTCGGAATAGGGGAATCTTCGCCCACCCAGATACCTTCATAGATACAGCGTCCAAGATGCTCAGCGAAATGTCCGTAGATGTTGCGGTCAATCTTACCTTTGCGGATGTCGGTGTTCAGTACAATGCGTTCTGCCATGGGAAGTTAACGCTCCTCTTTAGGTTAATATATTTGTTAATCATTTAACACTTATATTAACATTATAATCAAGCTTCCTCCGGTTCGTCAATCTTTATCTTAACCGCATATCTCTCACTCCCGCATTTCACTTCCCCGCCAAAAATGATATTATGGACACACAAATACAGCATAATTGGAGAGTATGATGATTAGACCTATCAATAAAGATATATCGCTTCTTAGCCAGAAATCTGCGCCGGCCACGGAAAAGGATCTGCCCGTGTTAATGGATCTTGCGGAGACCCTGAACGCCAACTCCGACCGGTGCGTCGGCATGGCTGCGGACATGATTGGCGTCAACAAACGCATCATCGCCATCCGCGTGGAGCAGCAATTAACCCTTTCGATGATCAATCCGGTGATCGTCAAGCGTGCCCGTCCTTATGACACTGAGGAAGGCTGCCTGTCGCTCGAAGGCGTACGTCCTGCGAAACGATACGACTATATCGAGGTAGAGTACCTCGATTATAATTTTAAAAAGCACCGGGATAGCTTTACCGGATTTACGGCTCAGGTTATTCAGCATGAGGTGGATCACTGCGAGGGTATTGTCATTTGAGCCGGGACCTGAGAGCGATAACCTTCAGCAAGACGGCCGCCGAGCAAATTCTGAGGAATGAGACCGATACCCGTACGCTTTTGTCAGAATATCCGGAGTACAAGGAAGAAGTGCTGCTTGAGATCAATGCCCTATCGAGCCGTCAACGCGCCAACCTGATCCATAATCTGCTCGCCAGCTATACCAGCAGCGCCAAAATAGCGAAGAGCAAAATTGTCAAAAGCGGCTTTAATCAAACCACTATCAACGCTTTTCTTCCTAATATTATTAAAGCCCGCTTCGCCATTTACCTGATCGAACAGCTGCAATTGGCGGTGTCCGCCGAATCAGCCTCCGGGCCTGTCCGGTTCAATCTCTGGGACGGTTATATTCTGCAGAAGCTCCTGTTCAAGGAAAAGCTTGTACGAAAGCCTGTATCGCTCCCTCTGTTCCGGGTATGCTGGAAGCTGATTATCCGCCCCAAAGTGCTGATGCCGCTTGTCAATAAACAAGGGATCTACTGCTTCTATTCCCGTACGTTAATCAAGCGCCTGTCCGCTCTGATCGGAGACAAGGAGTGCCTGGAGATCGGTGCCGGTGACGGTACCTTGACGAGATTCCTGAACGATAACGGCACGGCCTGCCGGGCAACCGATGATTATAGCTGGGCGCATTATATCACCTACCCGGATTTTGTGGAAAAAGCCGATGCCAAAGCCGCCCTGAGCAAATACGCTCCTAAGGTTGTACTTTGTTCCTGGCCGGTGCCCGGCAACCCGTATGAGAAGCATGTTTTTAATACGGATTCTGTGGAGCTGTATATTGTAATCGGCACAAGAGATCCGGCGATCACCGGTGACTTCGACGCGTATAATAAGGCTAAGCATTTCAGCATGGAGCTGAATGAGGAATTATCCCGCCTGCTTGTGCCGCCCTCTGAGGATAATGCGATCTATCTCTTCACACGCAAACAAGACAGTACACACTCACGATAGGTGAGTATCTGCTGTCTTGTTTGGTTTGCTATCTATTCAGGCCTCAGCCCAGATCCCCCAGCTCAATCTGCACGATCCCCCGGTCATCCCGCACCTCGGCGATTCCGCCGATCAGATGCATCAGGCTGCCGAACTCCAGCTCCTGGAACTTGCGTGCCGCCGTATCCCGCTGCAGCTCCCAGAGACATTCGGCCAGCTCGCAGACTACCGGCACATCACAGCGGATCTCCGCCAGCTCGCGGGAGAGATGCAGCATGTCGAGATCCGCTTCAATCTTGGCGCGTACGCCCTTGGGCAGCAGATGCAGGTTCTCAATGACCCCTTCTACCGTGCCGTATTCGGTCAGCAGCTTGGTGGCGGTCTTCTCGCCTATGCCCTTCACCCCGGGATAATTATCGCTGGTGTCGCCCATGAAGCCCTTCAGGTCGATCACCTGCGCAGGAGTGAGGCCCCGTTCTGCCAAAAGCTCAGCCGGATCATACACTTTATAGTTAGAGCGGCCTTTTTTCATAATCACGACCTTGACGCTGTCATTCACCAACTGGAGCATGTCGTGATCCCCCGTCAGAATATAGACCTCCGACTCCCCGCTGTAGCACGAAGCCAGTGTACCGATGCAGTCATCTGCCTCGTATCCGACCAGCCCGATATTCGGCACGCCCAGCTCTGCCACAACCTCCTTCACGAGGTCGAACTGCGGGATCAGCTCCAGCGGCGCGTCAATCCGGTTCGATTTGTAGCCTTCATACTTTTCCGAACGGAACGTGCCCTTGCCCATATCCCAGCAGCAGACCACATGTGAAGGCTCAAACGTACTCACCGCATCGAAAAAATACTGCAAAAATCCATACACCGCATTCGTCGGCAGCCCGGCGCGGGTCTTGCGGATATATCCACCATAAGAGGTAGCATAAAAAGCGCGGAACAGCAGAGCCATTCCATCGACGATCATGACCCGGCCCTTCATTTCTGTTGCTGTGCTCATGTGTAACCTCTCCTTGTATTCCTTAATTTAGGCGTTGCTCCAAGCTTCGGCGTACTGGTCTTCCTTGTAGCCTACGGTAACCTTCTTGCCGTCAGTGACTACCGGACGCTTAATCAGCATTCCATGTGCAGACAGCAGTGCAAGCTGCTCGTCTTCACTTAAGTCTGCAAGCTTATCCTTCAGGCCAAGCTCCCGGTAGACCTCACCACTCGTATTAAAAAACTTCTTCAGCGGCAGGCCGCTGTGCTTCACCAGCACGCGCAGCTCCTCCACAGTTGGCGGCTGCTCTGCGATATGCTGCAGCTCCAGCTCATGCCCTGCTTCCTTCAGCCATTTCACTGCGCTGCGGCAGGTGCTGCATTTCGGATATTGATACACCTTCAAGTCACTCATCGGCTTCTCCTTCTATACATAAAATATAAAGTGCATATAAATTGCTGCCCGCTGCGGCAGCTGCGGCCAGAACATGTCCGGCGCTTACTTACCGCGCCGACTGCCGGAGCTTCTCCTGCAGCAGCGCCATATCCGGCGGCAGCGGAGCCTCGAACACCAGCTCGGCATGCGTCACCGGATGCCGGAAGGCCAGCCGCACCGCATGCAGCGCCTGGCGCGGAATGGCCGCGTCCAGCTCCGCGATCTGCGCGAGCCGGGCGGCCTCGCCCGGCGGCAGCGGCGCGCCGCCTGCGGTCACCGCCAGCTCTTGCACCCGCTGCTTCTCGCCGTCTGCGGTCACCGCCAGCTCTTCACCCGGCGCCGACGCCGACCGCTCTCGCCGCTCCTCGCCCGGCGCTGACGCCTCCGCCCGGCTGCCAGCCGCCTGCCCATACAGCGGGTGACGGTACATCCCGTCACCGATCAGCGGGCAGCCGACCGACCCCATATGCACCCGGATCTGGTGGGTGCGCCCGCTCTCCAGCTTCAGCTCGACGCGTGAAGCGGCGCTGCCATAGACCTCCTTGACCTCATACCGGGTCAAGGAGGGATAGCCGTCCGGCGTCACAATCCGCCGGTGCGGCTCCAGCGGGTCGCGGTCGATCGGACCGTCGATATCGCCGCTGGGCAGAGCAGGCACGCCGTGCACGAACGCGGTATACCGCTTGTCCACCGTTCCGGCAATCATCTGCTCGGAGATGTGCTGGTGGCTGTAAGGGTTTTTGGCAATCACCAGCACCCCCGAGGTCTCCTGGTCCAGCCTGTGTACGGGGCGGAAGCGGACCCGCTCGCCCTTCTCTGCCCAGTAATGAACCACACCATTCGCCAGGGTCTCGGTATAATGGCCGTGGGTCGGATGGACAATCATTCCTGCGGCCTTGCTTACCACAAGCAGATGCCCGTCCTCATACAGAATCTCGAAGGGAATCGGCTGCGGCAAAATATCCTCTGACGTCTCCTCCTCCATCCGGATCTGGACCTGATCGCCGCTGCTGACCTTGACGCTGATATAGACACGCTCTCCGTTCAGGGTAATGCCGAGGTCCGTCATTTTGAGCCGGGAGAGCAGCTTGCGGGAGACTTCCATCCTCTTTTGCAGGATGGTTTTGAGCAGCCAGCCGTCCTCGGACGGCGGCACGATATAGGAGATGGGGGGATAATAGCTGGTCATTTGTTCCGGAACACCTTTTTGCTGCGCAGATATTCTACTTCAGCAATCTCCAGCCGGGTATTGGCGGCACGGGCCAGAGCGAAGAAATAGTCGGACAGCCGGTTCAGATAGATTACCGCCTCCGGGTTAATCTCCGCACTGCGGCCCAGCGTCACTGCCCGGCGCTCGGCCCGGCGGCAGACTGTCCGGCAGACATGCAGCACCGAGGACAGCTGGCTTCCGCCCGGCAGGATGAAGCGCTCCAGCACCGGATTCTCGGCCTGAAGCACATCAATCCAGCCTTCCAGGCGGGTGGCCATCTCGCTTTTCACCTTATAGCGGTTCTCACTCAGCTTCACGAACGCCAGATCCGATCCGCAGTCAAACAGCTCGTGCTGAATCTCCAGCAGCTGCTCGCGGACAACCAGAAACCGTTCGTCCTCCATCAGGCTCCGTGCCTGGCCAACGAAGCAGTTCAGCTCGTCAATGGTGCCGTAGGCCTCGACGCGGACATCGTCCTTGCCTACCCGGCCGCCAATCACCGAGGTCTCGCCCTTATCCCCCGTACGCGTATAGATCGCCATGATACTTCCCTCCTAAGTTGCAAATCACATAGTAATAGTTTAATCGTTCTTAGGTAGGGTGGCAAACAAAGATCAACTTTTCCGCTATGTAAATAACTCCCTTAAGAGGAAGCCTTAATTGTCCTTCTGTTCAACCTGCCTCATGGCTTACGAAAAGTAATGCAATACATCAGGCCCTTGCACACTTCCTTGTACGCTACCTCCAGCATCTCCGGCGGAATCAGCCCAAGCATCTCCGGCATGTCCGCTCCCTCTGCAAAATATCCCTTAACCACCGGCACCTTCCCGTACGTTCCCTTCACCAGCTTCTTCGTCTCATCGGCAATCATCAGCTTTGTGCCCGGCTTCGCCACCCGGATCATCTCCAGTACCGCAGCACGCGGATCACTGAAATAATTGATTCCGCCAACATGGTACACGCAGTCAAAGCTGTTGTCCTGAAAAGGCAGCTCCTCAGCAGTCCCTTGGAACAGATGTGCCTCCAGCTTCCACCGCCGCAGATTGCGCACCGCCTGCTTCAGCATTCCGCTGGAAATATCCAGCCCGTACAGCTCGGCCTGCGCGTTCTCGGCCTTCATGTTAAGGTACGGGAAATTATCGCCGCTGCCCACCGAGGTCTCCAGCACACGCTCACCGCCGCGCAGCTCAAGCGCAGACAGGAATTGCTCTCTATAGCTGCGTTCTCCGCCGAACTTCAGCGCGAAATACAGCTTGTTGGACAGCCGGTAGAAACGGGCAATCCGGTTGTACAGCTCCAGGTACTTCCGGTTACTGCCTGCGGCATCCGCTTCCTCCATAAAAGCCAGATACCCGTGCTTCCACGGATACTGCCGTCCATTTGCCGGATTGAACGCCCCCATACTAACCAGCTTAAGCTCTTCATATGTATTCGGGTCCCTAAGCAGCTGATCATGCAGCATGAATATCCTCCTCTTTCCTGACACTGTACAGTTCCAGCCCGTACTCAATGATGTTCGTGAATATTCATTATATGCCTACAATTGGAAGCGGACATCAGTCCCGGGTCTGCCGCCGTCTCCGCCTTTGGTCGTACCCCACAGACTTAGATATACGACATTTTTTTATTTTTTTCGACAAAAAGTAACAACAAAATCAGCTCTCCAGCCGATGATATTCAATATAAGTATAAATAGCTTCACTATCTAATGGGGGGATTCACATGGCTAATGTTGTTCACAAGGCAATTTCCAGGCTCCGGTTCAAAAGCATACGTATGAGAACATTTGCATTCATCCTGCCCATCTTTCTGATCACGCTGGTGCTGGTCGCTCTGTTGTCGTACATGTATTCCAAAAGCATTATCCAGCGCGAGGTTAAGCAAAAAATGAATGTGCAGATATCGGATATTTCTAACGAAATTAATGCGAACTTAAATGTCCACAGCAAGGTTCCCGAGGTTCTGGCAAGGACGCTGGAGAGTCACGCTGCGGAATTCACACTGGATCAATACCGGACAATGCTGTCTAGTGCGCTGAAGGCTAATCCGGATACATATGGTGTGGGTATTTATTTTGAACCCGGACGGTATGACAGCAAGCTGAAGTACTTCTCCACCTATGCCCACCGAGACGGCGACAAAATTGTGACAACCGAGCAGTACAATGACCCCGATTATAATTATCACGGGCAGAACTGGTACACTATCGGCAGAGACCATGCAGCGTTTACAGATCCATTCTACGACACGATTACAGGGACAACGATGGCTACGTTTACTGTTCCTTTCCGGGATACCACGAATACCTTGCTGGGTGTCATGGCCGGCGATATCGATCTCAAGACGCTGCAGAGCAGGATCGAACAGACCAAGGTGGGGAATACAGGCTGGGCCTTCCTGCTGGACAAGCAGGGGAATTACATTGCCGGACCGGATGCCGGGAAGAATATGCAGCTGAAAATAACAGATGAAAAAAGCGCAAGTCTGTCCGCAGCGGGAGCAGAAATGCTTCAGCAGAATCAGGGGATGGTAACCTATGCCGATTCCGGCGGGACCATCCAGATGTATTATGAAAAGCTGCCGGATACCGGCTGGACCGTGGGTCTTGCCATGCCGGAACAGGAACTGTATGCGCCGCTTAAAGGGCTGCTAAGGTCTATTCTGCTGGTTAGCTTTGCAGGTCTTATCCTGACGGTAGCAGCCGTATATCTATACAGCCGCTATATTACCCGTAAGCTGACTCGGGTCAATGAGATGTCCCGGCAGATGGCTGCCGGAGACTTCACCGGGAAGCTGGAGGTAGACAGTGAGGATGAATTCGGCAATATGGCCGGGCATTTGAACCAGATGATTACCAATTTGAGCAGACTCCTGGGGACCATTGCCGATCACTCGCTGCAAGTCGCCTCGACCTCGGAGGAATTAATGTCTAGCGCCAACCAGACCAATCACACCACAGAGGCTATTGTGGAGAATATTCAGGATCTGTCAGCCGGAGCGGATCAGCAGATGCAGTCCACCCGCGAGTCTGCAAGGGCGATGGAGGAGATGGCCGCCGGTGTGCAGCGGATCGCGGAGGCCTCAATGGACACCGCAGCAGCGGCTGGGCGGGCGGCAGGCCAGGCGCAGAACGGGTATTCCGTCATTACGGAGGCCGTGGACCGGATGGAAGAGATGGAGCGGACCGCCGCAGATGCTTCCAGCATGATTACCTCTCTTAGCGCACAATCCCAGCAGATCGGCAACATCATTGGTCTGATCAAAGGCATCAGCGATCAGACCGGCATGCTGGCCTTAAACGCGGCGATTGAGGCTGCCAGAGCGGGCGAATACGGGCGGGGCTTCTCCGTGGTTGCCGGTGAGGTGAAGAAGCTGTCCGAGCAGACAGCCGAAGCCGCCGGGCATATCAGCACCCTGATTCTTGAGATCCAGCAGGGCAACCGTGCTGCATCCGATGCGGTGCTGGCGAATGCCGGTGCCGTTCAGGAAGGCTCGCGGATGGTAGGCGAGGCCGGGCGTCTGTTCACGGATATTCTCGGCGGCATCGGCGAGATTAACACCCAGGTTCATGAGATGTCTGCTTCCTCCGAGCAGCTGCTGGCCGGAACCGAGGAACTAACCTCCTCGGTGGCGGAGATGGCAGAAGTGGCCAGGCAGGCCGCAGAGCGTTCCCAGAGCGCTGCCGCGGCCTCCGAGGAGCAGCTCGCCTCCATGCAGGAGGTTGCCGCAGCCTCTACCGAGTTGGCGAAAATGGCCGATGGGCTACAGCAGGCAGTGGCCACGTTCAAGGTTAACTAACATGCATGTATAACCCCCTGACAGGTCCCTTTGGACTGGCGCAGGGGGTTATTTATATAGATTCGCTCCCCTTCCTCCCCTTCAAAAAAGCCACCACCTCCCGGTTGACCCGCTCCGGCTGCTCGTGATTCACGCCGTGACCGGCGTCCGGGATGACCGTGTAGCGGAACCCGCCAGCGTCCAGTGTTCTGGTGAACTCCCGCTTCTGCTTCAGCTTATAATCTCCCAGCAGGAAGTATAGCTGATCTTGGAACGTAACCGCTTTTTCTTGTTCGTAGGGCTGAAGCTTATGGGCGAACATCGCCTGCTGGTTATGATTCTGCATTAACAGCACCAGATGCTCCCCGACTTCGGGATGCTTGTCGAACAGGCCTGAGGCCGGGGAGCTGAGCTTGCGGGCTGCCCTGAGCAGATTGCTGCGCGTAGGAACAAGAATCTCCGGGAACATCATCATCAGCGTATGTATCATGCTTTTAATTGGAGAAATGATTATTCCTCCCTCCATGCAGACAGCCTTCAGCGCTCTTCCCGGCCCGTTCACCATGTAATTGAAGGCCATATATGCTCCGTTTGACACTCCTGCCACACAGAATTGGTCAAGCTTCAGCCCATCTGCGACCTTGTTAATCCAATCCACCTGGTCAAAGGTCCGTTTATGGAACAGCTCACCTGGAACACTCTTCCCCGGTCCTCCCAGCGTATCTATCGCAATGCAGCGGAAATGCCGGGACAACTCCTTCATATTCAGCAGCCACATCACGGCCGAATTATCGCCTACCCCGTGTAATAGGAGCAAGGGCGGTGACTCCGGCTCTCCCGCTGTTATACAATGAGTTGTCCCATAAGGGGTCTCCACATCAAGCTCCTGAAATTCCGTCCCCCACGCGTCAAGAAGCTCGTTATAGGACTTTAGAACCTGCTCTTTGCCGGACTCACTTTTAAATACCTTGATCATTTTCATACTCCACCTTCCGGTACTTCATTATTCAAAAAAACGGACATCTCCCAAAGGAAGACATCCGCTTGATATAATCGTGCTGGATTAATTGCTCTTGCGGTGGCGGCCTCTCATATACTCATTAATCTTGAGATCCAGCAAGCTGCTGATTGCTATTACATTATCCGAGGTAAAGGACTTCTCCTGCATAAAGAGCTGTTCCATTCTGCTGCGGAGCATCTGAATTTCATCTTCCAGCGAGAGCCTGCGTGCATTCGCATCTTCTCTGGCAGGAGGTCGCCCGCTTCCGGAGCCACATTTCCCGCCAAAGGAGGATAAGTAATAATCTGCGCTCAGCACAATCACCCTTCCTGATGTAGTATTGCGCGTCATCCAGATAAGAACTGTGTGGTTCTATGCAACCAGATATGAAGCGCCTTTATTCCCGGAATAAGAGGTCCATGTAAGTGTATTACAGGTGTTTCTTGTCCTTAGAGTAAAATAATACCATATCAGAAGGTGATCGGCTATAGTTCTATTTACTTCTTTGTCGAGCCTTGTCAGGCCCCTTCCCGGGCCAGCTGTGAGACAAATGCCCCAATTCGCTCAACCGCTTCATTCAACTGGGACACCGAGGTGGCATAGGAGCAGCGCAGATAGCCTTCTCCGCCCAGACCGAAGACACTTCCCGGAACGGCGGCGACCTTATATTCAAGCAGCAGACGCTGGGCGAACTGGTCGGAGGTCAGGCCGGTGGCCTGGATACTAGGGAATGCATAGAAGGCACCCTGCGGCTCATGACACTCAAGTCCCGCCTCCCGCAGCCCCTTGACAATCAATCGGCGGCGCTGGTTATAAGAGTCTGTCATGCGGTCCTTCTCTTCCATTCCGTTGGTAAGGGCCTCCAGCGCAGCCACCTGGCCCATCGAAGGCGCACACATGACGGTATACTGGTGAATCTTCAGCATGGCTGAGATCAGGTCCGGGTGACCGCAGGCATAGCCCATCCGCCAGCCGGTCATGGCGAAGGCCTTGGAGAACCCGCTGACCAGGATCGTCCGGTCAAGCATCCCCGGCAGCGAAGCGAAGCTGACATGGTTGCTTCCATACGTAAGCTCGGCATATATCTCATCCGAGATGACGATAAGATCATGCTTCTCTACCACCTTGGCAATCGGCTCCCAATCTTCACGGCTCATGATGGCACCCGTCGGATTGCTTGGATAGCAGAGAATCAGAATCTTCGAGCGCGGGGTAATCTTGGCCTCCAGATCCTCGGCAGTCAGCTTGAAGTTATTCTTCCCGAAGGTCTCAATGCCTACCGGAATACCGCCGCCGATAGCCGTAATCGGAGAATAAGAGATGTAACATGGCTCGGGTATCAGAATCTCGTCTCCTGGAGAGATCAGGGCACGCAGAGCCAAATCAATGGCCTCGCTGCCGCCGACTGTGGCGATAATCTGATTCGCCGGATCATACTTCACGGCGAAGCGGGTCTCCAGATACTCGGCAATCCCCTCGCGGAGCTCGGGCATTCCGGCATTAGAGGTGTAACCGGTGAAGCCTCGTTCGAGCGAATAGACGCAGGCCTCTCTCACATGCCAGGGCGTCTTGAAGTCCGGCTCGCCGACACCGAGCGAGATAATATCCTTGCTGCCTGCCGCCAGATCAAAAAACTTGCGGATGCCCGAAGGCTGAATCTGCTGGACCAGCGGGGCCAAATAAGAGTTCATCGACTTGCCTTTATCTCCTGTGTGCTGAGCGTTATTAATGATCATGACATTACATCCTTCACGGAGATATCATCAGACGGTTGTCTTCCTCATGCTCTTCAAAGATGATACCGTCCTGTTTGTATTTTTTGAGCGTAAAGTTCGTCTTGGTAGAGAGCACAGCATCAATCGGTGACAGCTTCTCAGACACAAAATTAGCGACCTCGCGCAGATTGCGTCCTTCCACTTCCACCAGCAGATCGTAAGCGCCGGACATCAGATAGACGGATTTAACCTGCGGATACAGATAGATCCGTTCGGCAATGCCCTCGAAGCCGCGGCCCCGTTCCGGGGTAATCTGCACCTCGATCAGCGCCGTCACCCGTTCATCATCGACTTTGTCCCAATTGACTACCGTCGCGTATTTCACAATGACATGATCCTGCTCCATTTCAGCGATCACGGTCTTCACATCTTCTTCCTCTGCACCAAGCAGGGTCGCCATTAATGCCGTTGAGCTTCGCGCGTCCTCCTTGAGCAGTTCCAGCACTTTCCTCTTCAATTCATTCATTCTCAGGGCCTCCTGCAAAAAAGAGTTTAGTATTAATATGACATGAAAAGTACCGTTCTGCAAACAAAATAACCCCGCCGAGGCGGGGCTATTTGACTTCATTCCCTTTATAGTTTCTCCTGCATGGCCGGGTAAGCGCTCTAATGCTTCACAGGGCCATCGCCAGGGTTACATATAATAGGAACCGTTATGATGCTGCTGGACGTTCGGCTGATGCTGCGAAACATTCGAGTTCTGGTTATACGCTCCTGCCCCGCCTGTTTTCTCACGCACGAACTGCTGCAGCTTCTGCTGGGTCTGCTGGGCACTCTGAATCTGCTTGTCCACATCCTGGCGCAGCGCTTTGCCCGGAACGGTGTACATGTTCATTTGCGACATCTGCATATACAGTTCTCCCTGAATTCTGAGGGTATCCATGGTCAAATCATTGAATACCCGTCTGACGGCGGGACAATTCGATTCTGTAGCTGCTGTGGTGTACTCGCGGACAGTCCGCTTCAGATCAGCCAAAATTGTGTTCAGTAAATCTTCATCCGCCATAAACGGTGTTCCATTCTGTGCGTACACAGTAAAACCTCCTTCAAAGTTTGTGGGTTCTGTTATTGCGGCTGTGATGGTGCGTACTGCTGATGCTGATGGAGCAGCTGGACCAGCATATCCATGTGATGGGTATGACTCTGAATCTGCTGGATGCAGATCCCCTGCACGGCAGAGTTCTGAGTGGTTCCGGCTGTAGCCGCGAGCTGCTTAATCAGCAAATCCTCATTGGAAATGGAATCGGCAATGTATTCCAATTCTTTTCCGCTAAGTGCCTGCATTTGGTTAGATTGCATGTTCGGTAGTCCCTCCTTCTGGTTGTTCAAGCGTTCCTTAGTATGCTTCCGGAGAAGGCTGTTTATGTGCCCGAAGGTACATTAAGCTAGCTCACATATGATGAATAATCCTTAAGGTCTTGACGCATGAGACTCTTCAATAGTGCAAATAATACTACTCTGAATGACATAAAGGAGCGAACAGATCTATGAAACTCGTCAGCGGGCAACTGCCCTGGGAACACACACTGCCCAAGCCTCCGGTATATCCGGTGCTTGAGGAAGATATAACCTGCGACTGTCTCATTGTAGGCGGCGGGATGGGCGGAGCGATGATGTCTTACCGCATGTCCCTCAGTGGAGCAGATACCGTTCTTATCGATAAAAGAACGATCGGTACCGGAAGCTCCCACGCCAATACGGGACTGCTGCAGATCGCCAATGACAAGTCGCTGACAGCTTGCATGAATACTTTCGGGGAAGAGAATGGCGTGTTGTTCTACAAGCTGTGCCAGCAGGCCATGCGTGCGATTCTTGCCCTGCCCGGGAAGCTGGACATCGATCCGCAGATCATCGAACGTACCAGTCTGCTCTATGCCAGCGTCCCGGAAGATGTGGATATGCTGAAGCAGGAGAATGAGAATCTGATCAAGCACGGCTTCGATTCGGAGTTCTGGGAGGCGGAGAAGATCCGCGCCCATTACGCCTTCTCCAAACCAGGTGCGCTGTATTCCAAAGGAGATGCGGAAACCAATCCGCTGCGGACGGTACACAGCCTGATTCATAAAGCGCACTCCGGCGGGGTAAGGGTCTATGAGCATACCGAAGCCCTTCATTATGAGTACAATCCAGACGGCGTAATCTGTCATACCGGACAGGGGCGGATTGTTGCAAAGAAAGTCGTCTTTGCTATGGGGTACGAGACCCAGGAGATGAAGAAGGACCGGGGAGCAGAGCTGATCAACACCTATGCTATTATGACCGAGCCTCTGCCACATCTTCCAAAATGGCATGAGCAGAGCCTGCTCTGGGAAACGGCCCGGCCTTATCTGTATTTCCGGACTACCCCGGAAGGCCGGATTATCGCCGGCGGCAAGGATGAGCAGCTTACCAGCGTGGAGCGGCGTGAGGTAAGGGTCCTCTCCCAGTGTGAGCGTCTGGTCGAGGAGCTTACGGCCCTATTCCCGGAACTTCAAGGAATCAAGGCCGAATATTCCTGGGGAGCGGTCTTCGGCTCCACCCGTGACGGACTGCCTTATATGGGGCCGCACCCGGAATTCCCGCATTGCTACTTCATTGAAGGCTATGGCGGAAACGGCACGGTCTACAGCATGATTGCCGCCGAGCTGCTTGCCGATACGCTGGCCGGCAAAAGCCGTCCGGAGCTGGAGCTGTTCTCGCTGACCCGGTCGGCCAAGCCTGCGCCCTCCCCGGCGATACAGCCTTAGAGCATCAACACAGAAAGGGATGCCCGCATAGCCTGATGGCTGCGGAGCATCCCTTTTACATGAGAACAATATAGAATAATAGCTTATTGCGCTTTTACAAATTCAGCCGACTTAATCCCTGCCTGACGTCCGAAGATAATAATCTCGGCTACCGAGTTACCGCCGATGCGGTTCTCACCATGCAGCCCGCCGACCACTTCTCCTGCCGCGAACAGGCCCGTAATCGCCTTGCCGTCTTTGTTCAAGACCTCAGTGTTGGTGTTGATCACCACTCCGCCCATCGTATAGTGAATTCCAGGGCCGATCTGAATCGCATAATACGGAGCACCGGACAGATCATTATCCATACCGGTTGTTCTGCCGAACTCGGCATCCGACTTACTTTTCACCGCACTGTTCCATGTTTCCACGGTGGTCTTAAGTGCAGCGGCTGGAACCTTCATCTGATCCGCCAGTGCCTCGATAGTATCTGCGGTCTTGACTACACCCATCTTGATGTATTGATCTACCGCCTTGACACGCGATTTCACTCCGGCGTCGAACACGAGATAAGCAGATTTCTCAGGAAGTGTATTAATTGAAGCCGTCACCTTGTCACGGGTATCCATCTCATTGCCGAAGCGCTTGCCCTCAGCAGATACAAGAATAGCCCCTTCTCCCCGGACCGCTTCACCAATCAGGTAGGATTTCTCCTGCTGTACAGTCGGGTGAACCTGAATCTGATCCAGGTCTACGGTAGTTCCGCCGACCTTCTCAATCATGGCAATGCCGTCGCCGGTGCTGCCAATCTGGTTGGTCGTTACCAGTCCTTGCAGATCCGGGCGAACCTTGGCAATCAGTTCCTTGTTGGCACCGAAGCCCCCGGTAGTTACGATAACTGCTGCTGCGCTGATCGTTTTGTCATCGGCCTGGTTGAACAGCACCTTCACGCCGTTCACCTTACCATCCTGTACCGTAAGCTCCTTCACATCCGCATTGACGAACAGCGGAATTCCCTGCTCCTGAACATTGCGGACAAGTCCTGCTACAAGATATTGTCCCACGGCCGAGCCGTCCTCCGGACGATGGGTACGCTTCTCCTTCATTCCGCCGGTAATCGTAATATTGTTCAAGCGGATTCCGATGGAATCGAGCCAGTCAATGGCCCCTGCGGATTGATCCACGAAGAAGTGCAGCAGCTCCTTATTGTTCGTATCATGTCCGCCCTTAAGGGTCTCTTCATAGAACAGTTCGTTGCTGTCTTCGATGCCCTGCTCCTTCTGGAACTTGGTCTGCGAGGCATTCATTCCCGAGGAGGATTTCGTAGTATTGCCGCCAGCTACCGGCATCTTCTCCAGGATGACCGGGTTCATGCCGGCCGCTTTGGCTTCCAGTGCAGCAGACATTCCCGCACCGCCCGCGCCGACGATGACGATATCATATTTATCTTTTAACTGATCATACGGAGTATAGCTCGCTTCGGATGCCCCCGATACGGCCTCTGCTGTCTCTTTAGGTGTAGCCGTTGCTGCAGGCTCTGTGGTCGCGCTGTTTGTTCCCTTGCTCTCATTCTTGCTGCTGCCCGCATTGTTGTTTCCGCAGCCTGCAATGACCAGCATCACGGAGAGAATGAGGATAAGCGCCGCTGTTAATCTCTTATTCATGTGAGTTGTGCCCCCTTGTGCATATTTTCACAATTATCATAGCGCCAAAGAAGCGGTTTGTGGAACCTTCCGTAAATTATTAAAGAGTTTTGTAACTAAAGTAAGCGGGTATGCAGACCTTAAATGTTCACACACCCTCCTCCTCCTTCACCTCATAAGGCACATCCACGATAAAATGTGCTCCCGGCCCGCAGCCGGCGGCAAGCTCAAGATGACCCCCCAGTTTGTCTACACTTTTCTTCACCAGATATAGGCCGATTCCCCGCTGTTCACCCTTGGAGGAGTAGCCCTGAACGAAGATCTTCTCCCCCAGGCCCGCCGGAATTCCCGGACCGTTGTCGCTAACCTCGCATAGCAGCCGCCCTTCTTCATATTGAAAAGCAAGCTCCACCCGCTTCACGGGTTGCTCACAGAGCTCCCCCAGCGCCTCCAGAGCATTATCCAGCAGATTGCCGGCAATCGTAATCAGCTCATGAATCACCTGCGGATCAGCCGGCTCCGGCAGATAGCTGTCTCCGGTCAGCAGCAGCTCCATCCCCGCTTCGCGTGCCCGGCTCAGCTTCCCCAGCAGAAATCCGGCCAGCACCGGGTCCTTGATCTGTCTTGTGATCGACCCGATCTCCTTCTGGTAATTGCTTACCGTTCCCAGAATATATTGCTGCAGCTCATCATACAGGCCCATATGCGTCATGCCCATAATGACATGCAGCTTGTTCATGAATTCATGGGCACCGGAGCGCAGCGCTTCTGCATAGACCGAGACTCCCGACAGCTTCTCCGCCAGCACAGCCAGCTCGGTTTCATCCCGGAAGGTAGCAATCGCGCCAACGATGTTCCCGTTCACCCGGACTGGCAGGCTGTTCACCAAAAGAGAGCTGTCTCCCAGCTCCAGCTCCCGGTCCTGTATCCCCTCTCCCTCAGCCAATACCTGCTCAAGACCCAGCTCCGGCCAATACTCGGCAATCTGCCGGTTCATGGCGCTCCCACCAATCCCCGCTGCCCGCAGAAGCCGCTGTGCTTCCATATTAAGGATGGTAATTCGCGCCTCCTGATCTACGGCAATAATTCCCTCACGCGTGGATTCCAGCATCGCACTGCGTTCCTGGAGCAGCTTGGAGATGTCCTCCGGCTCCATCCCGAACACCATCCGCTTGATCCGGGCCGCCAGAATGAATGCTCCTCCCGCTCCAAACAAGGCTCCCGAGACCAGAATCGCAATAATCGTCCACTCATTCATCAGGACCAGCCGCTCGACCCGCTCCAGGGACAGACCGGCAATGACCACACCCACCTGATGCCCCCTGTTGTTATAGACCGGCACGAAGCCGCGCAGGGATCTGCCGAGCGGACCAGCCCCTTCGGAGATGCTCTCCCCTCCGCGCAGCGATATCTCCTGGCCGCCTCCCGCAAAGGGCAGACCGACCAGCGAAGCATCCGGATGAGAATAGCGGATTCCCTTCATATCTGTCACGACCACGAACATAATATCATTGCGGCGGGCGATCCTTGAGGTGTAGTCCTGAATCTCCTTGCTGTTGCCCTCACTGAGTCCCTCAGAGACCAGCGGAATCAGGGCGATGGTACGGGCAATCGTAATCGCCTTATCCTCCAGCGCCTGCCGGGTCTGCGGAATAATCTGATTCCGGAAAATAAAATATAAAATCAGCAGTACCAGCAGGACAACGGCAGACACCATGACGGCAATCATTGTGCGCAGACTGAAGCTTTTTTTCCTGGCCACTGGTGCGAAGACCTCCCTTCATGTCCCATATTCCTATACCATTCGAACTATATTATTTGAACTAGAATTTGTAAAGCTACTCCAGAGTGATCGTTTCTAGGGATGGAACTATGCAGCAAGCCCAGCCGTTCTGCCGGAGACAGGAGGGCTGGGCTTGCTGGAATGAACTTTTCACAACTCTTGTATAGACAAATAGATGATAGCTTACTGCTTCTTGGCCTGTTCCAGCGCCTGGGTCACCGCTTCAATAATTCCGCCGCTGGAGCCGGAAGCCCCGGAGAGGGCGTCTACGCCTTCTGTGGTTTGCTTTTCAATAATTTCAGGAATCGTATTCTCTACAGCCGCATCGATCATCGCCTGCGTCTCCTTATGCTCCTGTACGGTAATGGCGTCGATCTTCTCATCTTTGATCTCTACCGCCACTTTAATATCACTCTTAACCCCTTTGCCTGTTCCATCATATGTCCCGTCCACATACTTGCCGGAAGATGATGAGCATCCAGCTGTTAGTACTGTTGCAGCCGCGAGGGCAGAGAACAGCAAGGTTTTTGTCCACTTGTGCATGAATAATTCCTCCTTCTGAAAGTTCCTATTTCTTAAGTGCCTTCACAGCTTCATCCGCTGCGATCCGCCCGAAGGTAGTGATGTCCGCCAGTGCATTACCGCCCAGACGGTTCGCGCCGTGTACTCCGCCGGTTACTTCGCCCGCAGCATACAGCCCGGCAATGACCTGATCCTTGGTATCCAGCACCTGAGCCTGGGTGTTAATCGCTACTCCGCCCATGGTATGGTGAATTCCCGGTGTTACCTGAATTGCATAATATTTACCCTTTTCAAAAGACAGCTTAAGATCCGGCCGTTCAAACTCTGTATCCTTGCCGGAAGCAACGAAGCCATTATACGTTTTCAGTGTATCCGCAAGCGCTTTGCCATCTACACCAATCTGTGCCGCCAATTCTTCAGGTGTTGCCGCTTCTTTGACCAGATCCATTCCAAAGTAAACCTCAGTTGCCTTCAGGTTCGCACGCAGCTCATCATTGAAGATCAGGTAAGCTACTTTACCGGATTGGGCCAGAATATTCTGGGACACGACATCGCGGGTCAGCAGTTCATTCGTGAATCGCTTGCCTTCGCTATTGACCAGAATCGCACCGTCTCCCCGTACCCCTTCCGTGATCAGCACGCCTTGATTCGGAATGGTGGTCGGATGAATCTGAATCTCCTTCATGTCTACCAGCTTGGCACCGATCTTCTCGGCCATCGTTGTACCATCTCCGGTTGCGCCCGGGTGGTTAGTGGTAGAGAACCCTTCCAGCTTCGGCTGGTACCCCTTGATCATGTCCATGTTAGCTCCAAAACCGCCAGCCGCCAGGATAACGGAATTCGCACTAATCGTGTACTGCTTGCCATCCTTATCCGTCACCTTCACTCCGGTAACCACACCGTCCTTGTTCTTGACGATCTCATCGGCAGTCGTCCGCAGGCGCACATCAATCTTGTACTCCTCCAGCTTCTTCTTCAGCGCGACTACGATGAAATTCCCTGCCGCTTCCCCGCCTGCCGGACGGTGAATCCGGTTCACGCTTGCCCCGCCTGCGCGTCCCACTTCAGACAGCTCGGCTCCATTCTCCTTCAGCCACTCCACCGAAGCCGCCGCACCGTTCGTAAGTGTTCTGACCAGATCCGGGTTGTTCAGGTTCTTGCCGCCCTTCATGGTATCCTCGAAATGCAGCTCCGGACTGTCTGTAATGCCAGCCGCTGCCTGATAAGGTGTTCCTGCCGCATTCAATCCGCCTTCCGCACGGACGGTGTTGCCTCCAAGCATAGGCATTTTTTCGATCAATATCACTTTGGCTCCCTGATTATGCGCTTCAATGGCAGCAGTCATTCCCGCGCCGCCGCCGCCGATAATAACAATGTCCGTAGACTCCCCTTTGGTGCTGTTACATGCAGGCAATACCACCAGACTTGCCAGCAGCAACCCCTTGCCCAGCAGACTTCCCCATCTCTTTCTGTTCATTCAGTTCTCCTCCAATTGTTATTGTGCATATTTTCACAATCATCATAACCTGAAGGATCCCTGACAAGAATATTTAGTAATTAAAGAAATGATAAAGTAAATAAAGGTAGTGAATTTGCTTGAATGTGTTTATAGATTTATAATTGGAGCTTATACAACCGTATCACTAGGAGGAACAGAAACTATGGAAAAAAGCGAAAAATATTGGCTGGCCGGTGCTGTTCTGGCAGCAGCCGGTGTCTCCCTGATGAGCTACACCGCGAGCCGCTATACTTCATTCAAAAGAGTAGTTACCCGAACCATCCATCTGGAAGATATCGCCGCTCTGGAAATTACCCGCCTATCTTCTGTTCCCGGTGAACAGAAGGATATTGTGCTTACTGAGCCGGAAGCGATTAAGCGGATCTACGATGATTTCTCCAGCGTCCGCCTGATGAAATCCGCCCGCAATGTGAGCACAGAGAACAAGTACAGCTATTACATTACCATCGTCCAGGCCGACCGGAAGCAGCGGTTCGACATTATTTTGAAGGGCAAGCATCACATGATTATCTACGACAATGACATGAACAACCCGCACCTGGTAGCCTATAAAATCATTAACGAGTTCAGTCCGCTGGCTCTGCAGCAGGCCTTCGATTGATTCTGCGCCGCTAATGTATGGCATAGCTTAATAACCTTCACAGCTAATGTGACGGCTATATGGAGTCATGGAACGCCTGGGGCAGCCTCGGGACACCTTGACTCCGTTTTATTTTAAGAGAACACTTATAGATATTTACGGATAAGCTCATACCCTTCGGGTCTCACCTTATACATATACACCGGCCTGCCTACCGCCCCGTAGCTAAGCTCCATTTCCAGAATACCTGCCTCCGTCAGAAAAGCCAGATATTTGCGGACCGAGATCCGCGAGATGGGCGCATGACTGCTGATATCCTCCGTGGAGAACACCGGGCTCTCCAGCCGGTTAATTGTGCTCCAGATGCTCTCCAGTGTGCCTTCGGCAAGCCCTTTGGGCAGCGGCAGGGCAGCGTACTTCTCCTCTTCCGTCCCGAGCGAATGCCGCAGCAGCTTATCCAGCTGCTCCTGGCTTAGATGCTCCTTGTGCATCAGCTTATAATCTTCACGATACGCCGACAGTGCCGCCTGAAACCGGGCAAACTCGAACGGCTTGATCAAATAATCCACGGCCCCGTTCTGCAGTGCCTTGCGGATGCTCGCATTATCACTGGCGGCGGAGATCACAATGATATCCACCTTGCTCCCCTGCTCCCGCAGAGCAGAGAGCAGCTGGAGCCCGCTTACACGTGGCATATAAATATCCAGCAGCACCAGATCTACCTGCTGCTCCTCCAGCATAGTTCTCGCTTCATCCCCTGTCGCCGCCCAGCCCGCATACTCAAAACCCGGAACCTGCTCCAGATAATGCCGGTTAAACTTCGCCACCATCGGGTCATCTTCAACGATTAGTACTTTAATGTTCATGGGGTCTCCTTGTCTTTTGTGCAACTATAACTACATATAACTACAACTAATATAACATTGCGGCGGAGAATTTTGGAGGGAGGTGTGCTGTGACAAAGAATCAAAACTAACAAAAAGGCACCAATTCGAGAAATTACCCGAACGGTGCCAAAAAAATTAAAACCCCAAAGATTCACCAACGAGGATAACCTTTATTCTCCCCGCTGTTTTACACATTCTTGTTTCGACGATGTAAGAACAGATACAATCCTCTGATTTACAATCTGCACAAGCACCATTGATTAGGCAGGGCGTTTTTTGCGGTGAATGTAAAAATGGGCTGGACGAACTCGAAAGACGGTTTGCGTTAATGGGAGCGGCATAGGTTCTGGCTCTGATCACTGCATCTTCAGCGGTCTTGCACACCTTATTCATCCCCACGACAGCAACCACACTTCTCGGTCCAAAAGTAACCGCTGCCGCCCGATTGCCCACACTGTCGATATTGACCAGTATCCCATCTTCACTAACCGCGTTGAAGCTGGTTAAATAGGTGTCGCACAAAAGAGATTGGCGCATGAGGTCATAACGCTCCTCCATCGTTTTTGCTGTATCACGGTCAATTATGGTATGGCTGCCTTGGCGTACACGATCAAGAAGCCCGATTTCCTCAAGCGTGACTGACCCGCCCCAAGATACCAAAGAATGTTCCGGAATTAAGGTTAGTGCCTTTTCCGCAGCTTCTATGGCGTTATCACAGTAATAGGCCTCAAATTTTCTGCTTTGCAGATTTTTCATAACCTTGGAGGCTAACAGCCGGTTTCTCGCTTTGATTGAATCTTCTTTCGTTTGCATTGCTCTTCCTCCGTTCTGACGTTAGACAAGGTGGCTAAACTTCGTGTGTATGTATGATTAATATAGTATAGTGGAAATAAAAAGGATGTTGCACATGCAACGCGAAGTCTCTCGGAATAACTTAGAATCCCTCTGTCAATCACGTTTATTTACAGGGATTGCTCCAGATGATATTCCCCAAATGCTTGAATGTCTGTCAGCCACACGCAAAGAATATGCAAAAGATGAGATGGTTGTCCGTGAGGGCGATTACGTTGATGATGTCGGCATCATCTTGCAGGGCCTCGCTCAAAGTACGAAATTGAACGTCAAAGGAAAACAAATTATTGTATCCCTCCATTACCCGGGTGGATATACCGCTGTTCTCACAGCTGCCAGCCGTGGAAGAAGATGCCCGATGTCAGTAAAGGCCATAGAACCGCTTGAGGTTCTGTTTATTCCTATCCAAAACATATTGAGCCGTTGCACGAAGCTATGTATGGGTCACGAACAATTACTTGGCAATCTGTTTGACAGTATCGCAGAACGGGCGTTAGAACTGCATGACCGGAATGATTGTCTGATTATGCCGACTATTCGGGATAAGGTTTTAACTTATTTAACAAGAGTTATGCGTGATGCTGGAACAGAAACTTTTACGATTCCCTTTGATCGGGAAGCGATGGCCGAGTATCTGGACGTAGACCGCAGCGCCTTGTCCAGAGAGCTGGCATGGATGAAGCGGGACGGCTTGATTGAGTTTTATAGGAATGAATTTAGGCTGTTACGAGAAGCAGTGGAAAGGGATTTTCGCTAACGGGGACGGGGCGGGTGTGGTCTTTGCTTATGTGAGGGTAGTCGTTATGGGGAATTCAGCGTTTTTCCAATCCTGTTCGTATAACATTGGGTATGGTTTTCTTTTCCATAGCCATCACTTTATCTGCTCCCAAATGATACTATTGAACCATCTGGGCTAAACCTAAAATGCCCTTTATTTAGATCAGTAAATCCATGCGATTATAGCCTCTATTCCATGTATATTTTTATCATGGTCTTCCTTTACTTCACAGGATACTCCCCTCAAGTTTTTTAACTTAATTAGACCATTATTCTTCCATCTTAGTTTAGGTAGGCAAAAAGAAACCTTGAAAGGCATGGAGCCAATCAAGGTTATAAAATTTACTTAATATTCCACAAATTCAACCATAATCTTCCCTTTATCAGTTTTGTACCATTTAGCAAAAACATAGCTTTCCATAAATTTAGAATAATGAGTTTCTTGATTGAGTGCTTCAATCAGTTCAATTTCTTTTGAAGGCTCTATTAACCAACCACTAAAATCCTCAATATACCAACCTGTTTCTGAATCAGTAAAATCATTTCCCTCACCAGTATCCATAATGAAAACTTTCTTTTGTTGCTTAGCTATGCTTTTCACAAATTCTAAATAATCATCCATTTAATTTAGCTCCTCTCCTGATTTGAAAGAAGTATTATTTATTCCATCTTTTAAAATCGTTACAAAATTCCCTTTTTTATCAGTGACTATAACTTCATTACCTTGTCTATAAAATACTGCTGGCCCTCTTCCCCTGGCATTAGGAGGTCCATCCCCTAAACCATTCCATGTCCCTGTTCGAATTTCATCAAGATTCCTTCTAATATCTTTAATGTGATTCCTTACCCATTGCCTACTATCACTTTTTTGGGGTCTAACCCATAGTCTTCCGGATTAATCGACCTCTTTAATGTATCGGCATAGCGTTATTTAGGTTATAAATTCAAGCATGGACTCGTTGATGTGCGTACAATCGACTTCGAGAAATCTTTATATAGGAATTACATCGGTTCGATGTGCTATTGGTTGTATGATGAGTTCATTTGGTACTGGGTATCCCCCACCAAAAAAGCCCTAAAGAAATGAACTTTAGGGCAAAGCGCTTTAGCTATGAGGAAACAAATCTAAGTATGTTCTGTACCACTCAGAGCACTTCGCTTTAATTAAGGAAATCGCCTCGTTGAAGGCAATGCCTTTTAACTGAGACAACTTTTCATAATTTATTTGTTGAATCGCTAGCCAAATTTGACCGATTGACTCCCCACAGCTTCCTGCAATCATTTCATTACAGTTGCTTTCGTTTGACACATTGACTAAAAACTCCACTGTCTCATCATCTTGAAAGTTTTCTCCTAATTCAATCACTGCATCATCTTTTTCCGCATCTGATGCCGATGGGTCTACTAATATTTGAAAAAGTTTATCCTTATTCATACTTGTCACTCTCCTAATGGAATATGAGTTCCAACACCCTTTCCGCCGTTTCTCCTGTAAACAGATTAATATATGTTCCTTCAGCATCTAATCTAGCATCGAAACGAGGTTGATTACTACCTGCACCTAATCCTTCTCGTGTACTAGCTTCAGGTTTCAGCTTTAGTCTCCAACTAAACGTTCCATCGGCGTTCTTTACTCCCCATTGCTCAACACCGCCTTGCTCCTAGAGTTCCATTGCAGCCTCGTTCCGGTTGAACTGGCTCTGGACGGAGCTTGCGTTTGTCTTGTGCCCAGTCGGATCAATATAGTGGATCAGGTTGATATGGTTAGAGGCCATTCAATCCGTACTAAGCAACTGCACTATTTTATCAATAGTTAACTACTAAAAACTTAATAAATCCTGATTCCATCCATATTTTTTTGTATTAAGTACATATTCTCTTATTGGTATAAAATCACTACTATCTAATTCTATAGATATGTTTGATTTGGTGACTATAGACAAGTCACATCTACCAAAAGGCCATGCGAGTGTAGCTTCAATTTCATATTTATAGCCATCTTCTACTTCATTTACGTCACCCCACGTTTTGCATATTGCCATTATGCTGTGATCTGGCCATTTTATGAAATCATGGGGGGATTTTTTATCATATAATACCGCTTCTATATTAGCACTTGTTACGTTATGAAAATGAAGATTACTATAGCCTGAAACATAAATATCATCGTTAAATGGTCTACTATATTCAGTTAATCCATAAGCTTCTAAACCAAATACACTAAGGGGAAGAGTTATTCCCCAAACACTTAATTTCAAATGTTCAAATGACATGGATGGATAATCAATAATTATGGTGGACTCGATCAAATCAACCAACTCAAATCTTTCTCTTGTAATATCTAATTTCAATTTGATTTCAACCTCCTTAAAATGACTTCCATTTGCTTATCCAATGCCTTAGGGCTAAAAACATTACCGTCAGTCGTTTTCTGCGTTCCAAACATCAAGTCATCTGAAACTTTCCCTTTGCTCACTAATTCAAACCCGTATTTAGAAAGTTCATCAGCACTCATCTTGTATATTTTATTAAAGTATGGATTCTTTTCTCCTCCTGATATTTTCAATACACCACCTGGTGCCATCACTCGTGGAATATCACCTTCAAGTGGAGAGTAACCATGTGGATTTTGCACAATCACCTCTAATTGTGAACCTGTTTTAATTCCAACCAGTTTATTGGCATCCATTACTTCAATCCCCTCAGCTCGTGGGTTAATATCTCCATTTCTGTATCCTTGTCGAGGATTATCCCCTGCACCAATATTCAACCTGTTGCTTTCATTAAGTTTAGGCTTTCCTCCAGTCCCTTTAACCTCACCCTCAATAATTCCCGCCAACTTAGACTTACTAGGGCTTTTAGTGATACTTACCTTACTCTCACCTTGTGCCATTTTCTTTAAACTGAAACCACTGCCCGCCAGGTTTAAAGTAACGGTAGCATAGGCCTCTGCCAGTCTTGGATCGGTGACCTCTTCCTTATACATTTTCAGCGCTTCACTTACAGTAAACCCTTTTTCGGACATATCGTAAGTGAAATTTAACATATCAACTGTTCCCATGGGGCCCTTAGCTACTTGAAGCTTAGCATCCTTAAGAATCTTAGAAGTAACAGTTCCTTTGTTTGACTTCACTGCATCAATAACATATAAGGATTTTTCCAGACTTCCCATATATGAAGCTGTATCCGCTATAAACTTCAGTTCATTAGCTGTAACCTTATACGACATTTCAAGTGAAGCAGCTGCACTGTCTGTGGTCACTTTGGTTGAATTCATCGTCCTGGAGGATGAGTTTACCGTAACCGTAAGATTTGTTCTTCCAATTGTGACACTATTCACAGTCGAATAAGTGATATTTCTTGTCCCACCTTGGGATACATCAGTCTTTTCTTTTCTTTCAGAATTTGTAGCACCTATTCCAACGCTCTGTAAGGCTGTTCTCCATTCCTTCTCGGTTGCATAGCCCTTCGATGTCCCTTGCACCACAATCTCAGTAATTCTTGCTGCTTGGAATTGCAAAGGAGTAACTACGGACTTATCCGTTGCCCCTTCTGCTTTTCTAACTGTCGTGGCTTGAGCGGATATCGCCTTCTTCTCGGCGTCAGTCACAGCCTTATAATAAGCATTTGTTAATGCAATAATTTTAGCCTGTGCCTCAACATTTAACTTCTCATCACCCTTTGCCCAGTGACCCGTTGGGTCCAGGAACAGGATAGGATTATTATGCGCGTAAGTATACAGATTCAAGCTTAATGGATTCGTATCTTCGCCCCGATAGCTGTCTTCGGATATGAATCTTGCCGTGTAGGGATCGTAATAGCGGGCACGCAGATAATATAGCCCTGACTCCGCATCATAGAATTCTCCCGCATATTGAATAGATTCCGCATAGATTTCTATCGTTAACGTGCGGTTACCGAAGACATCATAATCATATTGGTTCTGCACTTCTCCGGCAGCTGTTACTGTCTGTACAACATCGCCATGACCATTGTAGAGATAGTAAGTATATTTCTCAGCCTGGTCCATTCTTGCAATATAATTGATTCCCCGGATGTAGCGGGTACTCAGCTTGCCGCTGCTATCCAGCTCCAGAATGACATGCTGCCGATCATACACATAATTGGTCTCTTTGGCGGTATCCGGTGTTTTTGCACTCCGTACCGTTTTTTGGGTTCGGAGACCATCGCCATTATACATGAACTCAATTTCAGATCGATCACCGGATTTAACAGTTACTGCTTTCTTCAATCGGTTGAAACCATCATAGGTTCGTGTGACCTTCTCGATGAACCGATTAGTCTCCTGAAGTTCACCCGCACTATAGGTTTCTCCCCCGGTTGACTGGTGTAGCTCAGTAGAATGCGGTTGAATATAACTGGACCGCTGGCTAATCTCATTGCCATTTGCATCATACAGATAATCCACGGTTTTGAGCAGAACCTCTTTGCCGTCTGCTCCATTCATCCGCTCTTCCAGCTTCAATAATTGATTACTGGAAGAGTATAAGTACTCTGCCTTTTTCAATTTAAATTCAATAGCTTGTTGAGTTTTCGAACTTTTAAAGCTGCTTGGCTGCATAGAAGTATAGGTCTCAAGCATAGACTTACGGTTACCCGCTCCATCATAAGCATAGACCGTTGTCTTCCCTGGCGCTTCAATCTGCTTAATACGGCCAGCTTGATCGTATTTGTATGTGGTTGTACCGTAGCTATCAGACTTCGTCTCCTGTCTCCCGGCAACATCGTAGGTATAACGATAACGGGATACTTCAGAACCGTCCTTACGCTTATTGATTAAGTTAAGGATGCGATTGTTCCGGTCATAGCTATATACTTCACTAACGCCATCTTCATACTTAACTGCTGTCCGATTACCACTCAAATCATAAGTGTAGACCGTTGTATGACCGTCATAAATCACCTGGTCCATCCTGCTTGATTTGTCATAACGATAGGCTGTTACATACCCTAGAGCATCTGTTATCTTAGCAACATTACCGATATCATCATAAGAATAGCCAACTTGTTTCTTTCCATTCTTAGACAATTCTAATAACAGATTCTCAGAATCATAGGTATAACTGGATATACCACTCTCATCAGTCATGCGAACACGGTTACCTGATTCATCGTACCCATAGAGCACCTTATCACCAGTCTGTACAACCTTTGTTTCAATTAACTGATTAAGGTTATCGTAAGTATACGTAGTATCATGCAGCATCTGGTCAGTCATCTGTACTTTGTTAAGTCCAAGATCATATTTATAACTAATTGTCTGATTGGAGGCATCTGTAATGGCCTGCTGAACTCCAAAGGAGCCATAACGATATTGGGTCAGTTTCCCCCGCCCATCTTTCATGTACAGCTTGTTTCCTATACTGTCATAGCCATAAGTAACTTCAACTTGTTCACCATCGGTGACTTTGATCAGACGCCCGGCATTATCATACTCATATTGAATGAAGTTGCCTAATGCATCTGTTTGACTGACCATATCTCCATAGATATTGTATAGATATTTCGTAGTGAACTTGGAAGTTCCATTAAGAACTGCTAGCTCAGGATCAGTGAATGCTACAAGCCGGTTAGCCAGATCATATTGATAGAAACTTCCGTACTGTGCATTATCTGTACTTCCTGCAGCATATCCTTTTGCATCAATTTTTTTGGTAATATTACTGTTGGCATCGTAGATATTTTTAGAAATAACTGTACCATCAGGGTCTTTGGTTAAAATTAGACGATTCAGCTTGTCATAAGTGTAGGAAATAGTATAGCCCTTTGCATTCTCTTCCTGTATTTTATTTCCTGCCAGATCGTATCCCGATACAAATTCTTTACCTTTTGTATTTGTAGTGACTGTTAAACGATTATTTGCATCATATTGATAACGGGTTACTGCCCCCCGTTCATCCCTGCTTGTAATTTTATTTCCTGCTTCATCATATTCATACTGCTTATAAACCGCAGTTTCACCCTTATATCGAATGAACTTCTCAGGGCGGTTCAAGATATCATAAGTATAATAAGAGGAATATAGTTTTCTGTTAGCAGTATCCGTATCCAGATAACCATAAGCACGCGGACTGATCTCCTGAACTTTGTTGCCCAATATATCATAGACATAACCAGTGGTCTGACGAATTTTTCCAGGCATATCTGCGGCTCTTAGAGCATTTACATTGGGCAGGCTTGTAGCATCACCTATACTTTCTTCATCCAGCCAATTTGTTTTTTGAGCCAACCTGTTTTCCGAATCAAATACAAATTCTTGCACATCAGTATGACCATCTGATCTCAGGCTCTCCTGCCGGATCATATTCCCGTTCTTGTCATATTTCCTTGATGTATATGCTCCACTGTTGTCTGCAACGGTTCTAACAAGATTGTTGTCATAATAGCTATAGGTTGTTTCGCGCTTAGGAGAATCATCCTTTGATCCAGTAATAATCTTACTAAGCAGATTCCCTAGTGAATCATAGCTATATTGTTCAGATAAATACACAATGTTTTTGCTGCTATCCATCTCTAAAGGAATTTTTTTCACAGTAAGCCGGTCAAGGGCATCAAAACTGAATAATGACAGACTCCCCCGTTTGTCTTTTTCAGAAACCAGATTACCGTTAAGGTCATGCTTTTTTTCAATCGCATATCCGTAAGGATCTTTTATGGATTTCTCTTTGCCAAAAGCATTGTAGCTGTATACTGTTGTTGCTCCTAGCGGATTGGTTTCCGAGGTCTTTCTGCCCAGTTTGTCATATTCATATTTCACCACTCCTCCATCTGGATTGGTAACTTGAGCAACGGTGCCGTCTGGATTGACCTTATAAAGTATCGAGTTTCCTCTACCATCCGTTTGTTTCACCAAATGATCCAGCACATTATATTCATATTGCTTGGACACGCTCAGGGCATCGATCTCTATTACCATTCTTCCTAAACCATCATAGGTATATGTCGTCCCTTTGGAGGACTTCATGTCTCCCTTATACCTTAAGCCGTCAACAACCTTGTCAACCTGGCCATTCAGATTGTACTGAATATATTCCAGTCCGGCTCCTTCAGGAGAAATCTTTGAAATGCGCCGGTTCATCGTATCATAGGTATACGACAAACCTATCATTTGAGACAATTGGCCGTTCTTATCCTTTTCGGAGGAGTATTGATTAGGTGATATTTCTTTAGTCAGATTTCCAGCCAAATCATATACATATCTTGTAATTGCTTTATCCCCGTCACTTGATGGTGCAATCTTTCGCAGCAAGCGTTTCAGAGCATCATACTCGTATAGAGTAGCGACTCCTTTAGGGTTTGTCTCAGCAACCAAATTGCCATTACTGTCATATTGATATTTTGAAATCCCCTCCAGAGCATCCGTTTTCTTAACCATGAGCTTATCATAGTCATATTCGTATAGAGTCTTATTGCCTTTGGGATCGTTCTTGCTCTTCATTTGATCATTTTTATAATAGGAATAACTCGTAACCGCATGTAGACGGTCCACATATTCATTATCGAATTCTGCGCCAGCCAGATATTCAGAGCTTACATCAGCAGTTTTTACCAGCAATGTGGACTTGATTAGTCTTCCTCTGGAATCATAACTGAATCTTGTAATATCATAGTTACCGTCATTCACTTTCTGGTAGGTAGCAATTACATTACCAGAGCGGTCATAATCATTTTTACTCTCTCTGCCGAATGGTCCCTTTACTATGATTAACCGTCCTGCTTTATCAAAGATTTGCTCTGTTCGATTATTAACACTAATGTCGTTCACAGCACCACTGGAAGTATTCACCTTGCTCAGGAAACTTTCTTTGACCAGAATATTAGAGGCCTCATCATAATCCATCCGGGTTAGGCGGTAGTTAGTATTCGTTTCATCTTTGTTGATGAAGCTTTTCTCAGAAATCTGGTTTCCTGCCAGGTCATAGCTGTAATATGCAGAGTTGCCTTCTTTATCTACACGTTCTAAGAGCTCGCCTTTAGCCGAATACTTGAACATTTCTGTTGTAGCATCAGGATATTCGATCAAGTACGGCTTGCCAAAAATATTATTATACGTTTTAGTTACATGCCCTAACTGGTCGGTGCTGCTAACTTCCCATTTTCCGGTTAAGTCATAAGCCATTTTAACTGTTGACCCATCCGGGTAGGTTAATTGTTGTAGTCTTCCGCCGAGGTCATAGTTGAAGCGGGTTGTGTCCCCTGAACCAGTCGTTTCAACCAACACATTTCCTGAGCCGTCGTAGCTAAGACTTTTGGTGAATTTGCTCGTACCCTGTTGCTGATTTAGGTAAGCTGTTTGTGCGGATACTACCAGAATCGGCTTGTCCAGCACATTATAACGATATTCCGTTCCTATGGACTTACCAGGATTCTCACTATTGTATCCTTCACCATCGGCTTGTTTAATGATATTGCCTCTATCATCGTACTCTTTGTAATCAACTGCCTCTCTTGTTGTCCCATCAAATGCAGTGGTTTTCACCAGACGGTTGAGTGCATCATATTCCTTCTCCATTCCCGGAGCTTCTTCTACAGATTGATTATAGAATCTGGCATCCACCATCTTCACAACATTACCTGCCGGATCATATTGATAGCGGACAGTATTTCCAAGCGGATCTGTAACACTTGTTTTTAAAGCCATACCGTCATAAGTATAAGAAGTGGTGCGTTCGGTTCCAGAAATAATAAAAGTCTCAGCAACCAAATTACCGACCTTGTCATACTCATAACGTTTCTGTCTTGCTCCCTTAGCATTAAAAGGAGACTTAGTCGTAGCAATTAAATTTCTATAGGTGTAGGTATTCTCTTCAGTATCATAGCCTGTACCATTAAATATTTGTTTCTTTAAAAGGTTGCCTGCAAGATCATAAGTATTCTTCGTTTCGAATTGTCCCCGTTCTAATTCCTTACCGTTCCCTGCCTTCTCTTTGGAGACGCCAGATTCAAGTACAGGTCGTCCGGCAAAATCATACTGGAAATTACGGATCATCAGCCGATTGCCTGCAGAATCACCATATTCAACTATCTTTATTTTGTTTCCGTTCGCATCGTAATCATAATGAATATGAGTTGAAGCAGACTCCGATAACTTGGAGTATTCATCAGAGATTCTGTTTTGGGAATCATAGACGTAAGAAATATTAGATGATTCTTGGTTTACACCCTTGAGGAAAGTCCCCACTGTTGTTTTGATAACATTATTTACAGCGTCGTACTCATTTCTGTTGTAATAATAATCTGCAGATCCAGATTGTAATAATTTCTTAGCTGTATTTCTGCCCAGATTATCATAGGTCCACTCGGTGACTTTGCCTCCGGGAGCCTTTTCTCTAACCATCTGTCCAAGAATGTTATATTCATATTCTGTGGTATTGCCCATAGCGTCCGTTTGGCTGATCTTCCTGCCTTGTGAGTCATAGGTATACCGGGTGATATTTTGCTTCTGATCTGTTTCGCTCAATAAGTTACCCACATAATCAAATGAAGCAGTTAATGTATAGAACTTTTGGCGATCTGGAGTGATTTCACGTTTCACCATCTGGCCCAGAGGGTCATAATAAGATCGCTTATCGTACCCCTCTTCATCTGTAACTGTCAGCATCAAAGGCATCAATGGATCATTATTATTTTGATAACTTAAGGTAAGCTTCCCCTTAAGCGTCTGGTCATTAGCATAATAGGCCTTCTCAACAACTCTCTGATTAGAGTCATAGCCGTACCGGGCACTGTGTCCGTTGGCATCAATCTCTTTAATTAAATTCCCAAAGGAGTCATACTGCTTAACTGCAGTTGTATGCCACTCGTTATTTTGCCAAACTTTGGAGCTCAACAAATTCCCCTGAATATCATACTCATTCAGATACTTGTAATTCCCCGCATCCGTATACTGGATCTTGAAGTTGGCATACGGGCTCTCCTGATAGTCGTACTGCAGTGCCTTGTTATCCGGCCGGATGTTCTTCAGGACGCGGCCTACTGCATCGTACTGGTACGATGTCTTGTTGCCATTCGCATCGATCTCGCTGACGATATTGCCGGTCTGCATATCATAGGCGAAGGTTTTAGCATAAGTCTTGCCATCGGCTTGCTGATATTGCTTGGTCAGGTAGGCCCCTTTGGTATTTGTACCATTGGCGTCGATACCATATTCATAGTGAGTGGTGAAATCCTGCGAACGGTCATGTGCCGTTTTACGGATTAGATTGCCATAGGAATCATAGGCGTAATCTGTGATTAGCCAGGGATTCGCCGGATCATTCGTGGCTTTGCTCTCTTTGATTACATTTCCTTTACTATCCAGCTCATAGTTGGTCTGAGCCGTTGTATTCGGGTCCAGCTTCCAGGTCTTCTGGGTCAGAATATGATATTTATTAATATCATAGGTGAATAGTTCGGTGTGTTCATTGTTCACCGGATAACCCTTGCTGTCACGTTCAGCAATAGGTCCGGTATGACTGGTCATATTGCCGTACTCATCATAACGGTAGTTCTCAATGGTATGAACCGGTTCGCCTGTAGCCTGACCGCCAGCCACTTGATAGACAAGGGTCTCCTGTTTCTTGACCAGCTTCAGCTCATCATGCTCACTGGTAACGGTCTCTTTATGATTTTTGCCCAGCTTCTCGGTAAGAATCAGTTCCTGATTGCCGTTATAGGTATATTTAACAGTACTGCCGTTGACATCTGTGATCGTTGTGTAATAACGGTATGTATCTTTAAGATAAGTCTTATCATCCTGCTTATAGTCTGCGGTGCCGTACCCGTCAGCTTCATTAGTATAGGTGTAGGTCTTCTTGCTGTAGGTATCGGTGATGAATTTATCCAGAAAGTTGGCTTTGGCAGGCTCGAACCCTTTCTTGATTAGATCGTTACTCTCAAAAATTTTTCTGTATTGCATGCTGCCTTCATTCAGCCGTCTGGTATACGTGTTATATACAAAGCTCTTCGCTTTATTACTCTTCACTTCGTCCACCAGTACAAGATTCTCATAACGGGAATAGGCGGAATATTTATCTTTATTGAAATAGGTGAAGCCTAGATCCGGCTGCTCATACCAGAACATATATTTCGGTTTCGCATCGGTGTCATATACCCGTTGCAGCCGGGTGCGTATGACATGCTTGGAATCATTAACGAGCGCCGCTGACTTGTCATACACAATACTTTTATCGCCCGGAAGATGGACAATCACTTGGAACTTACCCTTTAGATCTCCGGAATCCGTATTATTGGGGCTTTGCGATGCGTTAAAATAGTTGTTTGCATTTACAGCAGAATCAATGCTGATCGGGCCTACTGTGTAATTGAAATCCTCTTTGTATTCAATCGTTGTATCGCGGCCCACTGAATCCGTAATTTTGGAGATCAGCTTTTTGTTAATGGAATGACCATCCATATAATAATTCAATGACTCATACTGAAAATTAATAGTGTTGCCATACCGGTCCACGATTCCCAAGATCCGGCCGTCTTCGGCGAAATAGGTATTCTTTCCATCCTTGCCTGTCATCTTGTACTTGGAGATTCCGTCTGCTTGTCCATTTTGATAAGTGACAGCTTCACGGACTACCACATCTTTCACAGTCTGACCCTCCGGCAAAAATACATAGGCTCCATCCAGATTCGCAGGCTTAAGACGGTATACATCACCGCTCTCTGTATGCAAAAACTTATGACTGGAGCCGTCCGAATTCACCTTCACTTCAATATTCGGGAAGGAGAAGCGCATCCCCATGCCGAGGTTATATCTATCCTCATAGAAGGAGGAGGTTTTGGCATAAGAGAAGGCTCTGTCTACCCAGGCTCCGTCTACATAATTCACTTCCATCTCTTGCACATTCGCTGTTTCATTCTTATAAATTCGTTTGAATTCAAGATCCAATCCGTTCTTGCCAGGCAGAACAAAGTCCGTCTGAGTGATGGTTAGTGAACCACTCTGAGGGCTAATTTCGTCAACCGTTTCATTGGTTCTTAAATATGCCGGTGAGAGCATAGTGTTATACTTTTGCTTGGGACCAACCAGATTGTTAAGCTGATCCTGTAAAGTCTCGGCGCTTGCCGCCGGTAAGAAAAACATCATCAAGATAAAAGAAGCCAATGATATTCGGATACATGCTTTCTTCACAAAGCTACCCCCGTCTGCCTTTTAAATTATTCTCCGTACTTTTCCGTATAACTTTGGGCCATGATCATTTCATCCGAAATCCCTTGCGCCACTTTAGTCACTACAACCTTGGCAGACTCTCCAAGCTTCTGTGCGAGGACAAAGGCATGTGTAACCTGCTGATCGGAAAGCTTGCCTTGTCCAGTATATTTACGAACTTCTTCCTCTGTTATCTGAACCCTGGGAAACGGATTTCCGCTGTACAATACATTTTCCTGCTCAAAAACACCGCTCCAATTGCCGCTTTTCAGCTTCGCATTCAATAAATCTCCAAACAGCTTGCCGGTTACGAAAGAAAATCTGTCGGCGATCATAATGTCGTCTGAGGTTGCTCCTTGCACCTGCATTAGAAGCTCAAGCTCTTCTGATTCGAAGGATCTAGGGATAAATTCCTTATGGGTCTCACGATATTGTGTGAAAAGCGTCTCCCAGGTCTTGCCTGTATTTCTGGCTTCAAGCATAGCGGTCCAGTCGTTCACATTACCAAAATTGTGGTATAAAAAGTCATAAGCGGTCATGACAGCAGCACGGCTATAACCGCCGGCAACCAGCTTTTCAATCTGTTTACGGTAAGTCTCTTGAACACTGAATTCCTTCAGGAACTGATCATATGTACTCCGAACCACTTCAGACTGAACAGGTCCGGTATTCGTTTTCTGACTATCTTCAGTCTCCGCTTTAGGAGTAACGGCCACCTTGGCATAGGCAAATACTCCTGCCTGGAATACCAGAACTAGAATGATGATTAAAGCAGAAGCTTGAATGACCTTGCGTTTGTTCATTCCTCTTAACTCCTCTATTTGTAATTAGGATTCATCGCCTGAATCTCTTGTCTGACCGCTTCTCCCGGATTCTCCGGTCTTACATCCTGCACTGTAGGCGGATTGATATCGGGAATCAGTGACTCCTTGTCTTCGGTTACAATATTATTGGAGTCAGGGGCTCTCTCTGCAACTTTAAGATCGGTTGCTTCATTCCCCTGCTGTAATTGCTCCAGCATCCGCTTCTCCAGAGCGTCCAGCGTGACCATCTCGCTCTCTTTGAGTGTGATTGTTTGCTGCTCTTTATTTTCCTGATACGTTTTGGGGTCAGTGATATAGTCCTTGAGATTCAGCCCAATCTGAAGCGACAGTAAGTATTCATTCATTACGGCTTCCATGGAACCGAACTCCTGCTGCAAGGTAAGAAGGAGAGTAACGGCCTCTCCCTCATTAAATTGCTCATTAATCGTTACGTATGCAGACTGAATTTCCTCCTCAGCTGAGCCAAACGGTTCTGCGGATGCTTCCGGTTTCTCCACCATAGACGCTGCGCTGCTGACTACTTCCTTTAACTGCTGCATGGTTCTCTCTGCCAGCATTTTAGCTTCCATGATCTCGTCATCCTGGAAGCCCTTCTGACGAAGCTCCTTAAGTAATTCCTCACCTAGACCCGCCTCATGCAGCAGATTTGAACGCCCCTGCTTGTCTTCCGCATTGTTCGCCGGAAGCTGCTGCTTCAGAGTCTCCGTAATTTCATTCCATGAAGAACCTGATTTTTTCATGGCTAGAATTTCTTTTGCTGCAACTCCGCTAAGGTTAGAGAGCTCTGCAGCCGTCTGCTCATCTTGCTGCTGGGAAGACTCTTCTACTGCTGAATCCCGGTTAAGTCTTGGAAAGGTCACAATAGCAGCTTCAGCCAGCAGAACCACTATGATTGCTATGGATATATATTTGTATTTTCGCTTGCGGATCATTACCATTCTCCTTCAGTATCATTCAATCTAATCTACTGTAACTTTTACGTTGCTCTCGCCGGTTATTTTCGACTTGAAGGTGAGCGTGGTAATCTCGCCAGACCAAGAGGTTCCGGGGACAACATTCTGATCCATGTAAATCGTGATTGTCCCGGGGGCATAGGTTGCAGCTAGATTAGAACCGGGAATCTTTCCATTAGCGAGATCACTGGCCGGAGTGAAATCATATAAGTCGATCAATTCAAGCTCATCGGGATTGTAGGTCACTACAAACTCCAGTTCACTGAAATCCTGTACATTTTGAGCCAGCAACGTCAGACTAGCTTCCCCATCCTTCTTCACTTTAAGAACGTAATCCGGACTGGTAGTACTCTTCTGCAGGGATGGGCTCCACGCTGTCACCCCTGTAGTATTCTTCGCTCGTACCCGGTACGTATGGGCGGTTCCTGAAGCAAGCTCGTTATGCAGATAGGTAATATTGTTGCCGACATCGATCGTCTTCCCGTCTACTTCAAGCTGGTAGCCATTAGCCCCCTCCATCTTTTCCCAACGCAATTCTATCGAGTTATTTTGCGCAAATCCCTCGATTTTGGAAGGGGAGTCAGGCAGGTTAGGGAGTGTAGAGAGCGCTAATACTGCCACCCAGTCTCCACGTTCAGTGCCTTGCTTCACTCTGATTTTATAGAGATGGTACTCTTCTGCTTGCAGTCCGGTATGATTGTAAATGGTATCTGCACCGTTATCCAATACTTTGCCGTCCACTTCTATTTCATATCGTGCATTCGCTGCAACAGTATCCCACGACAGGGTAATCGACTTATTCGTCACTACTGCTACTACATTTGTTAAAGAATCTGTGTTTATGCCTGCAGGCATGGTAGTCATGGTTACCGGTTTGGACCATTCACTTGTTCCGCTAATATTAGCGGCTCTGAGTCTATAGGTATGTTTGGAATCTGCAGCAAGCTGGTCATGCACGAACAGGTTATCCTTTACAGTGATTATTGTCCCGCTGTCCACTTCAATGTCGTAACTATCCGTATGAGGAACATTGTGCCAGGATGCTGTAATCTGTCCTTCATCTGCTGTAGTCATTATGTTCGTGGGCACATCCGGTATTTCCGGATGAGTGGTCACGTCCAGAGGAGAGCTCCACTTACTTTTCCCGCCTATATTAACTGCACGAATTCTGTAGGTATGACCGCTAAGAGCCTCTAATCCTTCGTGCGTATAGCTGGTCAACTGTTTGTTGTCGATAATTAGCCCGTCCACTTCAATCTCGTAGCCGCTGGCCCGTTCCATCTCATCCCACTTCACAGTTATCGTATGAATATCCTGCACTGCTGATATCTTCGTTGGAATCTCTGGCGGATTAGGCCATGTCTGCTGTACAGCGGGCGCGCTCCATTCACTCACCCCTCCTAAGTTACCTGCTCTTACACGATAAGTATGATCCGTTGAAGCTTCCAGACCTTTGTGCGTGAAGGAGTTAAGCGTGCCATTGTCCGTTACAAGTCCATCTGCCTCCACTTCATACCGCGTAGCATGAGGAACTAAATCCCAGGTTAATGAAACGAGCTTCTGCGAAGGGACTGTCAATAGATTGAGTGGTGAAGCCGGCGGTTCGGGCAGTGTCATCTGTGTAAAAGTCTGACTCCAGCTTCCCGCACCTCCCGGATTGATAATTCTAACCCTGTAGGTGTGTTGAGTATTCGCTAACAATCCGTTTTGTGTATATGAAGTGGAGGTTCCATTATTAATAACTGCTCCCCCTGCCTCAACTTCATAACCTAATGCACCTGCTGATGGGGGCCATGTTAGCTTAATCCATTGCTGTGAAGCTTCCGCAGTAATCCCTTCAGGTGCAGAGGCTAATGTAGTTCCGCTTGCCGGACCTCCGAACGCTGTCTCTAGCCCTTCATTATTCCTTGCCTTCACCTGGAAGGAGTACGAGGTATTTGCTGTTAATCCGTTAATCACTACGGTCTTGCTAGAAGGTGTAATCCATACAGGTGAAGAGCTGAGCGTACCGGACGAATTAACATAAGCAGTACCCATCTGAATTAAATATTGGGTTGAAGCGGCATTCTGATCATGAAGCTGCATGATTAAGGATGTTTCACCATTTTGCTGAACAGATAGTGATGGAACCTGCGCTCTCGTATAGACATTCTGCTCATGGACCGCGATATTCCCCACTTTATCTCTCGCTTCAATCTTGGTATAAAATGCGGTATTGGAGGTTAATCCTGTTGCCGTAAAGCTTGGATTTGTGGTCCAGCCGCTCGATTGGCTTCCTACATTGTAACGATATGGGACGTTATCCAGCCCTGATATGGAATCTGCGGCGGTTCCCGATACTTGAACCTGTGAATCTGAAGAAATCATACTGACATTTCCAATCACCGGAGGAGATTTATCTACAACGATGGTGACCGAATTCTGGGTGGTGACTTTTCCATCGCTGGCCGTAAAGCGGATGGTATGGCTGCCTTCCGATAAAGCTGCTATGTTCAGCGGGTTAAAAGATACATTTTGGGTTGTAGCTGTATTGGTTATCGTCTTACTTTCCCTTGCTGCTGCCTCTGAATCTATGTAATATTTCAGTTCAAGCGCATCTCCATTTGAATCTGTTACCCCTATCACAGGGATGAACAGAGAGCTTTGACCAATTTGCTGACCGTTGGGTGTGGGTATGGTTATTGTAGGGGCTGCATTGGAGGTAAGATTCTTCTCCGGGAGATACTCAGAGAGTGAGTTTCTCCAGCCATTAGAAGGCTCATTTGGTCTATGATTATTATCCCCTGCATATACCCCAATACTGATCTTTGTTGGAATTCCACCAGTCAGTTCTCCCCCATGCTGCACAACAAAATCACTTGCATTGGTTATGAACGTGTTGCTGGTAGGACCCCAAGTCAAATTTTCTACACGTGTATGTGTATAGTAATCTGCACTCGAACTATTTGTTGAATTACTCGCATACACAGTTATATCCAAGTATCTTGTACGTTGACTGTCATTGTCCCAAAAGGTACTTGAGCCTGAAGTCATGACGGCTGCTTTGTCCAAAGCAATATCATAGCTCATTTGTCTTGTAGATAGATCAAAGCGAATATTCTTGAGCGTAATTCCCGGCATATCCAAAGTGATTTCGGCGATATTACCCATAGCTGGCACCCATCCAGCCGTTTTTATGAAACCATCGAAGTGGAGATCAGCAAAGCTGATAATATTAGACTCTCCTGCTGCTTTAACCTGTGATCCCCCTGGAAATAGAATTAACGTAACCATTACAAAAACACATAAAATAGATATCCATCTTTTCAGCATATCCTTCATAGTTCCTCTCCTACCGCTATTAAATCTACTCTATGGTATAGGTTACTTTAGTAAATTGATTCGTCTTCGCATTGAAGATAATCGTGTTCATTGCAGCCTTATTGCTCGTTTGTACGCTGAATACAATTTTTCCCGGTTCAAACTGGATTACATTCACCGCTGTGCCCGCTATGCTGCCAGTCTCAAGCTCCATGTCCGGGGTCTCTGCACGCAGATCCATGACCTCAAGATTCTTGGCATTATAGGTGACTGTAACTCTGCGCTCGGATTTGTCACTTTTATAAGGGATGATCATTACAAAATTAAGCTGAGAGTCCTTTTCCGGCTTGATCGTTACTGCAGGAGTCGTTGTTTTCTTCAAAAGCTCTGACCAGTCGCTCGTCGCTCCTGCATTCTTAGCCCGAACGCGATAAGCATGCATTGTATTGGGCTCAAGTCCGCTGTGTGTGTATTCCAGCTGATTGGAATTCGAAATGACTTGTCCATCTACTTCCAAATCATAGCTGGATGCGCCATTCACTGAATCCCAGGCAAGAAGAACCGAGTTCACCGTAACTTCGCCTCTAAGATTCTTCGGCACCTCTGGAGCTGTAACACCAGTAACAATCGTAGTCCATTCACTCCAATCACTGACGACCTGGGTGTTCTTGGCCCGTATCCGGTAATTGTGCTTGGTATTAGGCAACAACCCGGTGTGTGTGAAAGTAACCTTGCTGCCATTGTCAATAATTGTACCGTCAGCTTCAATTTCGTAGCCGGTAGCACCCTTCACTGAATCCCAGGATAATCGGATTTGATTGCTCTTGGTCTCCGTCTTTACATTTCCCGGAATCCCGAGCACTGTTGAAATCGTCAGAGGTTCGCTCCATTCTCCAAGAAAGCTTCCCTGCTTCGCTCTGACCCGATAATTATGCCAGGAATAGGGCTCTAATCCGGTATGCTTATAGGATAATGATTCTTCATTATTCAGAACTTCGCCATCCACCAGAACATCATAGCCGGTCGCATTCTCAACCTTGTCCCATGTAAGTTCAATACTTGTATTCTTGGCCGATGCCTTCAGATTAGTTGGTTTGCCGAAGGTAGTGGTTGCAGATACGAATCCGCTCCACTCGGCAGCTCCCGCCGCATTTACAGCTCTTACCCTATATTTGTGCGCTGAGAAGGGTACCAGCTTCTTGTGGATGTAGAGGTTATCCGAAACATTGCGAATCGTTGTCCCATCCAATTCAATATCGTAACTTAGCGCACCTACAACTACATCCCAAGTTATTGTGATTTCGTTGCTATTCACTGAAGTCTGAATATTAGCAGGAACGCCCGCATGAGTAGAATAAACAATCGTTTTCGTCCAGCTTCCGACTCTATTCTCATTCTTGGCCCGCACTCTGTAGGTATGCTCTGAATTCAAAGGGAGCTGTGAATGTGTGAATTCAAGCTTCAATTCATTATCCATCACATCACCATCTACCTCGATGTCATACCCTGTGGCCCCGGCAACTGGGTCCCAAGCTACATGCACAGAGCTTCCTTCCACTTGTGCAATAAGATTCTGTGGAACTCCAGGCAAAGTATGCACGGTGATGATATCGCTCCATTCACTGATTCCATCATCGTTCTTAGCTCGTACACGATAGCTATGCTTGCTGTTAGATTGGAGACTTTCATGTATAAACGAATTATCGGTGATGTTATTACTAACGACTCCGTCTATCTCCAAATCATAGGAGGCGGCTCCCGATACAGCATCCCAGTGCAAATGAATAGACTGCTCATCTGCCGTTCCCTGCAACTTGGAAGGCACTCCAACTAGAGTGGTCTTCGTAACCACTTCGCTCCATGCCCCTGATCCGCTGCTGTTAACCGCTCGGATTCGGAATACCTTAGGCATGTTCGGATTCAGATCATTCTCCTGATAAGTTAGCACCGGTCCTATATTCTTTGTGCTGTTATTAACCTCTATTTCATAACTGGAGGCCCCGGTTACCGGCTCCCATGCGAGAGTAATGGTATGGCTTGTAGCATTCAATTGAATGTTCAAGGGAGCTGCAGGCAAGGTCCAGTAAGACGAGGCTGTTGACCACTCCCCTTTGATATCACCACTGATGGCCCGGATCCGGTAGAAATGCTCGGTTCCCGGACTAAGTCCCTCCTTGGCGAAACCAGGTTCACTGCCAAGAACGGTAACCTCTTTATCAAATTCCAACTCATAGCCGTCCGCATTAAACAAAGAAGGCCAGCCCAGTGTAATGGCTGAGTCTGTTGCACTTGCATTTACTGCTGGTATAGAAAACGGTCTTAGAGATACAGAAGGAACCACCTCACGAATCTGCTGCTCGCTCTCCCAGAATAAGCTGGCCTGAGGATTCCCCATGTCATTCGCATACTCCATCTTCAGGTCATATTTTTTCCCCGCTTCGAGCTGGAGAGTTCCTTGCTCCACATGCTGCTTCGCTGTCCAGGCATCGACCAGGAGCTGATCATTCACCCAGAGTCTGACTCCGCCTGACGTTTTAGCCGAAAATATATATTTATCTGTATAATTAGGTTGAATTTGACCTGTCCATCTTACGGAGAAACGCTGGTCCTCTATTCCTGGCACGCCCAGGAGAGGTTGCCCTGATAGAGAGATAGAATCATCTACCTTCACTGCCTTCTTGCCCGTAAAATCATTATTACTGTAATACTCAGCCTTAAGGCCCGACAGAACATACTTCAACAATGTACGTCCTGCTTGCTCATTCCCCGTGTGTATTACAGGTCTTTGATTCGAGATGACATTACCGCCTACTGCAAATAATCCGCCTGTATTGATATTCAAGTGATTATTTACACTGACGTTGTCCCGGACAAACAGGTCTCCTTGGGCTACATTTAGTTCTGCCCTTGAATTATTGGAAACCACTTCTCCTACAGACATTTCTTCGTCTACATTCATAGTTACCATAGTGTTGATGTTCATATTGCCTTGTACTACTATCCGTTTCGCGGATAGATCGAGAGAGCCATTGTTATAAACCAAAGAACCTGCAAACAATTCATTATCTACATGTACATTGGAGTTATTATTCAAATGCACAGTCCCCTGTACCCATAGGTTACCAAGATTCTCATCTGGTGCAGGGTTGATAACATTAACATCCAACTCAGTATTTGCATTTAATCCTCCACGGAGGATTAACGATCCGTACACCGTTATATTCAAATTCCGGTTCGTATTCATGCCATCTACGATTAAAATGACAGGCTGTTCTGCACTTCCAAACGTAACGCTTGATTCTAAATTCAGTTGTCCTACTGCAATAATGGCAGGCTTGTTGCTGCTGGAGCGGATAGAGCTTTGAATAGCTTCAATATCAGCATTTCTTAGTTCCACTGCATTTTTGCTAATATGCTGTATTTGTTGTTCAATAGATTCTATTTGTTCGCGGATATGCCGAGAGATTTCTCCTTGCAGGCCATTAACGTGAATAAAAGGCGGAGCGTTATGTATGTTAGTCATACTTCCAGATAGAAGTACTTTGTCTCCTGCAACCTTATTGGGTTCAAAAGGCAAACGGATTTGAGGCGGTATCAACGTGGGAGTGTATGTATTAACCAATGAGATATCTATGCTATTTAGAGCAGTCTCAATTCCAGGAGCATTGATTTGACTTAAAGTTAGTCTTCCATCTTCGACAGCAACCTTCTTCTTGATCGTTCTATGCTGCCCTGCTTCAAGAGTGAGTCCCTCCATAACTTTGATATTCTCAACAGTTAGGGAATTATTGCTGCTATAAACAGAGTCACCTACGGTTACTGAGACTTCATAAGTACCATTGTCTAGCGCTATTTCCCACTTTCCATCCGGATGGATTCGTGTCAGGCTGCTTATGCCGGAGTTGTCGTATGTATCTCTTGAGACTGTTGCATCGGTATGATCCATGTTCCAGCCGTAAGAGTATTGGTTTTTGACACTAAAAACGGCTCCGGAATCTGCAAGCTCTCCGTCCTGTACGGGAGTTTGTTCGGGCTGAAACCGGATTTTGAGCATACTGTACTGCGCGGAAATCTTCATCCCTGAGAATTCCACGAAAGGTGAGAGAAGTTGAGCCAGAATGATAAAACACAGTACCTTGCATATGAAGCTTTTGCTATTTGTCATAAAAGACCTCCGCTCAATTACAATTCCTTTAAAAAAGGGCGCAAAAAAACCACCGGAAAGAGCGGCCCGGCTGCCATTCACAGATGGGGATTTCCCGCCCTGTGGTAAGGCCCGTGGCTTTGCGTCCCTGACTTTCGTACAGGTTTGCCTTTTTAGTTCTAATGGTTACATTCATGCAAAATCATTTCGATTCACTTCAATTACAATCTGTACTTACCTTGGCAATAATACCCTATATTTGAATCATATAATATTGTTATTTCTGTGAACATTTGAACTGAGCAACCCCCGCACCACCACCCAACTCCCAATCGGCGCAACGCCCAATCCCAGCATGAGCAGAGTTAGAGTCCGCGGGGACTGGTCCAGGGACAGCACGGCGATGAAGATCAGCAGGCCGAGGAGGCGGCCGCTCATCAGGCTAAGCTCCCTGAGCACTACCAGCTCCACGCGTTTGCCGGCGCTCTCCTCGGACACTCCCATCAGGTCGAAGCTGGTGGACAGCATCGGCAGCATGTAGAGCGGCAGACAGAGTGAGGTCCCGATTCCCATGATTAGGAGGGTGGTAAAGTTCACCTTCCACAGCAGCGGAAGAAGGAAGGCGATGAGCAGCAGGCTGCCTGCCAGCATACCGCCGAGGCGGGCGCGGGGCTTGAACCATCTGCCGGCCGCATAATAACTGATCAGCGAGACGGCTGAAGTCAGCAGGGCGAACTGTCCCAGCTTGCTCTCCTCCTGTGCTGCAATGTAGACGAGCAGACCGATCAGGAAGGAGAATACGCCTTCCCGGATGCCCTGAAATACTAGCGCCGCCGCAACTGGCCGCCAAGGACTGCGCCTGCGGGTAAGCTCGCGCCAGGGCTCCAGCCAGAGATAGGCTTCGCCGCGCGGCCGCTTGCGCAGGCCGAAGCTAAGCACAGCAGCTACCCCATAGATACAAAGCGACAGTATGAATACCATACGGTAACCTTGTCCGCCTTGCCAGCGGGAGATCATCCAGCCGGAGACCCAGGGTCCGGCTATTCCCGTCAGGGAACCCAGCAGGCCCATCCACCCGTTATAGAAATCGCGGTTCTTGGCATCGGTAATCTCGAAGAAAACAATATTGAACGCCAGCCAGTACAGCCCGATGGATAGCCCTAGGACCCCGCCCAGCGGCCAAATGTAATGAATCGCGTCGCCCCGCAAACACAGCACCAGCAAATAAAAAAAGCCCGATACGGCAATTCCCAGCCGCAGGGCATTCATTTTGTTATGTTCTTTCACCCACTTGCCGCCCAGCCAAAAGCTGAGACCCACGGCAAGCTGCTGGGCCACGGTGAACCAGCCGATCATGGCGAAGTTCTGCCGGCTTTTCCACAGATATACGTTGAGGAACGTTCCTGCAAGCACTGTAGCCAGAAGGTATAGCCCACCTACAGCCAGCAGCAGCGCCGCCTGTCCCCGTTCTGAACCTCTCATGCTTAGCCCTCCCTGCTCGTCCTAAGACACATCATCTATTACTAACATGTCCAGACAGCAGGGAAAGCATGAATCCGATCTTTATTCGGCTGAGGTGCTGAGATTGCGGACAAGCTGGATGCGGTCTTCCTGCGCCAGGCTGTGCTGCACATGGAAGCAGGAAGGACAGACGTACAGATTCAGCGCAAAAGGAGGCTTCAGCACAGCTGCGCCGCCTAGCGCTTCCGGCGTTGCCGGAGTGAACCCGTCCACCTGCTGCGTACCGGAGTGAAGCATCAGCTCATGGCATTGCGGACATTCCGGAGCTTCCAGCTGGGCAGCCAGCAAGCCTGAGACCTTGTCCTCATAACGCTTCAGATCATAGTCGTCACCGAACTGACCCAGCGTACCCCATACAGGCACCACGCTATCCTTGTCGTCGTCATCCCACAAATTATCGTCGCTGATCTCTTCCACTCCGGAAGCTTCCTGCGTATCCGGCTCTTCATCCTCCAGATCCTCTGCACCTATCGTCACTGTGCGGTAGCCGCTAAGCTCGTTATTGCAATGAGGACAGGTATCCTCGGGGCCAAACTCCTCATCCCATACAATCTCGGTATGGCACCATGGGCAAACTGTTGTCTCCATCAGTATAATCTCCTTCGCTTACTCACATTCGGTTCAATTCACCGTTAAATATATAATGCCGGCCGCTATAAAAGCCAGGGCTGAAAAAAACAGAATCCGAATCAGCAGCTTCATCTCCCTGCCCCCTAATTCAGAATATGGCCGCGCCGATAACATAGGACAAGGATATGGAGAGCAGCATGGCTGTCAGTCCTACGGCCCGGTTATCTGCGGCAATCTCTTCATCAATTGAAAAGACCGGAGTAAAAAACTCGAACAGGAAGTAAGCCAGCAGCAGCAGCAAAAAGCCTACAACCGACCATTTCATCGTCTCATAGATGGATGCCCCCGCTTCAATGCTGAAGCGTAAGATGTTGCAGATTCCGAAGATTTTGCCTCCGGTTGCCATGGCTACGGCCACATTCCCCTTGCGGATCTCTTCCCAGCAGTTGTATTTCGTCACCATTTCGAAGAAGGACAGGAATACGACCAGCCCCAATATGGCGACAGTGAAGTAGCCTAGCAGCGCCCCCAGCGGATGTTCCAGCAAAAGATCAATATTATCCTGCACACTTTTCCCTCTTCCCTGCCGGACTATGGGCGCTACTCCAGTTCAGCTACCGTCACACCCGCGCCGCCTTCATTGTAGTTCCCGAGCCGATAGCTTTTGACATGCTTGTGCTTGCGGAGGTATTCCTGTATTCCTGTCCGCAGGACCCCCGTCCCCTTGCCGTGGATAATGGAGATCTGCCCCAGATTGCCGAGAAAAGCTTCGTCGATGAAGCGGTCGGTCTCCATAATGGCTTCCTCCAGGTTCGCACCGCGCAGATCAAGCTCATTACGGATATTCTCATCGCGTGTACGCTTGACCGTTGTGGCCCTGCGCAGAGCCGGCGGAGGAGCATCCGGGGCGGAGGCCAGGAATTCCAGATCACTCAGATTAACCTTCATCTTCATGATGCCGAACTGTACCACCGCTTCCTTGGTACCACTCAGCTCAACCACAAGGCCCTTCTGATTCACATTCGCTACCTTCACTTCATCCCCTGGCTGAATCTTGCGCGGCGCCTTGACCGCGCTGCGCGGCACAGCCTTCTTGCGTGGCGCAGGCTCTGCTTCATCCAGCCGGCGGCGCGCTTCAATCAGCTTATGCTCCTTGACGGATGCGCCTTCCTCCAGCGCCAGGCGGCGGAGGTCACTGATAATCTCCTCGGCTTCCTTGCGCGCCTTGGCCAGAAGTTCGCTGGCATCCTTCTCTGCCTTCTCAAGGCGTTTGTCGCGTGAGCCCTCCAGCTTCTCCAGCTCCTGCTGCTGCCGCTTACGGAACTCCTCCGCTTCACGGCGAATCTCTTCCGCCCGTATGCGTTCGTTCTCTGCGGTAAGGCGGTTCTCCTCAAGGGATGCAATCATATGCTCAACACGCATATCTTCTTCCTTCACTTCGCCGCGCGCATGCTCAAGGATTGCATTTGGCATCCCGAGGCGTTCAGCGATGGCGAACGCATTGCTTCGTCCAGGTACACCGACCAGCAGCCGGTAAGTAGGACTCAAGCTCTGCACATCGAATTCCATGCTGGCATTAATAACGCCTGCCCGTTCATAAGCGTATGCCTTCAATTCACTGTAATGTGTAGTGGCAACCATCCGGGATTCCGTCCGGTGAATATTCTCCAGAATCGCTATCGCCAGTGCGGAGCCTTCGGCCGGATCTGTTCCTGCACCGACCTCATCGAGCAGAATCAGACTCTTCGGTGTCATCCGCTTCAGAATGGATATAATATTCGTCATATGGCTGGAGAAGGTACTGAGGCTCTGCTCAATGCTCTGCTCATCGCCGATGTCGGCGTAGATCGCATCGAAGACACACAGCTGGCTGCCTTCCTCGGCCGGAATGAAGAGACCCGACATGGCCATCAGGCTGAGCAGGCCGATCGTCTTCAAGGTCACCGTCTTCCCGCCCGTATTGGGGCCGGTCACGATGATGGAGCGGTAATCATTGCCCAGCTCCACATCCAGCGGCACAACCTGCTCGGCCGGAATGAGCGGATGGCGGCCCTTGCGCAGGCGCAGGTATCCGCGGTCATTCATCCGCGGCTGGGTAGCCTTCAGGTCGCGTGCCAGACGCGCCTTGGCGAAGATGAAGTCCAGCTCGCCGAGAATGTCGATATCATACACCATCTCCTCGGCAATATCGCCGACCAGTGCAGTCAGCCGGTGCAGAATGATCTCAATCTCACGTTCTTCGCGCAGCCGCGTCTCCCGCAGCTTGTTGTTCATCGCCACAATGGATTCCGGCTCGATGAACAGGGTTGCCCCGGAGCCCGACTGATCGTGCACAATACCGCCGAAGTGGGCGCGGTACTCTGCCTTGACCGGAATGACGAACCGGTCACCACGGATCGTCACAAGCTGATCCTGGAGCATCTTCGAGACCGAAGACGAGCGGATCATCGAATCCAGCTTCTCACGGATGCGCGTCTCTCCCCCGCGCAGCTCGCGGCGGAGGGAGGCAAGCTCCGTGCTCGCCGAATCCATTACATCGGCATTCTCGTCAATACACATGCGGATAGCATCCTCAACAGGCTTCTGCTCCGACAGCAGATCACTCTGTGCGAAGAGGGCAGGAACGCTCTCATCGTCATGCATGGCATGGATGAACCGCTTCACCCGGCGTGCCCCGCCAATCGTGTTGCCTACCGCAAGCAGCTCTGCTGTGCCCAGCATTCCGCCAATTGACGCACGCTTCAGCGCAGGACGGATATCGGTTACGCCGCCGAATGAAGGAATTCCCTTCAACCGGTCAACATTTACCGCCTCATCCGTTGCCTGCAGGAGCTTCTTCACCCCTTCGAAATCACCGGAAGGCTTCAGGAGCTCGGCGGTCAGCCGTCCCATCGGCGTCTGCGTATACTGCATCAATTTATTTAAAATCTTGCGATATTCAAGCGTATGCAAAATTTTGTCGTCCAATTACTGTCACAGCTCCCTTCATAGATGGAACCATTATACCTAATTTAGCCCATTTTCGCTATTTGGGTATGATTTCTGGGCATAGAAAACCGGCTTCGGGCCACAATAACAACGCACATATCCTTAAGCGAACGCCAAAGGAGGTTAGTTCATTGAGATTCTTAGCTCATGTAGTACGGTTCGTGGTCGCTGCAATCGTGCTGATGGTGGTCGGCTGGATTGTTCCGCAGTTCACAGTCGGGGGATTCTGGAGCGCATTCATGCTTGCTCTGGTGATCGCTCTGCTCGGCTGGGTCGTTGAAGGCATTTTCGGCAAAAAAACAACGCCCTTCGGCCGCGGTATCGTCGGCTTCCTGGTCAGCGCCCTGGTCATCTGGATTGCCCAGTTTGTCGTCAGCGGTGTCAGTGTCTCGGTGCTTGGTGCCCTGCTTGCCGCACTGGTCATCGGGATCATCGATCTGTTCCTGCCGGTATCCACTCCGTTTGAAGCAGGCAAATAACGGCGCAAAAGCACATGCAGACAATGAAACCCCCAGCTCCCGGTCTATATCGGAATTTGGGGGTTTTCTGTAAGTTTATGCACTTCACCGGAAGTGACCGCGGAGGTCACCACAGCATTTTTCCCGCCGCGCTTGGCCGTATACAGCGAATCGTCTGTCTTGCGGAACAGCAGCTCCTTGCCGTCTCCAAGCTGGTAGTGACACAGTCCGATACTGACCGTAATGGGCTTGTTCCCGGCATACGGATGGCACATGGCAGCAATGCTGATACGCATTTGCTCGACAGCAGCGTAGGCTTCCTGGAAGCTTTTATCCGTAAAAATCACTGCGAATTCTTCCCCGCCATACCTTGCCGCGAAGTCATTCAACCCGATCAGGCTGCCCATCTTGGCCGCCACCTCTTTCAGCACAAGATCGCCCACCCAGTGTCCGTATCTGTCATTGACCTGCTTGAAATTATCGATGTCCATTAACGCCAGCTGCAGCCTCAATCCGTTGTTCTCACACTGCTCCAGCAGCGAATCCAGATACTCATGGAACGTCTTGTGATTATACAGGCCGGTTAACGCATCCATCTTCAGCAGCTTGTCCGAAATTGCCCGCTCTACCATTAGCTCCTGCTCCGACTTGGTGAGCTGCTCCAGATATTCGCGCGTCTCGCGGCCACGGAGGATCACCGCCTGCGCCGTCAGGGCAAAAACAACATACACACACTCCACCAGCACGAACTCCAGCAGCGGCTTGCCAAGCAGCGGCCGTTCAAGCCCAAAGTATACCCCCGCGTAGAATACAATGCTAAATGCTCCAAGCGAGTACAGCAGCCGCTGGTCGAAATAGATGAGGGCCAGCATAAGGGGCATCAGCAGCAGCATCTGGGCACCGTCTACATAAGGCTCCAGCACAAAATACATCAAATAGGAAACCACAAAGCTGCAGACCACAACCGCCTGCTTATGATAACGGAGCGAGCGCCGCAGCCAGACCTCGGCAGAAGCCATACTCAGGACAATCATCAGGTTGCAGACTATGAACATATGCCCCTTGCCGGGACTGAAGATCGTCTCCATCTCAGCCGAACGGGAGTACAGCATATACAGGAACTGGGCGAGCAGCAGACAGAGTACGATGATCCAGTAGCCATACAATATTCTCCGGTGCCATCTCTCTGCACTTTGCAACGCGTAATCTATAATGATCTGACTCCCCTGCTTCTAGCCGAATAATATGAAGCTTTAATTATATTAGGCTTAATTATAATTAATTTTAAACTCTTTTGCATCATATTTTTGCAAAATTCGACAAAGTTTGCAGCGGTAGTGACGGCGGCGGTCGGAGTCTTTTTCATAGATTGATCAAGACAACTTGACCGATTTAGGCTATGCTAAGGACAACTGCCCAAGTAGATGAGGAGAATGCATATGATCAGGAAGTCGGCTATTCTGTGTTCTATTATATTTGTGCTTCTGCTAACGGCCTGCGGTGGGAACACGAGCAATTCTGACAGCGCAAACAACGCAGCTGCCGGGAGCAATCTGACGGCGGAGGAAGAACTCGTAATTACAGCCACCAATTATAGCTTTGACCAGCCGGAATACCATTTGAAGAAGGGCGTCCCTGTCAAAATCATCTTCGAAAATGAGAGCGGCAATCACGGCATACTAATCCCGGAGATGAAGCTGCGGTTGGATGCCAAGAACGCCTCGCAGGTTGTCCTTCCCGAGGAAGCCGGAACCTTCGAAATGACCTGTGCCATCATGTGCGGCTCCGGCCACAGCGGAATGACTGCTAAGATTATTGTGGAGTAAGCGCTTCAGTTCCAAGGGGCCGAATTAAGGAACAAAATGCCTGCGGTATAGCCGGATGTGGTCAGTTTTTCGACCTTATTCGGCTCACTCGCCTCCGCCGCGCCAAATGTGATCGATTTTCCGTCCTTATTCGGCTCACTCGCCTCCGCCGCGCCGAATGTGATCGGTTTTGCGACCTTATTCGGCTCACTCGCCTCCGCCGCGCCGAATGTAATCGGTTTTCTGACCTTATTCGGCTCACTCGCCTCCGCCGCGCCGAATGTAATCGGTTTTCCGTCCTTATTCGGCTCACTCGCCTCCGCAGCGCCGAATGTAATCGGTTTTCCGTCCTTATTCGGCTCACTCGCCTCCGCCGTGCCGAATGTAATCGGTTTTCCGTCCTTATTCGGCTCACTCGCCTCCGCCGTGCCGAATGTAATCGGTTTTCCGTCCTTATTCGGCTCACTCGCCTCCGCCGCGCCGAATGTGATCGGTTTTGCGACCTTATTCGGCTCACTCGCCTCCGCCGCGCCGAATGTAATCGGTTTTCCGATCACATTCGGTTCTTGCACCTACGCACACAACTTATCCATATCGGACGAAAATCATGATTTCCTAGTCAGCAAATAAGCCGGAAGGGACAATATCCCTTCCGGCTTATTTGCTCTGTATGCTTAAGCGGCTGCTATAGCCCCCTCTTACTTCACACCCTTGCTGCGGCCTGAAATGTCCAGCCAGACGGCGATGACCAGGATCGAGCCTTTGACCACATACTGCCAGAACGACTCCAGCCCCATCAGCGACATGCCGTTATCGAGCGAGGTCATGACCAGCGCTCCGATGAGAGCGCCAATGACCGTTCCGGCTCCGCCCATCAGGGAGGTTCCGCCGATGACGCAGGCGGCAATCGCGTCCATCTCGGCCATATTGCCTGCGGTAATGGTCGCCGAAGCCAGGCGGGAGGTCAGAACGATGGCGGCGATGGAGCCGAGCAAGCCGCTCAGGATGAAGACCAGCATCGTCTTGCGTCTGATGTTAATGCCGGAGAGCCGCGCAGCCTCAATATTGCCGCCGATGGCGTAGATATGGCGGCCGAAGGTCGTCTTGGTGGACAGGAAGTAGAAGATGGCCGCCAGCACAATGACGAAGATGATCGGGAACGGAATCCCTTTGTAATGGTTCATCAAGGCCACGAAGACTACCACGAGCAGGGACAGTCCTGTTACCTTCGCGATATCCATGCCGAGCGGGGCGACGGTGAACCCGTATTTCTTGCGGGAGCGCCGCTTCGTGAACGCGCTATACAGCAGCAGAGCCACCGCGAGCACGCCCAGAATGATTCCGAAGCCTGAGGCAAAATAGGCATTGCCGAGCAGCGCCAGCACCGGATCAGATACCGGAATGGTCATGGATTCAGTCACGCCCATCAGCACCCCGCGGAACACCATCATCCCGCCGAGGGTAACGATGAAGGCGGGGATCATTTTATAGGCGACCAGCCAGCCCTGCACCAGACCCAGCACCGCACCTGCCGCAACCGTGCCCAGGATGACCACGATAGCGGGCAACTCCAGCCAATTGCTGAGAATCGCCGCCATCCCGCCGGTCAAGCCGACGATGGAGCCGACGGACAGATCGATATGGCCCGCCACGATTACCAGCACCATGCCAATGGCCAGTATAGAGGTCACCGACATCTGCGTGAACAGATTGGACAGGTTCCGCGAGGTCAGGAAGGTCGGATTCAGCACGCCGAACAACACCCAGATCAGAATCAATGCGCCAATCATTGTATAGGCACGCATATCCATTTTGCCGAACAGGGTACGCAAGCGCGATCCTCCGGCGGCCGGAACCGCTTCAGGTTCCTTAAGCTCTTTTTGCAGCTGCATCTCTATCTGCCTCCTGTGGCGGCCAGCATAATATTCTCCTGCGTTGCTTCGCGCCAGTCATATTCCCGTACCAGTTGTCCTTCGCACATCACCAGAATCCGGTCGCTCATCCCCAGCACCTCGGGAAGCTCGGAGGAGATCATTATAATAGCTACTCCCTGTTCGACCAGCTTGTTCATCAGGTTATAGATTTCGTACTTCGCCCCGACATCGATGCCCCGGGTGGGTTCGTCCATAATCAGAATCTTGGGGTCACTCATCAGCCATTTGCCGATAACCACCTTCTGCTGGTTCCCCCCGGACAGTGTGCCTACAAGCGTCTCCAGCGAAGCGGTCTTCGTCTTCAGATCCTTCACGTACTGCTCAGACCACTTGATCTCCTCATTCTCATTGATCACTCCGAGCCTGGAGACCTTGCCGAGTGTGGCCAGCGTCGTATTGCGCTTGACATCCATCCCCATGACCAGCCCCTGGCGCTTGCGGTCTTCCGTGACCAGGGCAATCCCGGACTTGATCGCTTCGGCAATCGAACGGATCTTAACGGCCTTGCCTTCGATCAGAACCGTACCTTCGCTTCTTCCGCCATACGCACCGAACAGGCTGCTGACCAGTTCTGTCCGTCCGGCCCCCATCAGCCCGGCAATGCCCAGAATCTCGCCTTGACGAAGCGTAAATCCAATATCTCTAAGCACCTTCTGCTGACGCTTCTCCGGGTGCCAGACATTATAATCTGCAACCTCAAGCACCTTGTCCCCGGGTGAATGCGGGACGCGCGGATAGCGCTCGGTCAACTCACGGCCGACCATCAGCGATACCACCTGATCGTCGTTCGTCGCCTGGCGCTCCAGGGTTGCCACCGTCCGCCCGTCGCGCAGCACGGTAATCGAATCGGCCAGTGCGAACACCTCGGGCATTTTGTGGGAGATATAGACACAGGTAACCCCTTCGCGCCGCAGCTGGTTCAGAATGCCCATCAGGATGGACACCTCACTCTCGGTCAGCGCCGCTGTCGGTTCATCCAATATGAGAATCCGGGTATGCTTGGAGAGCGCCTTGGCGATCTCTACGAGCTGCTGCTGGCCGATGCCCAGATTGCCGATCTTCGTATCCGGCGACAGGTTCAGCCCTACCTTCTTCAGCCACAGCGAAGCCTGATGGTACAGCTCATTCCACTGGATCGCCCCGCGCTTCACCGGCTCTGCCCCCAGGAAAATATTCTCGCCGACCGTCATCTCCTTCACGAGCGCCAGCTCCTGATGGATAATCGCAATGCCGGCCTGCTCGGCATCGGTAATTTGGTGGAATGCCTTCTTCTCCCCGCCGATGCGGATTTCGCCTTCATATGTCCCCGCAGAATACAGTCCGCTCAGCACCTTCATCAGCGTGGATTTGCCTGCGCCGTTCTCCCCGCACAAGGCGTGAATCTCTCCTTGCTTCACCTTGAAGTTCACATGGTCCAGCGCCTTCACGCCGGGGAAGCTCTTGCTGATCTCTACCATTTCAAGTACATCCATGCCTGCCGTTCCTCCTTCCCGCCCTCAAGCAGCAAGCAGATGCGGGTTCGCCACTGGCGCCGCATCTGCTTGCCGTACAGGCTGCCCTTATTGTTTCGGCCACTGGTCCTTCGGAACGTTCTTATACACATCCTCCAGCTTGTGGAAGCCGTCCTTGATCAGCACATCCAGGTTATCCTTGTTGACGGCAAGCGGATCAAGCAGCACGGATGGAACATCAATTTTACCGTTGTTAACAGTCTTATCTGTCGAAATAGCCTCGCCCTTGGCAGCTGCCACCGCCATTTCCGCCGCCTTCGTGGCAATCGCGTTGATCGGCTTGTAGACCGTCATCAGCTGTGTGCCTTCCGCGATACGCTGTACAGCAGCGAGGTCAGCATCCTGACCGGATACCGGAATTTTGCCCGCCATGCCCTGCGCCGTAAGCGCCTGGATGGAGCCGCCTGCTGTCCCGTCATTCGCTGCTACAACGCCCTGTACATCGTTATTGTTCGCGGTCAGCGCATTCTCCATATTTTTCAGCGCTTCTTCCGGCTTCCAGTCCTTGGAGAACTGGTCGTAGACGATTTTGATATCGCCCTTCTCTTCCAGCGGCTTCAGAATATTCATCGCGCCTTCCTTGAACATGTGGGCATTGTTATCGGTATCTGCGCCGCCGATGTAGACGATATTGCCCTTAGGAGCCTTATCGATAACCGCCTGAGCCTGGAATTCACCGACACGCACATTATCGAAGGAGATGTAATAATCCACCTCGGAATTGTTGATCAGCCGGTCATAGGCAATGACCTTGATGCCTTCCTTATGCGCCTTATCCACGATGGGAGCCGTAGCCTCCGCATTATGGGCAATGACCACGAGCACATCCACACCCTGGGAGATCAGTTGCTCCGCCTGGCTTAGCTGGGTAGCATCATCCCCGTTCGCGGCCAGCACCTTCACTTCACCGCCAAGCTCCTGTACTTTTGCTGTGAAAATATCCCGGTCCTTCTGCCAGCGCTCCTCCTTCAAGGTATCCATGGACATGCCGATGACAATTTTGTCCCCGTCCTTGGCCGCTCCCGAAGACTCCTTCTTCTCGTTGTCACCGCTTGAGACCACACCGCAGCCCGCCATCGATGCAGCCAGCACCATCGCCGCCAGCCCGAGGGAAATTGCTCTTCCGTATTTTCTCACGATTACTACGCCCCTTTTCGTCAGTCCTATATTTGATTGCGCTTACAAAAAAAGTGTAGCATGGAAAAACCGCCCCGGGAGCAGCGATTCCCTGCACTTATTTGCCCTCCACCCGCATTCTTGGTCTTGCCTGCTGTAATGTAATTCTCCGCCCCGGCTTTCATAGGATAATCCGGGGCAACAGCACAAAAAAGTCCTTGCTCACTCAGCAAGGACCCGGCTTCTCCTGCTGCTGGCGGAATTCGCTTGGCGTCATCCCCGCAGCCTTCTTGAAGACCCGGCTGAAATAATTCGGGTCCTTATAGCCTACTTCATAGCAGATTTCCTTCAGGTTCAGCTGATCCTCAGAGATCAGGCGTTTCGCTTCATTCATCCGCAGCCGTGTGACATAGTCGATGAAGGTCTCTCCTTCATGCTGCCGGAATAATTTGCTGAAATAATGCGGGCTCAGGTTCACATATTCAGCCGTCTGCTCCATGGAGATATCCTCTTTATATTTCTGGCTGATATAGAGCAGCGCCCGCTGATGCACATGGGACCGGTGATGCTCCTGCTCCTCCTCCAGGCCATCGATCAGCCGCTCCAGCCAGGACTCCGCGCTTAACCGCAGAGCACGCGGATCTTCCGCTGCGTTCAGCGAAGCCAGCAGCTCTGCACCGGCCGTGGAGTGAACGCCTCTGGCCAGGAACAGCAGCAGGCCGGTTACCTCCCCACGCACGGCAGACAGCGGCTGGTCCCCTCCCTGCTCGAAGGAGTCATACAGCAGGCTGAAGCGCTGGGCGGCCTCCTGCTTACTGCGCTGGAGCAGGGCGGTAAGCAGCTTCTTCTCTTCATCCAGAGAGACCGCCGTCTGCCCCGAGCTCTGGATCATATCATCGTAATGGTGCACACCGAATGAATGCTGGTGGTCCGCACATACGCGGACGGCTTCGCGGTAGGAACGGCTAAGCCCGTCCCAGCCTTCACGGATCGAGCCGATCCCGACGCCAAGGGGCAGGCCGAAGCGCTCCCGGGTATAGGTGCGGAGCCGCTCTCCCCAGTCCAGCGAGCTGACGCGCTGGGAATATCCGGTCCTCCCCGGCGGCAAGGGAATGAACAGCGCCAGCTGATGCCCGGCCAGCGGTCCGGCGAGGCAGCCCAGCCCTGTTTTGGCAAACTGCTTGACCGCCTCATAGATCTCCCGCTTGGACTGCCGGAACGTCTCCCAGCCGCTCTCCCCGTGCCGGGGGAATGACAGGACCATCGCATAGCCCTTGCTGAAGTGCAGCTCCAGCAGCTCGGCCAGCTGCTCCGGCTCCAGATCCTGCACATGCTCCAGCATCAGCATCAGGGTCAGCTCATTCTCGGCCAGCGGCAGCAGATGGGCCAGCTTTTCCTGCAGCTCCAGCTGTTCATTCCTGCGCCGCCGCTCCTCCCCGATGACCGCCATCAGCTTCCTCAGCACCTCCGCCACCTCTTCCCGCCGGGCCGGCTTCAGCAGATAGTCGCGCACACCCAGCAGCAGCCCCTCCTTGGCATACGCGAAGTAATCATGGGCCGTAATCATCACAATCTGCGCCGCCGGAAGCTTTTCCCGAATCTGCCGCACCGCCTCCAGCCCATGAATCCCGGGCATCTTAATATCCATGAAAATCATATCCGGCCGGTGCTCCTCCGCCAGCTGAATCGCCTTCCGCCCGTTCCCCGCATGCAGGAATTCGAATTTGTCCGGGATAAGATGCCGGATCATCAGCTCCAGCCCCTCCCGCTCCAGTGCTTCATCATCTGCGATCAGCAGCTTGTACATCGTTATCGCTTCTCCCTTCACTTCATATGAATGCCTCTAGGCCGAGGTCCGGAAGGGCAGCCGGAACAGCACCGCCGTCCCCTGCCCTTCACTGCTGTTGATCTCGATGAGCTGCTGGCCGTCGAAGAATAAATGCAGTCTTTTGAAAACATTATGTGTCCCAAGCCCGGTAGACTGGCCCTTGCTGCTGGAATGCGGCGCCTCCTGTTGAATCGATCCCATCAGCCGGGCTACCGTCTCGCGGTTCATGCCCGCTCCGTTATCGCTGATTACAATCTCCACCTGCCCGCTGCGGTAACGGATCGATAGCGTAAGTATAGCCCCCTCCTCCATCTGCTCCAGACCGTGAACGAAGGCATTCTCGAAGATCGGCTGCAGCGTCAGACACGGCACCATCCCGTCCATCGCCTGCTCATCAATCTCCATCTCAAAAGCAATCCGGTCCCGGAAGCGGGCCCGCTGGATGTTGATATACTCGTTCACATGCTCGACCTCCTCGCGCAGCGGAACAGCCTGGTCCAGCTTTTGCAGATTATAGCGGAGCAGACGCGAGACAGACACGGTCAGATCGCTGGTTCTCGCCGCCCCTTCCAGATACGCAAGCTTGGCAATGGAATTCAGTGTGTTGAACAGGAAATGCGGATTGATCTGGCTCTGCAGCATTTTCAGCTCCAGCTCCTTGACCAGCCGGTCCTTCTCCGCACTCTTGATGTTCTCCTTCATCAGCTCCTGGATATTATCGATCATCCCGTTAAAAGCGCGGCACAGTATGCTGATCTCATCGTTATTAACACTCTCCGGCGCCTTGGTATCCATCCGTCCCTTCGAGATTTGCTTTGCCGTTGCCACCAGGCGGCGGATCGGTCCGGTAATGCTGCTGGACAGCCAGACGGCCATACAGATGCTAAGCAGCGCCGCGGTGATCACCAGCAGACTGCCCATCCGGTTCAGCTTCGCTGTCGTAGACATAATCTCGGCGTAGATCGGCTTATATTGGTCCAGCTCCAAATCGACCAGCTCCTGGGCCTCCTCACGGATGAACCGCTGCGTCTGCTCCGCCTCGATATAGGCACCTGCCAGCGAATTCGCATCCTGTCCGTCAATCTCCGTGATCATCTGGCCCGCCTGCTCGACAAAAGTATCAATAAGGTGGCTATAGTTCATCAGCGGAAGGCCGCTGCCCCCGATGGTATTCATCCCGTCCAGCCTGCTGCGCAGCTCCAGTACCGCGCCCAGATGCTTCTCCACCTCCGGGAAGCTGTCGGTATCCACCTGCATAATGAAGCGGTTCAAGGAGCGCATATTCTCGCCGACCTCATAGGATACCTCCTTATACAGCATGATCCGGTTCATCATCAGGTGGTAGCTCTCCTGCACATTCTTCCCGCTCTGGAACAGTACGAAGGAGACCGAGCTCATCAGCAGCACCAGCAGCGGAATACAGATCAGCAGCTTCAGGCGGATACTCATAGGCTCTCTCCCTCCTGCACATTGGTCTTATCCAGTACCTTCACTCCGGTATAATACCGGGTTTGTAAATGGGCACCATTAAAATAATCATGGAGCAGCCGGACCGCCATATTCCCCATAAGGTAAGGCTGCTGTGCGACAGTCGCTGTGATCGCCCCCCGGCTGATGGCATCCAGCGTCTCCGCCTGATTATCGAAGCCGATAATGGTCAGCGGACCGCGCTTCAGGCTCCTCGATGCCTGCAAGACGCCCAACGCATCCGTTGAACTGGTGCCGACCATGACATCGATCTCCGGATGATAGCGCAGCATATCCGCTGCCTGCTGGATCGCCTCCATATGCGAGATGTTGGAGCTGCGGACATCGACAATCTCCATGCCGCCGTAGTCCTTTACGATATTTTTCAGCCCGTCCAGACGCTGAAGCTGGTTTTTGGCCAGCTCGCTGCCGATAATCACGCCTATTTTGCCTTTTCCGCCGGTCGTCTTCACTACCATGCGCCCCAGCGCCTCACCTGCAGCCACATTGTCAGTTCCCACATAGGCCAGTCTCCGGCTGGCCGGAGCATCCGTGTCAATCGTGATCACCGGAATCCCCCGGTTCACCGCCTTATCAATCACCGGCGTGAACTTCTCGTCGTTGAGCCCCTGGACGATGATGGCATCCGCTTTAGCGGCAATCGCTTTTTCCAGCAGGCTGATCTGCTCCTCCATGTTATTGCGCACCGGTCCCGTGAATTCGATCTCTATTCCGTATTTCGCTGCGGCCTCTGCGGCCCCCTTCTCGACCATCTCCCAGTAAGGGTGGTACCGCTCCTGCTCGATCAGCACAATATGATATCCGGGCTTGTCCTGACTGGGCTGGCCGCTTAATTCCTTGACAATATTGCCCATCCGGGCAGAATGGCGCGCGAAGCCTATAAACAAATATGACAACAGTATAAAAAGCACAATAACCCCAACGCCGCTGACCCATTTCTTATCCATCCCGTTCACCTCAACCAACATCCTACCCCGGGTTGTAACCGGTTGCAATACTTATTATGTCAAAGATAATTCATGCAGGGGGCAGTTAGGCTAATGTATTCTTCGTAAATTCGTTCGAACTAATTTAGCTCACACCTGGTGATTCAGGGGCACTTGTGCTCTTCATTTGCTCATTTGGCTAACTTCTGCTGAAATCAGGAGCACTTGTGCTCTTCATTTGCTCATTTGACTAACTTCTGCTCGATTCAGGAGCACTTGTGCTCTTCATTTGCTCATTTGACTAACTTCTGCTGAAATCAGGAGCACTTGTGCTCCTCATTTACTCATTTGGCTAACTTCTGGTGGATTCAGGGGCACTTGTGCTCCTCATCATGAGCTGTTATCGCCAAGTGTTGCACATTTTGCAGGATTCATATCGGATTGTAGCTTGAGAACGCCAAATGTTGCACATTTTACAGGAATGTTACCAGTGGAGCGGTCGTTGGCTGAAATATGTTGCATTCTAGGCAGGATTTCCCGTAATTTGCTGCCTCAGAGGTACGAATGTTGTATTTAGTGCAGGATTTGTCCAAGATGGCAGCCTAGATGTCTTCTTCACTCCCCCCTTCCCTTCACCAACTTCCCCCCCAGTAGAAATTACTTCTGTCCCATACTTCACTTCAGCCAACTTTAGAGCAGCAGCCCCCCCTTGCAGTCCCCCTAAGGAGGAATCCGTCCCCCGTCCCTGCACAGCAGAAAAAGCCGTTCTAAGCATTCCTGCTTACAACAGCTCTTCCTGTGATGCATCCGCCATTCAACTGTCCTGTTCGATCAGTTGAATCCATTCATTATATTCACTCTGTAGCTTGGAATATTCCGCCTGCAAGCTGCGATGCTCCTGGGACAGCTTCTCGAGCTCTCCCTGCTGCAGCTCGAACTGGGCCTGAACCAGCCGCAGCTGGCCTTGGACCATCTCATAGCTCTCGCCGATCTCATCCAGCTGCTGCGCCGCCTCAGTACGTGAGCGGCTGACTGCTTCCGCCTGAGCCTCGGCTTCACCGGCCTCCTGCTGCCAGATCTCAATCTCCTCACGCAGCTGTGCTTCCTGCTCATTCCACTGCTGCTCGCGCTGTTGAAGCTCCTCAACTTTCTGCTTCCAGGTAGCTTCGTACTCCCGGGTCTCGCGGAGTGCTTCCTGCTGCTCCGCCGCCGCAGCGGCAGCTTCACGGCCCGCCTCATACAGCTCTTCCAGACGCCGCGCAGCTTCCTCGCCTTCGGCTTCCAGCAGTTCGTAGCGTTCCTTCAGCTGCTCCCCGTCCTGAAGAATCTCATCGTACTGGGCGATCAGCTCCTCGTAACGGCCGCGCAGCTCAGCCAGTTCCTTGCGGGCTGCTTCTGCCGCCTCCTGCTGAACAGCAAGCTCCTGCTCCGCTTCGGCACGCAGACGCGCCTCCTGATCAAGCTGCTGAACCATTCCGTCTGCCTGTCCGCGAAGAGTCTCCACTTCGCGCTGCAAGGCTGCCGACTTCTCCCCTTCTTCCAGAAGGTTCATCTCCAGTTCGCTGATATCCTCCATATGCTTGTTCGCACGCTCCTGCCAGGACGCCGCTTCCTCTGCCGTACGGTCGAATTCGACCTGCGTCCGGCTGAGCTGATCTGCGGTCTCCCGCAGCGATGTGCGCAGTGCTGCCGCTTCTTCCTGCGTCAGCTCATAACGCTGGCGCAGCCCTTCCAGTTCATCGTTCAGCAGATTGCCAAGCTCCTTAGCAGTATGCAGCTCCTCCTGCGCTTCACTTAGCTTGCCCTCTGCATCCCGAAGTTCGCTGCGGATATCCACCGCCTCGCTCTGTGTAGCCGCAACCTGATTACGCAGCTCATCCAGTTCTTCGTTCAACAGGGTGCCGAGCTCGCTCGCCGTGTGCAGTTCCTCCAACGCAGCGCTTAGCTTGCCCTCTGCTTCCCGCAGTTCGCTGCGGAGCGTTTCGGCCTCGCTTTGCGCAGCTGCAACCTGCTGGCGCAGTCCTTCCAGCTCTTCGTTCAGCAGGGTGCCCATCTCGTTCGCCGTGCTCAGCTCTTCCAGCGCAGCGCTTAGCTTGTCCTCTGCTTCCCGCAGCCCGCTCCGGAGCGCTTCCGCCTCGCTCTGCGAAGCCGCAGCCTGCTTGCGCACTTCCTCCAGCGCCGCACTCTGCTGCTCTCCTTGCTCAGCGGCAAGCTTCAGCTCTTCGCCAAGCTGCTCCTCCCGCTTCAGGACAGCTTCGTACTGCGCCAGTAGCGTCAGCCGCGCATCGCGTTCACCCTTAAGCCCGGCTTCCGCCGCACGCAGCCGGGACTGGAGCTGCCCGGTTCCGCCGCGCAGCTCGCCAAGCTGCTTCTCCAGCTCCTGAAGCTGCTGCTTGTGCCGGTGCTCCTGCGTCCCCTGGGACTGCCGCAGCTCCTTGTTCTTGGCCAGCTCCTTCTCAAGCGCTTCCCGCTCCCCGGTAAGCTCACTTGTGAGCGCAGCCTTGGTATCAGCCAGCTCCTTGCTTAACGTGGAGCGGATCTCCACGATCTCGCTGCCCATCGACTCCCGGGTCTCATGCAGCTCCTGCTCCAGGGCAGACAACGTCTCTGTCTTCTCGCGGATCAGTGTCTCGCGCAGCTGCTCCAATTCCTGCTGATGGGCAGCCTTCATCTCTTCCAGCTGCTGCAGCCGCATGGCTTCTGCGGCTTCCAGCTCCTGACGCGCTGCCTCGCGGCCTGCAGCCTGCTCTGCTTCATGGCCCTCGCGCAGCGCCTTCAGCTCTTCCTCGCGTGCCTTCAGCTCCTGCACCAGCTGCTCGCGGCCGGCGGCCGCAGCCTGCTTCTCTTCCTCCAGCAGCTGGGCTTGCAGCTGCCGCTCCTGCTCCTGCTGCTCCAGATGTCTTGAGCGTTCTTCTTCGGCAGCGGCAATCAGCCGCGCCGCCTCTTCCTTCGCAGCCGCTTCCAGCTTCTCATATTCTTCCTGCTGTTCACGCTGCGCTTCCTGAAGGCGTGACACCTCCACGCGAAGCTCGGTACGTTCACCGGTCAGCATATTCAGCTCATTCTTGAAATCCTGAACCTGGATTGCCTGCTCTGCCATATGTACAGCTGTAAGCACCGCAATCCGCGGCGTATCCAGTCTGGAATGTGATTTCGATATTGCACGCATATGCTCATCGACATGACGGGCGACCTGTTTCATATATTCTGTGCTGCTTCCTACCAGCTTGTAGGAAGTTCCGTATATCTCCACGGCGACACGGGTCCGGTCCATAGCCACAGTTGTGCCCTCCTTTGTATGTGTGCGGATTCTAAGTTGGTTTCTTTGCTCTTGCTCCTATTGTAGCGTGATTTCCTGACCTTTGGCAAAAGCACGCGTCCATTGCATTTATTCGCATGTTCCTCCGCACTTCACAAGGGTACAGAAAAGCCGCAGGGAATCTCTGTTTCTAAATGGATTCGCTGCGGCTTTGCACAATTCCTGCTATTTTCTTAATTCTGCACCAAAAGTTTGTTCAAGGGCAGAGACCACTTTGTCATGCACTTCCACAACCTCTTCGTCAGTCAGCGTATGCTCGGTATGGCGGTACAGGAGCGACAGGGCAACACTCTTCTTGCCTGCCTCCATCTTGCCTCCTGTGTAGATATCGAATACCTGCACATTTTGCAGCAGAGTGCCACCGTGCTCACGGATCGCCGCGATCAGGTCACCTGCCGGAACCGCGTCATCGACTACCACCGCAATGTCCCGCTCCATGCCCGGGAAGCGGTGAAGCTCGCTGTACTGCAGCCCGGCGCGTGCCGCATCATAGAGCGGCTGCAGCAGGACTTCGGATACATAGGTATCCTCCAGATCCATCCGGCGTTGCAGCTCGGGATGAATCTGCCCCATCGAACCGATCTTCACACGGCCCTCTGCCTGAAGCAGATAGATGGAAGCGGAGCGTCCCGGATGATAGCCTTCAGGCGCGTCCCCTTCATAGATTACGCGATCCGTAAGGCCCAGATGTGCAAATACAGTCTCCAGCGCACCCTTAAGGTCGAAGAAATCCACCGGCTCAGCAGCCACGTTCCACTGCTTGGCTGCACGCGTACCGCTCAGCAGCAGCCCCAGCACCGGCAGCTCGCTCGGCTGGCGGGTAAGGACTTCCTCCTCCGTGAAGAAGACGTTGCCGATTTCGAATAACGCCAGATCGCCTTGGCGGCGGTTCGTATTGTAGAGGGCAATGTCCAGCAGCTGCGGCAGCAGGCTGGTACGCAGCACGCTGCGCTCCTCGCTCATCGGCATCGCCAGCTTCACTGACTGTTTGCCTTCCGCCAGCATAGGGAAGAGCGTGCTCTGCTCCGGCTGGATGAAGGAATAGCCCATAACCTCCTGATATCCGCCCAGCGAGAGCATGCGGCGCAGCTCGCGGCGCAGAGATTGCTGTCTGGTAAGCGCGCCCGGTGTTGTTGTGCCTTCGATCAGGGTGGTCGGGATGTTGTCGTAGCCGTACAAGCGGGCGATCTCTTCAATCAGATCCACATCCTGCGTAATGTCTCCGCGCCGTGTCGGCACCTCGACCTCGACGATTCCCTGAGCCGCATCACCGCACTTGAAGTGCAGGCGTCCGAACAGGGTTTTCACTTCCAGCAATGACAGATCTGTCCCGAGATAGCGGTTCAGCTTCTCCAGCGATAAGTGCAGCACCTTCTCCTGAGCAGCGGCGCTGCCGGCCTGGACAATCCCTTCATGAACCGTTCCTCCGGCATACCGGGCAATCAGTGCAGCCGCGCGGTTAAGCGCAGGGATGACCGCATTCGGGTCAACTTCCTTCTCGAACCGCTGGGACGCTTCCGAGCGCAGACCGAGCTGACGCGAGGTCTTGCGTACCGTTCCACCATCGAATTTGGCTGATTCCAGTACAATATTAACGGTGTCTGCGGTAACCTCTGTAGACAGTCCGCCCATCACTCCGGCCAGGCCAATTGCGCCTGAGCCGTCGGCAATGACCAGCATCTGCGGCGCAAGCTTGCGCTCTTGTCCGTCAAGGGTAACCAGTCCTTCCCCTTCACGGGCAAACCGTACACCGATGGTTCCGCCCTGGAGCTGCCCGCCGTCAAATGCATGCAGCGGCTGCCCGTATTCCAGCATCACGTAGTTGGTGATGTCTACGATATTGTTAATCGGACGTACCCCGGCCGCCATCAGGCGGTTCTGAATCCACAGCGGGGACGGCGCGGTCTTCACTCCGGCAATATAACGCACGGCATAATGGCTGCAAAATGCCTCATCCTCAATGGTAACCGTGATGGAGTCCGCAGCCTTCCCGCCCGTTTCCACGAGCTCTGCCGCCGGATCAGCCAGCTTCAGCTCACGGCCCAGTACCGCGCTTACCTCATAAGCGGCACCGATCATGCTCAGGCAGTCGGAACGGTTCGGCGTTAGATCGAAATCAAGAATTTCGTCATTCAGTCCAAGCACCTTGAGAATATCCTGGCCCACCTCGGTCTGCTCCGGCAGCACGAGAATGCCCTCCTGCAGCTCTTTGGGCAGCAGCTTGTCGTTCAGGCCCAGCTCTTTGGCCGAGCAGATCATCCCCTGTGACAGCACGCCGCGCAGCTTGGCTTTTTTGATCTCCAAGCCCGGCAGCTTGGCACCTACCAGCGCGACCGGAACCTTCTGGCCCGCTGCGACATTCTTCGCTCCGCAGACGATCTGCAGATCCTCGCCCTGCCCGGCATCGACAATACAGATATTCAGCTTATCGGCGTCCGGGTGCTTCTCCTTGGATTTCACGTAGCCGGTCACAATCCCGGAAATACCTTTGTTGCGGCGTTCTACTCCGTCAATCTCGATGCCGGCGGTGGTGATTTTGTCCGCCAGTTGATCAGCGGTCACTCCTTCCAGCGATATATAATCGGCCAGCCAGGCGGTTGATACTTTCATAATCGCACACTTCCTTTTTGTTTCAGATGTATTGATCTCCATGCCGGTTGTGCTGGGGTGCGGAAGCGGATATAAACAAGCCCACGTCAACTTCGCGCAAAAAAATTCTGCATTGCAATGTTCCTACAGAGAATATTTGGACTTCCGGCCGCTGTTGTGTTTGGATTTCCTGATTAGAACCGCTTCTCGCGGTAGAAATCCAAACACAAAGGCGGACGCTACCGCTCCTACAGTTCCAAAATTCCCCTCCGGTCCTTCAATCGCAGTCATTTAATTAGCACTGCCGTCATCCCTCCGGCTTAACAATATCCGTCCAACGCCCCCGCGCACCCCCGCCAAATCCCTAAATACCCTTGAACTGCTTCACAAAGCCCATATCATTCGTATAGAAATAGCGGATGTCATCGATGCCGTATTTCAGCATCGCGATCCGTTCCGCACCCATGCCGAACGCGAAGCCGCTGTAAACTTCCGGATCGTATCCGCCCATCCGCAGCACATTCGGGTGCACCATACCGGCGCCCAGAATCTCCAGCCAGCCGCTCTGCTTGCAGAGCCGGCAGCCATCGCCGCCGCATTTGAAGCAGCTTACATCCACCTCAACGCTAGGCTCGGTGAACGGGAAGAAGCTGGGGCGCAGACGGATACCCGCGCTAGGGCCGAACATCTCCTTGGTGAACTGCTGCAGGGTACCCTTCAGGTCGCTCATGCGGATATTCCGGCCGATGACCAGGCCTTCAATCTGATGGAACTGGAAGGAGTGGGTCGCATCGTCATCGTCGCGGCGGAACACTTTGCCGGGACAAATGATTTTGACCGGAGACTCCCCGTTCGCCGCCTGCATGGTACGCACCTGTACCGGCGAGGTCTGGGTACGCATCAGAATATCATCCGTGATATAGAAGGAATCCTGCATGTCCCGGGCCGGATGGTTCTTCGGCAGGTTCAGTGCCTCGAAGTTGTAATAGTCCGTCTCCACCTCCGGTCCTTCAGCGATCCGGAAGCCCATGCCGATGAAGATATCCTCGATCTCCTGGAGCACCCGGCTCAGCGGATGAATCCCGCCCTGCGGCAGGCCGCGGCCCGGCAGGGTTACATCGACCTTCTCCGCATTCAGGCGGCTCTCTGTCTCCTGCTGCTGGAACAGCTCCTGCTTGGCGCTGATCACCTCTTCAATGGCGCTGCGCACCAGATTGGCCACCTGGCCGATCACCGGACGCTCCTCCGCGCTTAATCCGCCCATACCGCGCAGAACCTCTGTCAGCTCGCCTTTTTTGCCAAGGTATTTGACGCGCAGGTCATTCAGAATCTGCGGATCGTTTACCGCCTGCAGCTTCGTCAGCGCCTCAGCCTTCAGTGCTTCCAATTTGTCTTTCATGGCTTGTACTGCCCCCTCAAATCTCGTATTGTTCAACAAAAAAAGGCCTTTCCTCCCGGTAAAGGGACGAAAAGACCGTGGTACCACCCTTGTTAGACGGCCGTACGCTTCCCTTAAGAGCACTATTCCCTCTTTCGGTGCGGCAAAGACCTGTCTCACTTTATACAGAAATAACGGTCTGCGGCCGGTCCCCCCTACTAGTGCTCTTCAAGCACATTCAGGGAACTGCTCCGGAGTGAACTTCGGCAGCTCTGCTCTCTTAGAAACGCTCTCAATCTGCGGCGCTTCCTCCCTGTAAGCCAGGCACTGCGTACTCTTCTCCATCATTGCATGTATGCGGATTATAACCTCTGCACTTCGATCCTCCACTTGGGAAGATATGCCCATCTATTATATGCAAAAACAGCCAGTTTGACAAGCCGCACAAATTCCGCTTATTTTTTATCTTTTTTTAAGCTCCCTTTAAGCTTCAGCGCGGTTTGACGGCTTTTTTTTCAGCGGACATTCAGTCAATGTTGATATTTTCCCTTAAGAGATCACACAAGGAGGAAATTACATGCTTACACGAAAAAAAGCATTTGTTCTGCTGCTGCTCAGCACATTTGCCGCAAGTCAAACCGCTGGAAGCCCGGGAACCGCGGCCTATGCCGCTTCATCCGGTTCAACGGCTGCCACAGCAGCAAGCGCGGTCACGGAAGTCTCCACACTTAACGGTCTAAGTGCGCTCAAGCTCGGTACCACGCTTCAGGTGAAGCTGAGCCATGTAGGGCTTCAGAGCCAAACCGGCGGTAATATTCTCACCTACACGCTTACCTATACCAACACTGCCGGCAGCAGCGTCAATCTGGCAGACTATTTCTCCAAAATTGTAACTGCGGGCGGCAGCATCATTAAGGGAATTCCGGTCAGCGCAGACAGTGCGGTCAAGAAAATCCCTGCTAAACAAAGCACCAGTCTTACATACTATGCGAATATTGGAACCGCCGCCTCAGTCAAAGGACTCAAAATCAACATCTACGGCTGGAATTTCAGCGCCGCTAATTATGAACAGCGTATAGGCACGTTCACGATTCCTTCCAATTATTCTCTGTCCTCGCTTACAGGGGAGACCCGAAAGGTTGAACTCGGCGGCATTACTGCCGGCACCAAAGCCGAATCCGTGCAAATCTACAAATATAACAGCAAAGTCTATGCCAAGGTCGGGCTTAGTCTAACCAATCTGGGTACCAAAGTGCTTACAGATCCGGGCTATACCTTGTACCTGAAATCCTCGGGCGGCTCTGCCTTCACGCTTACGCTGGATGACAGCAGCTCCGAATTCAAGCTACAGCCTCAGGAGAAGAAGACGCTCTATTATATGACCGAGATCCCCTCCTACATGAATCTCAGCAAGATGACGCTGCAGATTGCCAAGCTGGATGAAGGACTCAAGCTGTACCTGCCTGTCTCTTCCTACGCACTTCCGGCTGCGGTAACTGCAGATTTCACTGTAGCAGCGGGCTATACCAAAAAGGTCTCCATCGACAGCAATCTGGTAGACTTGCAGCTGCTGAAGGCAAGTGTGCATGCGGATAACGGGAATGGTGTCTGGAGCTATCAGCTCCGGGTGAAGAATACCGGCAGCACAGCCGTTACTTTGCCTGCTTATGAGCTTAACGTCAAGTCGGCGGAAGGCTATAGCTTCCCGGTGACGGCCACTGCCTTGAGCAGCCTGACCCTGAAGCCGCTGGAAGAAAAGCTGATTGAGCTGAGCGCCAGTGTTCCGCTGGAGCTGGCTCAGAATTCGCTGGAGCTGCGAATGATCGCTCCCGCAGCCAGCGCGGATAAAGTAACGCTGCCTGTGGCCTATTTCCGCATCCCTTATACGCCTGAGAGACAGATTCATCTCGCCTCTGAGACCAGCGTAACCAATACCTATGGCACCTTCGCTGTCTCTCTGGACTCGCTGCTGCGTCTGCCTTGGGGCAGCGAGGATCTGGTACAGGCTGTACTAACGATACGCAATGCAACGTCCAAATCCATTGCCTTACCTGCTCTTACCGGCGTACTCCTGGCGGATCAGAAGGATCTCAGTTCCTCTTCGCAGACTTATACGGACAACAGCTCTTCGGTGCTTGCCCCGGGTGCCAGCACCCAGATCACGGTTCAAGGCCATATTCCATACACCCTGGATGTCAGACAAATCAAGCTCATCCTCCAGGAGACCAAGGGTACAGAGGTGTCGCAGTTCCTCACTCTCAGCACAAGCGACAGCACCGTTAAGAGTGTAGCTCCGGTGGCTGCAGGGGAAGCCTTCAAGATCACCGCCACCGGCAAAAAAGCCACCGTGAAGGAGCGCTCCACCCTCCTGTATACAGGAACCGGCTCGAACCTGGTGTACAGCGAAGTGGAAATGAACAGCGATGAAGTCCGGCAGGCAGATCTGGCCCGTCTATATGCACAGTTCAGGACTGCTGACGGGCAATATTTTGAAGCAACTGCCAACCAGTCCGAGCTGTCGACCAGCCCTGGGGGCAAAACACTGGTTACCTTCTGGGCGAAAGTCCCGGCCACCCTGGACACCACAGGTCTTGAGCTGTATATCAGCCAGTCGATTGCGGATGGCAAGCTGACTGCCGCAGGAACGGCTGCGACGGGATACGTCAATACGGCAGCGCTGACACTGACACCGGCAGAGGTTACGCCTCTGACCAATCTGGCTTCTGTTCCACTTTTCCCTTATACACTGGCAGTTACCAGCTCTACAGGGGAACTCACCAAGGGCGCAAGCAGCATTGCTGTGACGTTCAATTACAATCTCAATCAGGATAATACCTACCAGACAGGCGCTTACCAGCATAAGCTCATCCTTCAGGTTATCGATCCTTATGGACAGTCTCACGAGAAAGCACTGACGCTGGGAACCGACTTGACACTGGGAACCAACAACTCTTATTCAACGACTCTATCCAGCGTCCTGTTCAAAAACCTCAGCTCCGGCACCTATGCCCTTAAATTCTACGATGAATTCCAGGGAGTACGGACAGAGCTCGCCAGCCAGGCCTATTCCCTTGAGGTTACCGCCAAAGCAACCACCTCTTCCCCCGAAGGAGCTGCACAATGAATAAGAAGAAGAAGATCATTATTATCGCTTCAGCGATAGTCCTCGTTGCTATTGCAGGGATTGCGGGCTATAAGCTCTGGCCGGATCAGAACCGGCAGATCAATGCCGCTCCGCTGAATACGGCAGTTGCCAGTAAGGGGGATATCCTGGTGGGTGTCTCGGGTTCAGGTGCAGTATCGGCGATCAACAGTGAGAGCATCCGTACCAAAGAAGCCGGGAAGGTCGATACGGTCATGGTTAAGAAAGGCGATGTTGTTAAAAAAGGTGCTGTGCTGATCACATTTGTTGCGGGCGATCTGGACGATAAGCTGAAGGAAGCCACCAAGTCACTGGAGAATCTCAAGACGGAGCTGGAGAATAAACAGGAGAGCTACAAGACGCTGGCTATGAATAACGCGACAGAGGAAGAGCTGGAATCGGCAAAAAAAGCCATTGATAAAGCCAATAGCGATATCGTGGACGGGCAGGAATCCATCGCTGCCATCCATGAAGATATGGCTCCGCCTGATCCGCTGACCGCTCCGATCGATGGAACGATCACTGCCGTGAATATTACGGACGGTGAGCAGGCCCAGAATGGTACAGAGCTGTTCACCATGACCGACTACGTGAATCTAAGCGTAACCGTGCAGGTAGACGAGCTGGACATCCCCAAAATCAAGCTGAATCAAGCCTCTACCATTACACTGGATGCCCTTGAGGACAAATCTTTTACCGGTAAAGTTATAGATATCGCCAAAGAAGGGACCTCCTCTAATGGCGTCTCCCTGTTCAACGTCACTGTAGGATTAAATAACTCGGAGGGTGTGCTTATCGGCATGTCTGCGGAGGTGGCGGTTACGATCGAAGAGAAAAAGGATATTCTGACCGTTCCCATCGAAGCTGTAACGAAGATAAACGGGAAATCCTTCGTCAATGTGCCGGGAACCGGGGATGAGCAAGCTAACACAACAGACAGAGATGCTGCTGACTCCAAACCCCCTGCTGGCGCTGCAGCGGACGGTGAACCCTCCGGTAGTGAAGCGGGGACCCGAGGCACAGGCGCCCGCGGCGGCAGAGAATTCCAGGGCGGTGAACTTCCGTCTGGAGAGTTCCCTGCTGGTGCGGAGTTCCCCGGCAGAGCAGCCGGAAGCAAAGGGGCAGCCGGTTTCGCCTCAGGCATGAAACGGATAGCTGTAGAGGTTGGTATCCACAATGAGAGCAGCATCGAAATCGTCAGCGGCTTAAGTGAAGGGGATGAAGTAATCCTCCCGACCGTGATCTCCTCAGGCAATGCCACCTCCCCGCAGCAAGGCGGTATGGGTGGTATGGGCGGCTTCAGCGGCGGAGGAATGACCGGCGGGAGCGGTGGCTTTCCCGGCGGGGGCGGCGGCTTCGGCGGCGGTGGCAGCGGCGGAGGCTTCGGCGGAGGCGGTGGCGGACGATGACCGCACCAGAGCCGCTGATCCGGGTTGAGAAGATGCAGCACAGCTACACGATGGCCGGAGAATCGATGACGGTTCTGAAGAGCCTGAGCTTCAGCATTAATCACGGTGAATTCGTTGCGATCATCGGCCCGTCAGGGTCAGGCAAGTCCACCCTGATGAACATGCTGGGCTGCCTCGATGTCGCCAATGAAGGCGATTATTTCCTGGACGGCCAGGAGATCCGCAGGCTGTCTGACAACAGGCTGGCCCAGATCCGCAACGAAAAGATTGGCTTTATATTTCAAAACTTTAATCTATTGCCGAAGTTATCAGCGGTAGAGAATGTGGAGCTGCCCTTGATCTATCGTGGAATGTCCCATAGGGAGCGCAGAGAAATTGCCCGTAATGCCCTGGTCCGGGTAGGCCTTGCGAGCAGAATGAATCACCGTCCTTCCGAGCTGTCAGGGGGCCAGCAGCAGCGTGTGGCTATTGCCCGCGCCTTTGCCGGAACCCCACCGATTCTGCTTGCCGATGAGCCAACCGGAGCGCTGGACTCCAAGACAGGCAAGGAAGTTCTGGAGATGATTAAGGAGCTTAACGTACAGGGGCATACCATTATTCTGATCACGCATGACCTGGAGATTGCCGAGCAGGCCAAACGGGTGATCCGGATTCAGGATGGGGATCTTGTAGAGGATCGGAAGGTGGTGCCCTCATGATGCTGTACCAGAGTATGAAAATGGCCTTCAAAAGTATCCTCAGCAGTAAAATAAGAGCCTTTCTTACCATGCTGGGCATTATTATCGGGGTCTCCTCCGTCATTGCACTTGTCGCTGTGGGCCAGGGCACCACCTCGCAGATTACAGAGTCCCTAAGCTCCCTGGGCACCAACCAGCTGACCGTCAACATTATGGGCCGCGGAGCCACCACTTCGCTGACCTACGAGGAGGCCCTGGCCCTGAATGAGATTGAAGGGGTGGACAATGTATCCCCGGTAATCTCCGGGAACGTTACCGCCAAGCACGGTACCGAGAACGTTTCCGTATCCGTAGAAGGCATTACACCTGCCTACGAAGAGGTTCAGGATTTCCACGTGCAATCCGGAAGATTCCTGCTTGAGATGGATACAGAATACCGGCAGAAGGTTGCGTTAATCGGATCAGATACGGCGGAAGATCTGTTCGGTACAGATAATCCTGTAGGCCAAAAGGTACAGATCAACGGAAGCAGCTTCAAGATCGTCGGACTGCTGGAGAGTAAAGGCTCCACCAGCGTCGGCTCAAGCGACGAGAAGCTGCTGATCCCCATCTCTACAGCCGAACGGTTCCTGCAGAGCAAGGGAGTCCGCTCCATTACCCTCACAACCACTTCCAATGACAATGTGGATGATGTCAAAACCAAGCTGGAAGCCAGCCTTACTGCCAAATTCAGTGCAGCCGAGAATGCCTACTCTGTTTTTGATTCCCGGGAGATGCTGGAAACGGTTAATGAAACCAGCGCCACCCTGTCCTTGGCCCTTGGCGGTATCGCCGGTATCTCCTTATTTGTAGGCGGGATAGGGATTATGAACATTATGATTGTCTCGGTCAATGAGCGTACCAGAGAGATTGGCATCCGCAAGGCCATCGGGGCCAAGAAAAAGAACATTATGATGCAGTTCATGATCGAGTCCGTGGTCTTAAGCGGCACCGGGGGCCTGATCGGAGTCGCACTGGGACTTGGCGCCAGCTGGGCTGTCGGTCATTATACCGCCTTGAATGTGGTGCCCTCCTGGAATATGGTCCTGATCTCCTTTTCATTCTCCTTGATCATCGGTGTCGTATTCGGAATGATTCCTGCAAGCAAGGCTGCAAGAATGCGCCCGATCTATGCGCTGCGCAACGAGTAGCGCCATCCTAGACGCTGCGTTATCATCAGCTTTTCAATCCGCCAGTCTCAGATCCCTGGGCTGGCGGATTTTCTTGTTTTATTTTTAATGCACAATTGATACCAAAGGGGTATCGTTTGCAGCAAAAGTGGGTAATAGGACTCAAAGGTCAGAATACCTTGTACATAGTAGTAGGGTATACATAATAGTTCTTTGTATCGGCTGTAACGGATATGTCTCCACTGTTTCCCCTCCGGCTCCAGGGTGTGCTTCACGGCCTGTCATCCGCAGCGGAAGCTGACGGGGCTTATTATTTTTTCAGCAATTGCTCTGCTTAAGGGATGTCCTATATACTGGTGAAAAGAAACCGCGATCTAACCGGAAGTTATTCTTTCTATTGCCTCCTTCTTCCCCTGCTTTCTAGGACTCGCTAACGTATACTCTCTTACATGCCTGCAAGAAGCCATATTCCGCATAAGGATAAGTTTCGCATGCACCAAAGCTACACCCATGAGATTTGCAAAAGTTCTGTGCGGGGAGAGGATGACAGTGGCAGTTTTTTCGGAAAACAAAAGTACACGCAGACTGATTATATTATTCACATCCATCACCGTTCTTCTGGTTGGGATCAGTGTGGCCTCCCTGCTGTTTCTGAATCATACGATGAACAAATTATCCGATTCGCTGTACAGTGACGTCTACCAGAATTCCGAGCTCATTCTGAACGCCGACCGCGATCTCTATCAGGCAGCCCTTGCGCTTCAGACCACAGTCGGCGGGGCGCTGACCAGCGCGCAGCGCAGTACGCTGTCGCAGGAATTCGAGGACAATAATGCCCAGGCGCTACAGCGGGTCAATACCGCCCGCTACAATCTGGATGCTGTGAAGAGCCCGTTCAATGGAATGAAGCAGAGCGAGCTGCTGCTGGACGAGCTGAGGAACGAGCTGGATCACTTCGGAACCACGCTTACCGTGTGGAGGGATAACGGCCGGGAGCTGATCTCGCAGCGGGTTCAGAAGAGCTGGAATCCCGCCTCTTATTCTGCCCTCACCATACATACGGAGCTGAATGAGGTACGGGAAAGCTTGAATCAGGCAGAGGACAAGATTGACACCTATGCAAGCCAAGTGATGACAGAGTTCAATAATCTCAAAAGCTCCCTGTTCGCCGTCTACTCTGTATTTCTGTTCCTGCTTGTTATGGTAATCATCTATCTCAGCCGCAGACTGATCTCCCTGCAGAACGAAATGCAGGACGAGCAATCGCTCTACCAGCTGATCGGTGAGACGATGTCCGACTTCATTGTGCTGACAGATCCGAACGGTCTGATCCTGTATGCCTCGCCTTCCCATGCAACTGCACTGGGCTATGTGCCAAGCAAAGGGGCACCGCTCTCCAACTATATCCGTGAAGCCGAAATCTCCTGGGCCAAGCTCAAGAGTGTGGTGCAGTCTTCACCGAGAATATCCGAGCTGCGCATGCGTTCGGCCGAAGGGCACTGGGTGTGGCTGGAGACCAAGGTTACCCCGATTGCGGGCAGCCGCAATTTCCCGGCACAGTTCATGCTGGTCTCGCGTGAGATTACCCAGCGCAAGCAATATGAGGAGCGCCTGCACAAGCTGGCCTTCTATGATCATCTGACCGCGATTCCCAACCGTGCCCATTTCAAAATGTACATGGAGAACCTGATCAACCAGCCCGAGGAGCGCCGGCAGGAGATCGCCGTGGCGCTGCTGGACTGCGACCGGTTCAAGCAGCTGAACGATACGCTCGGCCATCTGGCCGGAGATGAATTCCTGCAGCTGCTCTCCCGGGAGCTGCAGCAGACCGTGAAGGGCTCCGGCCAGGCCTTCCGGATCGGCGGAGATGAATTCGCGGTGGTGCTGCACCGGTTCACCAGCCCGCAAATGCTGGACGAGCTGCTGAACCGTCTGCTCCAGCTGTTCAACAAATCCTGGTCTATCAACCAGGGCTCCAGCTTCCACACCTCTGCCAGCATTGGCGTGGCCCTGTACCCGCAGCACGGCAGCAGCATCAACGAGCTGCTCCGTGCCGCCGATCTGGCGATGTACCGCTCCAAGAACCATGGCGGCAATGAGGCTAATCTGTACAGCGAGCATGTGGATAAGAAGTACAGCGATCAGCGGAACTAGCACCAGCGGAAGCTCACTCCTATACTAAGGCTTCTTTAATAACTCTTAGCCAAAAAGAGCTGATTGGTTCCATCCCTGGGGGAGGAACTAATCAGCTCTTCTTATGTTCTAGCTGGTCTGCGGCAGCGGATCAGCCAGCTCTGTCCTATGCTCCGGACTACGCTCCCGAACCGTCACCTTGATAACCTGCTCCCCGCTGCCCGAGCAGTCGATGAAGCGGTCAGCGGTGCCGTCTTTCTCCTCCCAATCGTTCAGCCGGAGGATGTAGCCTATCGTGGAGGTCCCCGGCAGCACTTCAATCCGTGCTACGGCATGACCTTCCTCCATGTGCTGGAAGTCCCGTTGCCCATCCTGAATGCCTGTACCCCACACCCAGAGATTCCAGCCCCGGTAATCGCCGTCCGGGCGGTCATAATGAACTTCCACAATCTTCGATCTCGGCTCAGGCTCTCCGTATTTATCATAGAGTACCATCATCGACAGTCCGGCAACCTCAACACTGCCGTTCTCCGTCTGCCGGAAGGCCTCCGGTCCGGCATGGGTATGATCAACTACGATGTTCCAGCAGCCGGAGGTCTCCGGGAGGCACTGGGTGACCGGCTCCATATTGGCATTATAGATCACCACGATATTATTCCATGGATCTCCGCCGGCGTGATCCTTCAGTCTGTAGGCAACGATTCCGCTGTCACAGCGCAGGAACTCCAGACTGCGTTCAATCTCCTGGCGTCCGTGCAGGCGGAAGGCCGGATGTGTCCGGCGCAGCTCAATCAGACCTTTGTAATATTGAAATACTGCAATGAATTTGCTTTTGTTCTCCCAGCGGATCGCATTGATACAGTCCGGGCTGCGGTAGCTGTTATGATCTCCGTATTTGCTGCGCAGCAGCTCATCCCCGGCATGAAGGAACGGAATTCCCTGCGAGGTCAGAATGATTCCATTAGCCAGCAACGAACGGCGTACTGTCTCATTATCCAGCACATTCTCGGGATCTACTCCCACATACGGATTCGCCTGCTCTAGTGCGGCCTTGAGATCCCCGCCGCCCCGCAGCTTGCCGCCCTCTAGCTCCGGCAGTCCGGCTTCCCCGCGAAGTCCCCGGGTAGCCAGAATTTTGTCCCACAGGTTGAGATTATCATGTGCGGTTACATAGTTCACAGTCTCTGTAGGCGCATCGGTGAATTCATGAATCGCCCCGCTCACTCCGGACGCGATCGCACCTTCCTTGCCGTATTCCCCGGTCACGAAGCCTTTGCCCCAACCGTCGCTGTCTCCCTTGATGGCTGCGCGGAAGTTGTCGTTGAAGACGGCGTAGCCTTTGCCGCGCTGCACGCCCTTCAGCGTCTTGGAGGCAAGCGGCGAGTCGCCGCCAGTCCACGGTTCACCATAGATCAGCAGCCCCGGATTAATCTCCAGCCGCAGCTCCTCGGTAATCTCGCGCATGGTCACGCTGTCCATCAGCCCCATCAGATCGAAGCGGAACCCGTCAATATGGTACTCCTTCGCCCAGTAGGCCAGGGAATCCTTGATATACTTGCGGACCATCGGCCGTTCTGTAGCCAGCTCATTGCCGACGCCCGAGCCGTTAGAGAGCCGGCCGCTCTGATCATGACGGTAGTAATAGTCCGGCACCAGCGGCTGGAAGGGTCCCTTCTGGAAGCCGTAGGTATGATTGTAGACCACATCCATAATCACCGAGATGCCGCGGCTGTGCAGCGCCTGGACCAGCTCCTTGAATTCCCGGATACGGGCTAGCGGGTTAGCCGGGTCTGTGCTGTAGGAGCCTTCCGGCACATTATAGTGCTGGGGGTCGTAGCCCCAGTTATAGTCTGTGAAGATGGAGGATGCCGGTTCTTCCCCTGGCTTGCCCAGCTCATCCACCGTCTGATAATCGAACACCGGCAGCAGATGAACATGCGTGATGCCCAGCTCAGCCAGATGATCAATACCCAGCAGATGACCCGCCTCATCCCGCAGGCCGGTCTCGGTGAAGGCCTTGAATTTCCCCTTATACGTCAGACCGGAGCTAGGATCTGACGAGAAATCGCGGACATGCAGCTCATAGATTACTGCATCTGCCGGATGCGGCAGCACCGGAGAGGCATCGCTCTCCCAGCCGTTCGGGTCTGTCTCGGACAAATCCACAATGGCTGTGCGTGTTCCATTGGCCGATACAGCCGTAGCGTAAGGATCGGCCGCTTCATTAATCGAACCGTCCGCAAATACGGCGCGGTACATATAATATTTCCCCTTGAGGTTACCGGAAACCTGGATCGTCCATACTCCGCCCTCAGCGCGCTCCATACTAAGAATTTTGCCGCTGTCCTTGTAATCTGCGGTCTGCGGGGTCAGCCCGTTTCCGCCTGTTGCATATAATACGAGCGACACTGTGAAGGCTGTTGGCGCCCAGACTTTGAATACACAGTATTCCGCTGTGTAGGTCAAGCCGAGGTCATTGCCTTGATAGGTATCGATTTCTTGTTCTGCTTGTATATAATTGCTGCTCATTGCTATTCACCATCCCTACGCTCATCCGTAATACTCCCGGAGAACTATCGTTCTATTACTATCAAGCTATGTCCACATTCTCCTTAACTAATACTTTGTACTTGCACAGCTCTGCAAGCGGATGACGCCGGAATTGCTACATAGGGTTCATTATATAATATGTAACACTATGTTCACAGGTCTGGGTTAAGGGTTGAATTGTGTCACCGGATATATCCTATATCGGCATGGATCGCCGGGGAATTAAGCTAATGAATTTCCAAAACATCATGACCGCTTCCGCAGCACCCTGCCATATAACGCAATCACAGGTAGCAGCAGAAAGCCCGCCGACAGCAGCGAAGCTCTGATAGAGATCCGGCTTCCGATATATCCTACAACCGGACCGCCTGCACTCTGGCCCAGGGCATCGGACTGGCTGATCATCGACAAGAGTGTAGCCCGGTTCCGGGATGGCAGCTTCGTGTTCAGCCAGGTGGTATAGATCGGGTCGCTGACCGAAGCGACCACCCCCAGGAGCAGTACCGCCCCGATAGCCCAGTAGAAATTAGGCGCAAGTGCCACCATTATAATGCAGCCGGCACGGACGGAGGTCAGGAGGAACAAGGCGGCCGCTACTTGACGTTCCTTTTGCAAATCAATGATTGTCCCGGCCATATAGACAGCCAGCACACCCAGCAGAGTCGTCGCCGCACTGATCAGCCCGAAGCCGGCCGCCATCGAGACTCCAATCTCCGGGAACCCGACTTCGTTCATAAGAAAGACTGGCCATAGGCGATCATATCCTTCAGACGCAGCACCGCTGAATAAAGTTACAACCGTCAGCAGCAGGAGCAGCGGATGATGCCTCAGGATAGAGATGCCGCTGACCCAGGTCTTGCCCAGCTCACGGATAGCGGAGGAATGCGGCGCACGCTCCCGGCGTATGAACCCCGTCTCCTTCATGTGCCGGATCAATATGAACCCCAGGATGAAATAGATGACGCCACCCGCCAGAAAAGGGAGATTAGACGCAACCTGGGATAATCCTACGCTGACCGCAATGCCTAGCAGAGAGGCGCTTAAAGAGAAGATTTTGGAGCGCATAAAGATTCTTCCAGCCTGCTCCTCCTCAAGCTCATCCATGATCCATGCGGTATCCGCTCCGCTCAGGAAGGTCCAGCCGATCCCGTACAGCATCTGGGAGATCAGCAGCCAGCCGAAGGCAGGCAACAGGGAATCCGGATGCATGATCCAGACAATACTCCCTTCGAGGACAAAGGCACTCCCCAGAACGAACACGGCAATAATGACAGACAGTCTGCGGCTATAGGTATCAGCGACCACTCCGGTGATTCCCTCGAACACAAGCACCGTTATCTCCAGCACCGTTCCAATCAGCACAAGCTGAAGCGGATTCAGCTTAAGGTCAACTACATAATAAATACTGTAGGTTGTGAATATCGTACTGGCGGCAAGCGACAACATAAACACATGGATCAAATAAATCTGTGAAGCACTGAATCTCTGCACAATGGTTCCACCCTCCGAAAGTAATGGACACATTATATAAAATAACACCCGGGCGGGCGGTTCCAGATTTGCTGAAATTCAAATAACCGCAAAAAAAAGCCCCCTGTAAAGGGGGCCGGAAAGTAGTTGGAGTTATAAACCAATGCTTGAGTAAAGAATTAATTCACGCGGGACTGCACCAGTGCGGCTACTTCCTCGGCCGTGCCGAGCTGCAGGGCCTGGGCAGCCATTTCCTTCATGTCGGCCGCAGACAGCTTCGAGATCTGGCTGCGTGCTGGCAGGATGGAGGTAGCGCTCATGCTGAATTCATCGAGGCCAAGACCGAGCAGCAGAGGAATAGCTGTGGCATCCCCCGCCATTTCTCCGCACATCCCGGTCCACTTGCCTTCGGCGTGTGCAGCATCAATGACGATTTTGACCAGTCGCAGAATTGCCGGGTTGTACGGCTGATACAGGTAGGCTACCTGTTCATTCATACGGTCCGCAGCCATTGTATATTGGATAAGATCGTTGGTTCCGATACTGAAGAAATCCACTTCCTTGGCGAACTGATCCGCCAGTACAGCCGTCGAAGGAATCTCTACCATGATGCCCAGCTGGATGCTGTCGGACACTTCTTTGCCTTCTTCACGCAGCTTGGCCTTCTCTTCCAGCAGCAGATCACGGGCTGCACGGAATTCACCAAGGGTAGCGATCATCGGGAACATAATGCGCAGGTCGCCGTGGGCGCTTGCTCTGAGCAAGGCACGCAGCTGGGTGCGGAAGATATCCTGACGGTCCAGACAGAGACGGATCGCACGGTAGCCGAGGAACGGGTTCATTTCCTTCGGCAGCTCCAGATAAGGCAGCTCCTTGTCTCCGCCGATATCCAGCGTACGCACTACTACCGGCTTGCCTTGCATATTCTCAAGCACCGTCTTGTAGGCATTATACTGGATCTCTTCGGAAGGCAGCTTGTCGCGGCCCATATAGAGGAACTCGGTGCGGTACAGACCTACACCTTCGCCGCCGTTCTCAATAACGCCAGTCACATCATTCGGAGTCCCGATGTTGGCTGCCAGCTCTACATGCTTGCCGTCGGCAGATACCGTTGGCTCGTCGCGGAGCTTTTTCCATTCAGCAATCTGAAGATTGTAAGCTTCCTGCTTCGCTGTATACTCGGCTACCTCAGCTTCGGAAGGGTTGATCAGCACATCGCCGCTCAGACCATCCACGATAATCAGATCGCCTGCTTTGACCAGGGACATCACGTTCTTCGTGCCCACAACCGCCGGAATCTCCAAGGAACGGGCCATAATGGCCGAATGGGATGTCCGTCCGCCGATATTGGTGGTGAAGCCTTTGACGAAATTGCGGTTAAGCTGTGCTGTATCCGATGGGGTCAGATCCAGGGCAATAACGATAACCTCTTCACTGATCTCAGCCGGGCTCACATAGTGAATGCCAAGCAGGTGGTTCAGCACACGTTTGGTTACGTCACGCATATCTGCTGCACGTTCCTGCAGGTAAGCGCTCTTCATGTTCTGGAACATTTCCACGAATTGATTAGCTACTTCATTCAGTGCGTAGTCCGCATTTACCGATTCCTCACGGATTTTGTCCATTACAGGGGTAATGAGCTCAGGATCATCAAGGATCAGCAGATGTGATTCGAAAATCTCCGCCTTCTTCTCGCCAAGCTCAGCCAGGGTACGCTCTTTGATGGTCTGAAGTTCGCCTCTGGATTTGTCCAGGGCGTCATTCAGCTTCGCAAGCTCAGCGTCCACATCCGTGACCGCTGTTTTGGTAATGGTATAGTCCGGGTGTTCCAGGATAAAGGCACGGGCTACTGCAATACCTGCGGAAGCCGCGATTCCTGAAATTTTATTCATGAACTTCTCCCAGCCCTTCTTTAACCATAACCTCCTGCAACGCGTTCAATGCTTCTGCTTCTTCACTGCCTTCAGTAATAAGAGTCAGGGTATCTCCTGCTTCAAGGCCCAGGGAGAGAACGCCCAGGATGGATTTAAGGGTAACTTTTTTGCCTTTAGCTTCTGCAAAAGCTTCAGTGCCTTTGAATTTTGTAGCTGTATTTACCAGCGCTGTTGCCGGGCGTGCGTGAATTCCGTCTTCGTCAATAATTCTGAAAGTTGTTTGCATAATATAATCCAACTCGCTTTCTGTTAATTTGGGATGGTGAATTATAGTGAAGGCTGGCGCTCCCCTTCATTATAATGGAAGCGCTTCGCCATTGCACATTTTACTGAATGGTGATGATATCCTTGTCGCCGATGACGACTCTGCCCGGCTTATTCAAGGTAACGGAGGAGCCTTCCGGCAGGTTGGAGAAGATGACCGGAGAGATGACAGAAGGTGCATTCGCCTTCACATACTCCATATCCACTTCCATAATCGGCTGTCCGGCAGCTACCAGATCGCCTTCCTCCACCAGAACCGTGAAGCCCTGGCCCTTAAGCTTAACGGTGTTAACCCCGATATGCACAAGGACTTCCTTGCCGCCGTCTGACATGATGCCAATGGCGTGCTTACTAGGGAACACGTTGAATACCTTGCCGTATACCGGCGAAGCAATCTTGCCGTCTTCGGACAGGAAGGCGAAGCCGTCACCGGTCATTTTCTGCGAGAAGACCGCATCAGGAACCTCTGTAATATCCATCAGCTGGCCGTTTACCGGAGATACGATATCCTCAGGGATAATAGCGTCTCCCTGCTCGCCGGCCTGTTGTTCAAGCTCCGGCTTAGGAGCAGCAGGGGCTGCAGCCGGTGTTCTGCCGTTCATCACATCCTGAATCTGTGACTTGATCGTGTCCGAACGCGTGCCGAAGATCGCTTGTACGTTGTTACCCACTTCAAGAACACCAGACGCACCCAGCTTCTTCAGCCGGTTCTTGTCTACGCCCGCTTTGTCCTTCACTTCGACCCGCAGGCGCGTAATGCAGGCATCCAGATGGGTGATGTTCTCTTTGCCGCCCAGGGCGGACAGAATGTTGCGCGGCAGATCGTCGCCTGTCTTGGACACACTCTCCAAGCTTACCTCATCCTCCTCCTCGGAGGCATCCTCACGGCCGGGAGTCTTCAGGTTGAACTTACGGATGACGAAGCGGAACCCGAAGTAATAGATCACGGCCAGTACCAGACCTACCGGGATAACCAGCCACCAGGCGGTACGGTTCGGAATGACGCCGAACAGCACATAGTCGATGAACCCGCCGGAGAAGGTCATGCCGATTTTGACATTCAAGAGGTGCATGGTCATGAAGGACAAGCCTGCGAATACAGCATGGACGGCGAACAGCAGCGGAGCCACGAACAGGAAGGAGAATTCCAGCGGCTCGGTGATCCCCGTCAGGAACGAGGTTAACGCAGCGGAAACCATCAAGCTTCCGACAATCCGTCTGTTCTCAGGCTTCGACTCATGGTAGATCGCAAGAGCCGCTGCCGGAAGACCGAACATCATGAACGGATATTTACCGGTTGTAAATGTACCCGCTGTGAACTCCACACCGTCACGAAGCTGCTGCATGAAGATCCGCTGGTCCCCGCGGACCAGATCGCCGGCCTTGTCAATATAGCTTCCGAATTCATACCAGAACGGTGAATAGAAGATATGGTGCAGGCCGAACGGAATCAGGGAGCGCTCGATGACCCCGAAGATAAAGGCCGACAGCGTCAGGTTGGTATTAATCATACTCTGTGACACATAGTTCAGACCGTGCTGGATCGGCGGCCACACAATCGTGAGCGCAAGACCGAGCATCAGGGAGGTCACTGCCGTCATAATCGGTACGAAACGTTTACCCGCGAAGAAGCCCAGATACGACGGCAATTCTATACGGAAGAACCTTTTGTACATGGATGCGGCCAATATCCCGACCAGGATACCACCGAAGACCCCGGTTTGCAAGGTGGGAATCCCCAGCACACTGGAATACGAGAAATCCTTCCAGGTCAGCACGTAAGCATTGACACCGACTACCGTACCCATGGTTACGTTCATCACCAGGAAGCCGATAATCGCTGCCAGTCCGGCTACGCCTTCACCTCCGGCCAGCCCGATAGCTACGCCGACTGCAAAGAGCAGGGACAGGTTATCGAATACGATTTGCCCGGAGTTCATTAGTACCGTGGCAATGGCCTGTACGATATTATTCTCCAGTGCAGGCACGTATTGCAGGAAGTCCGGATTCACCAGCATGTTCCCGATTCCAAGCAGCAGGCCCGCTGCAGGCAGAATGGCAACAGGAAGCATTAGCGCTTTACCGACTCTCTGCAGAACGCCAAATAATTTTTTAAACATTCAAGGTCACTTCCTAATCCTTAATTTCTGTCAACAGAAGCCAAAAAAGGCATGAGCAATACAGCACATGGATTGCCACACTAACGCTAACGTTAGAGTACCCCAAGTTGGGGCAGGACAACCATAATACTGTAAATCACTCATGCCTGATCGTATCAGTTACACGTTGGTATTCTGCTTCTGTTTCATAACAGGGATCATTGTAGCACCATTGATTTGAAGTTGCAAGCCCCAAAATCGCCTAAAGCCGGTCTACTCCTCCAGCTCCGGCTCATCTTCCTTCTTCTGGGCAATACGCTGCAGATGAATCGTCAGATAGCTGACCTCGGCCGGATATACCGGAATGCGCACCCGCTGCTCAATCACCTTCGTCAGCTTCCAGGCAAGCATGTACATCTCGGGATACTCCCGCTTCATTAGTCCATCCAGGGACGAGGTCTCGCGCACAGTCTCTCCCCGGCGCAGACGCTCCAGAACGAACCGCAAATGGGTCACCAGCCTTGAATAGTCCAGAGAATCCCGCGGAATGCGGTATTCCAGGCTATCCTCCACCAGTCCCACCATGTCCCCGATGAGCTCGGAATGCTGCTTCACCTCAGAGATATGGCGGTTGCTAAGCGCACTGACAATATGCAGGGCCACGAAGCCGATCTCATCCGGCGGCAGCGTCACCTTCATCGCCTCATTGATCCGCTCCACCGCATATTCCGCCAGACTGTATTCCTCCGGATAAATCTCCCGGGTCTCGTATAGAAACGGATTATGAATAGCCATATGCTGCTCGCTTCTGCGGATCGCAAAGGAAATATGGTCGGTAAGGGCAATATGGATATGCTCATTCAGCGTCTGGCGGCTGCTCTGCATAATATGCAGCACAATCTCCTGGACCACCTCAATCAGCTTCTCATCTACCTGCGGCACCAGCTGCTTGTATTGCTCCTGCTCCTCCTGGCTGCGCAGAATGAACATCTTCTCTACGGAGGACAGATTGATCCGGTCCCTCGTTTTACGGTTGAAGCCGATCCCCTTGCCAATCACCACAACCTCGGCATATTGGGGATGCTCGGCAATGATAACGTTATTATTAAGCACCTTGCCCACGGTAATGCTGCTCACTTGCGACACCTCTTTTACTTCTGAATCCTGATCTATTCCAGCAGCACGATACATGTTTCAACGTGTGATTCGTTACCTTAAGCTCCTATCATAACATCAAGAATCCCAAATTAGAAGGGTGCCGCAAACCGCCCGCGGGCTCCGTTCATTTCACCCGAAACGTCCGGCCTGAGAACCTGTATACCATGATAAGCGCAGCCAGCATATACACCACAGCAGAAAGCACTACGATCACGGCAAACATTCCAGGCTCACTCTTGAACTGCATCGCGATGAATCCGACCCCCAGCACCACACTGTTCACAATCGTAAAGAACGGATTCTTCACATTCAGCTCCGTGCTGTAGGGCTGGAAGATGTAGTACATGAACAGATGATGCACCGAGAAGAACAGGGACAGCGCCACAATAGTCACGCAAAAGAGTACGGCATCCCCCGCGCCCCAACTCTCCGCTGACAGCACCAATAGCAGGTTCACCGCCAGGCAGATCGCGGCAGCCGGGATCAGATTAAGCACGCTGATACGCAGCAGCCGGATACGGAAGTTGCTTAGAATCGCCGATTGTTCACGGTAGAATCCGTAGCGCAGCAGGCTGAGATCACAGTTATAGAACATCGCCTTGCAGAGGCGTTCGCCAATGGACGTGTAGTTCATAATGATCAGGAAGGTCGGCAACGCGGTAATCAGATAATGAGTCAGTTTGGTAAAAGCGGATTGCGACAACAGCATCGTCAGCAAAGCAGCGGCAAAGAGCGATCCAATAATAACCAGCCGCCGTTGAATCGGACTGGTGATCAGCCGCCGGTGACGTGAGAAAAAGATTGCATTCAGGTAAGCGTACCCGTCTTTCCCCTCGAACTTCTCTTGATTCTGTTGTTCCGCCGAGTAGTGCTGATCTTGGGTGGCCACATCTTTCACCCGTGCTTCTTTCATCATCCGTCCCATGTCGAGCAGCGGATCATCGATTTTGGTGACGGCATCGACGGCATTCGTATAGTCCTTATAACGGGCGATATAGACCGCACTTAAGGTTCCCAGCACCAGCACGCCAAGCACCACAGGCAGATTGAACAGCATTCCGCTCTCTACTACCGCATATCCAAGGAGCAGCGGAAGATAGGCCAGCAGATAGCCAGCGCCGATGGCGGTCCAGATCCAGCTTGTTTTTTTGACAATAACCATGCCGTAGCGGTCAAACACCCACAGATGCAGCGCCTCGCAAGCCGTACGCCAGAACGTCAGCAGCAGCGTAAGAACTGCCCCATGCCACAGCGGAGCACCGAGAAGACTCCCGAAGACCAGCATAGCCGGAATAAAAGTAACCAGGAAGCTGATCCCGCGCAAGGTCAGTGTGGTCCGCATATACCGCTCTGCCGGCAGCCTCATCAGCTTCACGAATATGTATTTATCCCGCTTCGGCTCCAGAATAACCGCGCTGGAAACCCCGGCCGTAAGGAAGCTTATACACAGCAGCATCTGCAAATAGAGCTGGTACTGAACAGAAAGGGATAAGCTGATATCATTACCGATGAACTTCACCGGCAGATAGATCATGATCCCAAGATAAGCGAACTTCGTCACAAAGGCCATAAGTACCTTGAGGATATGCACGATAACAGATAAGGTCCGCTTCAGCGTGGTTTCCGAGTAGACCGAGGCCGGGATCAGCTTACCCAGCACCGGGAGCTTACGGATATAGAACATCAGCCGGTTAGCGCCGGACATCCCCCGCACTTCCAGAATCGCCTTCAACGTCCTAATCATGATCCTCATCCTTCAGCAGGGCAATAATCTGCTCTTCAAATTCCGGACTGTGCAGGGTCTCCGCCGGAATCTCCCGCAGTGTACCGTTATTCAGAATAACCAGCTCATCGCAGAGATCGGCGGCCAGCTGCAGAATATGAGTGGAGAAAATAATGATATGATCCTGCTTCATCTCCCGCAACAGCTTCTTGATCTCCAGTGCCACTACCACATCGAACGAGGTTAACGGCTCATCCAGCAGGATCAGCGGCGGACGGGAGATGATAAAGCACAGCATCTGAATTTTGTTCTTCATCCCGTGGGAATAGCCTTTGATCAGACGGTGCCTGTCCGCCTCCTCGAAACGGATGATATCGAAATATTCCTCGATGGTCCGGTCCGCTTGTATCTTACCCTTATTGATGACCATGTAGAACTTCACAAACTCATAACCGGTCAGGAAGTCCGGCAGAATCGGCAAGGAGAAGACGTAGCCGATCTCCTCCTCAAGCAGCGGAAGACTCACCTCATCTCTCCGCAGAAAAGCCCCGCCGCTATCCATTTGGATCTCCCCGCTCAGGCAGTTGAACAACGAGGTCTTCCCCGCGCCGTTACGGCCGAGCAAGCCGTATATCTTGCCTTGCTCAAAGGTAAAATCAATCCCCTTAAGCACCTCTCTGCCGTCAAAGCTCTTGCGTATATTATCCAGTATAAGCTCCATGCCTCTGCCTCCGTTTCAGCGTAAAAGATAAGGAATCTCTGTTTCGCGGATCACTTACAAAAAAGGTATGGCTGGCGTTACTGCTGCCTGCCATACCTTGGTGGCTTGCTCTGCTCTTATCCTTCAGGGTGTTCTGAAGGTTCCACCGGTTGTGCCGGAGTGACCGGAGCAGCCGGGGCCGGTCTGGTGACGACAGAGGTTATGGGCGCCGCTGTATGTCTCACCACGTCCTTAGGCTCCGTCTTGCCCTTGGTCAGCCCTTTGATCAGCGCCTCGACATCAATGCCGGACACGCTTTTGAGCATCTCAGGGGCTGTGGACATCAGTTGGGTCACATAATTACTCACACGCGCAGCTCCTTCACCGTTGCCGGTATCCACCACAGTCAGCTTATCGATAGACGCCAGCGGCTCGGCAATCTTCCCGGCCAGCTCAGGCAGCATTTTGACGATAATATCGAGAACCGCCGCTTCGCCGAATTTCTGGAAGGCTTCTGCCAGCTTCTCCTTGGCTTCCGCTTCCGCCAGACCGCGCAGACGGATAACTTCAGACTCTGCTTTACCTTTGGCCAGCTCTGCATCCGCAACCGCCTGACCTTCCAGCCGCTTCTGCTCGGAGGTTGCCTTTGCCTGAGTCTCAATGCTGTACTGCACAGCATCAGCTTCACGCATGCGCTTGGCCTTGTCGGCTTCCGCCGCCTGCTCGACCGCATAACGGTCTGCTTCCGCTTTCTTCTTCACTTCTGCATCATACTGCTTCTCACGCACCTGGATTTCCTTCGCCTGAATATCGATTTCGCGTTCCTTGCGGACCAGCTCAACCTTCATCTGCTCTTCCACCACGGTCTGCTTGGCACGCGCCTCCTGAATGTGGTACGCCTGGTCGGCTTCCGCTTTGGCAGTATCCTGATCGCGTTTGAACGCTGCAACCTTGAGCTGGTTCTCCTTCGATGCTTCGGCGATGTTGGTATCCCGCAGCAGCTCCGCCTTCTGCCCCTGCTCCTCGGCATTGGCCTTCTGAATCCGCGCGTCACGGACAGCTTCCGCTTCCGCAATCTCCGCATCCCGCTTCACTGCGGCAATCCGCGGTTTACCCAGCGCTTCCAGGTATCCGTGCTTATCGCGTACGTCCTTGATGGTAAATGAGACAATCTGGAGTCCCATCTTCTTGAGGTCACGGGCGGCAACCCCCTGAACCTCCTGGGCGAAGCGGTCCCGGTTGCGGTAGACCTCTTCTACAGTCATCGTACCAAGAATCGCCCGCAGATGTCCTTCCAAAACTTCCTGCGCTTCACTCTTCAGGGATTCAATCGGCTTGCCCATGAACTGCTCGGCTGCTGTTGCCACATCTTCCGTGGAGCTGCCTACCTTGATGATGGCGACCCCGTCGGCAATGACCGGCACGCCTTGCTCCGTATAGACCTCCGGGGTCGTCACATCGAGCTTATGGGAGAGCAGAGACATGAACTCCGCTTTCTGGAAGACAGGCAGAATGAACGCACCGCCGCCGCGGACGATTTTGATTTTGCGGCCGGAGCCATCATCCGATATATGATTGTTGCCCAGGAAGGAACCGGTGACGATCATGCCTTCATCCGGGCCAACCGTCTTGTAACGCGCCCAGAAGGCGAGTCCGAGGACAAGCAGTACAGCGATTACTATCGCAGGTATAAACAGGGATTCAGGAATATTTTCTAGCATCATAAGTCCACTCCTTTTCTCTCTTCGAATTCAGACACAAGTGCTACACCCTCACGTACCTCAACTACTACAACCTTGATTCCGGCCGGCAGTGCATGCTGCTCGAAGCTGGCCGCCGTATGCAGGCTGTTGCCTGCACCGAACTTCACCATAATCTCACCGTAGCCTGTGCCGGGGACCGGGACGGTAACCTCACCGATCTTACCCGGCAGTTCATTCATGGAGAAGCCGTTCGACATTTCGCTGTTCCTCATTGGCTTCACTACCACCAAATGCATCAATACGCCCATGAATGCCGCAACCAGCAGGGACAAGGCAAGAATCACGCCATCTTCCAGTCCGCTGTAGCGGCCTAGCAGCATGCCTGCTCCACCGAATACAGTGATCCCTCCTGCCAATAGGGTAGGATTTAGGAAATCAAAAGATACGATGTCAAAAATCCCGTCCAAAGCGCTCCCGATCAGGTCGCCCAACACTACACTCACTAAGGCAAATAAAATACCCAGCGCCAAACAGCCCAAATACAGCGTTTGCATTATAGTCTCCTCCCGTCGATACTTCCGGACTGTCATACTAGTATAAACGCAACTGTCATGCCCTTGGTTTCACAAAGTTGGGTATTGCTCTCATTAATGTATGCCGGAAGCGGGAAAATTAACAGACCAAAGAAGCCGCCCCCGTAGACGGGAAGCGGCTGTACTGTCGATGGCTGACTTACAAAGCCAGCTTATAAATTTCAACTACGTCCTGACGCTCCAGCTTGCGGAAGTTGCCGAACGGACCGAAGCGGACCGCCTTGTCGGCCATGCTGCCGATTTCGCTGTCGTCGATATCGTAATCGCCGAGCGTCTTCGGAGCGCCAATGGAATCCCAGAAGCGGCGGAGCGCTTCAATGCCTTCGAGGCCGGTCTGTTCATCGGTTTTGCCGGAAGGGTCAATGCCGAACACGTTCACAGCCAGCTGACGGAAGCGGGCAGGATTCGTGCTGAGGTTATATCTCATCCACTGCGGGAAGAGAATTGCCAGGCCGCCGCCGTGGGGAATATCATACACAGCGGATACAGCATGCTCAATGTTGTGCGTAGCCCAGTCACCGGCAAAGCCCATGCTGACCATTCCGTTCAGCGCCATCGTCCCGCAGTACATAATAGTCTCGCGAAGCTCGTAGTTGTTCAGATCCTCAATCAGCTTAGGAGCCGTCTCAATCACGGTACGAAGCAGAGTCTCCAAGAAGCCGTCCTGTAAAGGCGTATTGCTGTCTGTATGGAAATAATGCTCCAGCGTATGGGACATGATGTCCACCATACCGTACACCGTCTGGTCGCGCGGCAGGGAGAAGGTGTTCTCCGGGTCAAGGATCGAGAAGGCCGGATAGGCATGGATGCTGCCCCAGCCCATTTTCTCCTGGGTCACTTCGTTGGTGATGACCGAGCCGTTGTTCATTTCGGAGCCGGTGGCTGCCATTGTCAGCACGGTTCCCAGCGGAAGCGCACCTTGAGGTGCGGCCTTGCGTTCTACGAAGTCCCACATATCCCCTTCATATTTCGCTCCGACGGCCACCGCCTTGGCACAATCGAGCACACTGCCGCCGCCGACGGCAAGAATCAGGTCAATCTGATTCTCACGGCACAACGCTACACCTTTATGTACCGTTGAGAGACGAGGATTCGGCTCCACTCCGGCAAGCTCGGTAACTACGGCACCAACCGCAGCCAGCTCGGCAATGACGTTATCGTACAAGCCGCTGCGCTTAATGCTGCCGCCGCCGTACATCAGCAGTACATTCTTACCGTATTTTGGCACCTCGGTACGGAGTGCCTGCAATGTTCCCTGTCCGAAAATAAGCTTGGTCGGGTTATAAAATTCAAACTTGCGCATATGGGTAAACCTCCATGAGTATGTGAATGTGAAGCACTGTCTATTATAGTCCTCCAGCTTGGCGCATTCAAATCGCTGATTTCTCCACAGCAGGGCACGCAGAAATGCCCCGCCGGTACTCCGGCAGGGCGATAACTTATGAAACGGGCTCAAAACCTATCCAGACTTAGTTAAAGCCGCTGCTGTTCAGGAACCGGCGGAAGGCCGCCTGCCCTTCCGGCGTGCGTTTGTAGACTCCGGCATGCTCCAGAATGTGAGTGAACTTCGTACCCACCTCATTCTGGATGGTCTTCACCGCTTCTTCTCGGTTCAAGGAGGTGCCGAAGCGGCTTACCAGTTCGGTAATCCATGAAGTGTGCAGCGCCAGCGGATGCTCCTGGCCTTGGCTCTGGACATCTCCGAGAAGCGCAGTGTCGCCCGCCAATATGCCAGCGATGGCGTCAAGCTCTTCCTTGAGCCGCCCCGGCAGAATCGCCAGGCCCATTACCTCAATCAGGCCGATGTTCTCCTTCTTGATATGGTGCATCTCCCGGTGCGGGTGGAAAATCCCTTCGGGATATTCTTCGCTGGTCCGGTTGTTGCGCAGCACCAGATCCATCTCATAGCCGCCGTCCTCTGCCCGGCGCACGATAGGGGTAACGGTATTATGCGGCACGCTCCCGCCGTCCTCTTCACTGAACGCCAGCACTTCGGCGGCCGGATCGCTGTAAGTCTTCCAGGACTCGTAGATATGGTTGCCTGCCTCCAGCAGCACCGCCGGATCTTCGGCATGCATCCGCAGCACGGACATCGGCCATTTCACAGTGCTTAAGCTGACGCCGGGATACGAGGCATGCGTGAAGGTATCCTCTTTGGGTGCCTTCTGGATCGGGAACGTATGCCGTCCGCCCTGGAAGTGGTCATGCGTCAGAATGGAGCCGCCGACAATCGGCAGATCGGCATTCGAGCCGATGAAATAATGCGGGAAGGCTTCCACGAAGCTAAGCAGACGCTTCAGCGTATCCTTCGTCAGCTTCATCGGCACATGATCGTGGTGGAACACGATGCAATGCTCGTTATAGTAGACATAAGGCGAGTACTGGAAGAACCACTTCTCGCTGTTCATCGAGAGCGGGATCACGCGCAGGTTCTGACGCGGCGGGTGATTGACCCGGCCGGCATAGCCGACATTCTCGCGGCAGAGCTGGCACTTCGGATAGACCGGAGGCGGAAGCAGCCGGGCCATGGCGATTTCCTTCGGACTTTTCTCCGGCTTGGATAGGTTGATCGTCATCTCAATATCCCCGTACGGCGACTCCTGAAGCCAATACACATTCTTCGCGACACGATCCATACGGATATAGTTGGAATCAATGCTCAGCTTATAAAAGCGGTCCGTTGCCGCCTGAATGCCCTGTGCCGCCTGGATCGCGGCGAACCCCGCATTCACCTCAGACGGGCGGGCCATCAGAAGGCCCATAATCTTCGCATCCAGCAGGTCGCGGTACGTATCCGTATTCTCCGGGATCAGCCCGAGACTGAACCCGTAATCAATCAGCTGGTCCAGCGGGGCCTGCGGGCTGTCCAGCGGACCTTCAGTGAACTCGCCGGGATACGGCTCGCTGAAGCCGAACTGGTCCAGGAGTTCATTGCGGCTGTAATCCACATCTGCTGGCTGAATAAGTCCCGTATGTCCGGCAAACAGAACCAGCTGTTCAATCGCATACAGCGCCTTCTCAGCGGCAGCAGCCGTACTATTATCGTTCTGCATTTCATTTCTCCTTCTATGGTGCCTTATGCGGCGCTTTGCATTCTGTCTATTTCACCTTCGGGCAACAAGCAGAATTGCTTCTTACTCCCCGTATCCTTGCGGATTGGCAGAGTGCCAGCTCCAGGCGCTCTGAATAATGCCTTCCAGATCGGCATGCTGCGGGTCCCAGCCCAGAACCTTGCGGGCTTTGTCAGAGGAAGCGACGAGTACTGCCGGATCTCCGGCGCGGCGGTCCTGAACCACAACCGGAATGTCCAGGCCGGTAACCTTCTTCGCAGTCTCAATGACCTGCTTCACAGAGAAGCCCAGACCGTTGCCTAGGTTGAAGATATTGCTTGCACTGCCGCTGCGCAGATAAGTGACTGCACGGACATGCGCATCCGCCAGATCGCTGACATGGATGTAGTCGCGTACGCAGGTTCCGTCCTCTGTCGGATAGTCTTCCCCGAACACTGCAATATTCTCGCGCTGCTTCAGCGCAGCCTGGAGCACCAGCGGAATCAGATGGCTCTCCGGACGGTGGTCTTCGCCGATCTTGCCGCTGGCGTGTGCGCCTGCGGCATTGAAGTAGCGCAGCGCTACGTATTTGATGCCGAGCACTTTGTCGAACCAGGCCATCATGCGTTCCATGGTCAGCTTGGTCTCGCCGTAGACATTCGCAGGCTCGGTGCGGTCGGTCTCTTCGATAGGCACCTTTTCCGGTTCGCCGTAGGTGGCGGCAGTGGAGGAGAAGACGATTTTATCCACACCGGCATGCTGCATGGCTTCTAGAAGACACTGCGTTCCATACACATTGTTGTCGTAGTATTTAACCGGGTCCTTCATGCTCTCGCCCACCAGGGAGCTGGCTGCGAAGTGAATCACCGCTTCGATCTCATTCTCGGCGAACAGCTTCGCCAGCAGCGCCTTGTCGCGCAGGTCGCCCTCGTACAGCTTGCCGCCCAGCAGCGCCTCACGGTGCCCTGTCAGCAGATTGTCAATCACCACAACCTCTTCCCCGCGGTCCAGCAGCTCTGCTACTGTATGTGAACCGATGTATCCTGCGCCGCCCGTTACCAGAATCGCCATCTTATTTCACTCCTTTCAATTCTTCCACGCCGTTGCCGATGCCGCATACATAGAATTCGCCGGTCAGGCCGGTTCTGTTCTTGTAGGCTTCTCCAACTTCCGTTATGAACCGCTGCACATCATCCTCGTGTACCAGCGATACCGTACATCCCCCGAATCCGGCCCCCGTCATCCGTGATCCCAGTGTGCCGGGAATGCGCTGCGCTTCTTCCACCATCACATCCAGCTCCTCGCAGCTTACTTCATACAGGTCGCGGAGGGAGACATGGGAGTCATTCATGTACAGGCCGAACTGCTTCAGATCATTGTTCTTCAGCACCTCCACCGAGTCAAGCACACGCTGATTCTCCTCCACTACATGGCGGGCCCGGCGTCTGACGGTTTCGTCCGTAATTCTGTCCTGCAGAAGCTCGAACTGCTCAGGCTTCACCTCAGCCAGATAGGACAGGGACGGAACCTCCTGCTTCAGAATAGCGAGTGCCTCTTCACATTGGCTGCGGCGCTCATTATACTTCGAGTCCACCAGTCCGCGCTTCTTGTTCGTATTGCCGATGACCAGCTTATAGCTGCCTGTCACGAATGGGACCAGGCTGTATTCCAGCGTATCGCACATCAGCAGGATGGCCTGGTCGCGCTTGCCGTTGGCTACAGCGAACTGGTCCATGATCCCGGAATTCACGCCGACATACTGGTTCTCCGCGCGCTGGGACAGCAGGGCGATCTCCACCGTATCTGTGTCACCGCCAAGCAGCGTCAGGAAGGCGAAGCCGGTCACTACCTCGATCGAAGCGGAAGAGGACAAGCCCGAGCCGTTAGGAATCTCACCATGGAACAAAAGATCGTAGCCCCCGGATACCGGGTGACCCTTCTTAGCCAGCTCCACCATTACGCCGACCGGATAGTCCACCCATTCGCCGGTCTTGGCTGCGCCGATGTCACTGAAGACGATGGAAGCTTCATAAGGGAAATTCGTGGATGCGAATTGAACCTTGCCGTCTGTACGCGGGCGCACGATCAGGGTGGTTCCGAAATCCAGGGCTGCCGGGAAAACATAACCTCCGTTATAATCCAGATGCTCTCCGATCAGATTCACGCGGCCCGGTGCATAGAATACCCGCGCGGCTTCCCCGCTCTCCCCGTACTTCTTGATAAATGTACTGTTAAGTTCCTGTATGCTCATTATTGACACTCCATCCTTTCGCTGCTTGTGCTGGGACTGTGGATTATAGCTTGCGTCCTTCATGCTTACATTATAATAAAATCAGACTTGCCCTGATAATGCAATCATGTGTGCAATATATGGACAAATGTGACTTTCGTCCCTGAAGAGACTATACTCAGTAAGAAGAAAAGTGAACCGGCGCTCCCTATACACTTAGTTATAGAAGCGTTCTGCTCAGGAAAGGCGGCTTGCAATGCAACATACCTATTCAGTAGGATCAAATCCTGTCTATTACGATAAGCAGCTGCTGCATGTACTCTTTGCGGGAGAGAGCCAGACCCTCCCGCTGCATCAGGCAGGTCCCAAGATCTACGATTACTATCTGCTCCATTATATTGAATCAGGCTCCGGGGTCTTCCGGACAGAGGAGCATACGTACGAGCTGGGAGCCGGAGACTGCTTCCTGATCCACCCGGGCCAGCTGGTCAGCTACATCTCGGATCAGCAGGAGCCCTGGCGCTACCGCTGGGCTGCCTTCACCGGCGCCGATGCCGAACAGCTTGCGGAGCAGGCGGGCTTCGCGCCGCTCGCCCCGGTGCTGTCTACCGCAGGCGGCAGTGTAATACCCGGAGCGCTTGCCGGGATGATGTCCGCCTTCTATGCCAATAAGGAGAGTGCCGCCCTGACCTCTCTGGGGTATCTGTACCTTATCGCCGGCGAAGCGGCGGAGCTGCTGGTCTCCTCCACCCGGCTACCGGGTGCGGAATCACAGATCAAGCGGACGGTGAAGCAGATGATTCACTACATGGCTTCTCAGTATGCCCATCCGGTCTCGATTGAACAGATGTGCGGCTCTCTGGGGTATAACCGTGCTTACCTCTCCCGCATCTTCAAGCAGGAGACGGGGCTCTCTCCGGTCACTTACCTGCTGAAGCTGCGGGTGGAGAAATCGCGCCAGCTGCTGCGTGAACGTCCCGAGCTGTCCGTGGAGCAGGTAGCGGCATCGGTCGGACTGACCGATGCCCTGTATTTCTCCCGGCAATTCAAGCGTTTCTACCGCCAGTCCCCCACCGCTTACCGCCAGGCCACAGTGAACCCTGGAGAGAAATAGCTGTATCACCTAGAGCAACAGCCCGTCTCCTGAACAGGAAGCGGGCTGCTTGCATTGTTATTTATGGAAGCCGGACCTTATGGCAACTCTTAGGCTGAGCGCCTTAAGCTTCACTCCTCTGTCTTAAGGATCGTTTCGATCCGGTCCAGCTCCTCCTGAGTGAAGTCACTGTGGGACAGCGCGGCGATATTCTCTTCGATCTGGCTGACCCGGCTGGCGCCGATCAGCGCCGAGGTGATCCGGCCGCCGCGCAGCGTCCAGAGCAGGGCGAACTGGGCCAGACTCTGGCCGCGCGCTACGGCCATCTGGTTCAGCGCGTGGATTCTGCGCAGCACCTCCGGCGTAATCCGGCTCTCATTCAGCGCAGCCGAAGGTCCGGCTGCCCGGGAATCTCCGGGAATGCCGTTTAGGTATTTATTCGTCAGCAGACCTTGCGCCAGCGGAGTGAAGGCAATACTGCCCACCCCATGCTCCTCCAGCACATCCTGAAGCCCGCCTTCAATCCAGCGGTCCAGCATGGAATACCTCGGCTGATGAATCAGCAGCGGGGTGCCCAGCTCCTTCAGGATCGCAATAGCCTGCTGCGTCTGCTCCGCCGTATAGTTGGACAAGCCGATGTACAACGCCTTGCCGGAGCGTACAGCATGATCCAGCGCTCCCATCGTTTCTTCCATGGGGGTGTCCGGGTCCGGACGGTGGGAATAGAAGATATCCACATAGTCCAGTCCCAGCCGCTTCAGGCTCTGGTCCAGACTGGACAGGATATATTTACGTGAACCCCAGTCCCCGTAAGGGCCGGGCCACATCGTATATCCCGCCTTGGTCGAGATCACCAGCTCGTCACGGTACGGCGCGAGATCCCGGGCCAGCACTTTGCCGAACAGCTCTTCCGCCGATCCGGCCGGAGGCCCGTAGTTATTCGCCAGGTCGAAGTGGGTGATTCCAAGATCAAAGGCACGGGTAATCATCCCGCGGCCATTCTCAAAGGCATCAATGCCGCCGAAATTATGCCACAGGCCCAGTGAGATGGCTGGAAGCTTGAGACCTGACCTGCCGGCGCGGTTGTAACGCATTCCTTCATACCGTTCATCACTAGCCACATATACCATGTTATATCCCTGCCTCTCGTATCTCTTTTGTGAATACCCTTCTTTAAACTCATGGCTTCATAAGTAATCTTGTTCTATAAAAAAAGACTGACTGGGCGTTAGCCCAGCAGTCCCTGCACTCTACCCAGCACCTCTCCGATCCGCTCTGTTATAATCAGATCTGCCTGATCGTCATACGGGGTAGGCTCGCCGTTAAGCAATACAGTATGCTGTCCCCTGAAGTAAGTAACCAGGCTTGCGGCAGGATGAACCGTAAGCGAGGTACCGCCGATGATCAGCAGATCCGCCGCTGCAATGGCATCCACGGCTTCAACCAGCACTTCATGATCGAGCGCTTCCTCATAGAGCACCACATCCGGCTTAATGATGCCCCCGCAGTCCTCACAGCGCGGCACAGAGCCTTCCTGCTCCAGCCATTCCTCCAGGCCGTAATAGCGTTGGCACCCCATGCAGTGATTGCGGTGGATAGAACCGTGCAGCTCCAGAACCCGGCGGCTGCCGGCAATCTGATGGAGGCCGTCGATATTTTGCGTAATGACCGCCTTCAGCCTCCCGCTCTCCTCCAGCTCCGCAAGCAGCCGGTGGGCCCCGTTCGGCTTCGCTCCCGGATGTATCATCTTGCTGCGGTAGAAATCAAAAAAAATGTCCGGCGAGGACATAAAAAAGCTGCGGCTGAGCATCACCTCAGGCGGATAAGGGGAGTTGTGCTGTGTCTGGTACAGACCGGCTGCCGAACGGAAGTCCGGGATGCCGCTCTCCGTCGATGTTCCGGCACCGCCGAAAAAGACGATATTATTGCTTTTTTGAATCCAGGAAGCCAGTAGCTGTAATTGTTCCATGATCTACACCTGTCCTCTCTGTACCTCATTCGTAATGCATTCAGATTGTTAAGCGGAGCGCCGGATAGCCGGATACCACAATATCCGCATCCAGCAGATGGTCTGTCCTTCCGTCCGGTGAGATCCCGACTGCAAGGCGCAGTCCCGCCCCACGGCCCAGCTGCATATCCGCATTGCTGTCACCGATAATCACTGTGTCTTCGGGACGCAGCTCCAGCTCCCGGCAGGCCTTCTCGGCCATCTCCGGTGCAGGCTTGCCGTACTTTACCCTGTCGCGGGTAACCACCGCCCCGAAGTACCCGGAGATGCCAAGCCATTCCAGATGCTCACGGGTAGTGGACAGATTGTCAGAGGTCACAACGCCAAGCTTCAGGGAAGCGGCGGCACACTGCTCCAGGAATGGCAATACTCCCGGCATGGGTACAGCCGTACGGCGGCGGCGAAGCTCATTCATGGCCTCCTTGGAGATGGCATTCACGCGCGTCACCGCCTCATTCCATGGGAGACCTGCTGTATAGAGCTGCCAGGCCAGAATTCCGGTGGATTCCTCAGCCGTTGCCATCGAGAGCGGACCGGCGAGATCATAACCGGTAATTCGTCCGGAAGCATCATGCGTCGTCCCCAGCACCGGGGCCAGATCGGCTCCCGTAACGGGTCTGCTGCCCATTAAAGTCAGCTGGCTGCCCAGCCCCTCAAGCACCAGTTCGGCCCAGCTGCCCCAGGTGGCCAGGAGATCAAGCAGCGTGCCGTCCTTATCGAACAGGATGCCGCTTACGGGAACGGAGAGTTCATTGATGTGCAATACAGGCATTCCAGCGCTCCTTTGCATAAGATATATTACTTCAGGTATTCGTTGTTCATTTACTCTGGCGCAGATTCCCCAGCCAGTCCAGCATCGCCCGGACGGTCCGGGTCTGCTGTTCATCTTCGGTAATCGTAGCGGTCCCGTCACCCTTTTGCGCGCCATAGCTGCCGAATTGGGCATGGTTACCGCCGTCAACCGACACATATACGGTATTGCCCGGCAGATAGGAACGCCCTTTGTTATAGCTCTTCTGATCTACGACTTCATCCTGCGTGCCAAGCACAGACAAGACGGATAGCGTGGTGTCCTTCAGGCTGCCTTTCTCATCGGGATACGAGGCCAGAAAAAAAACGCCTTCCAGCTGGCCGGCATGATCCGCAGCGAAGCGTGAAGCCATTACGCCGCCGAGCGAATGTCCGCCCAGGACGAAGGACTGCTTCGGATGCACGCGGATAATCTCTTCGGCGGCATCCCCTTTGATTACAGCCAGATTAAGCGGCATTCTGGCAATGTAGAACGGGTGACCGGCAGCGGCAACTTTACGGGCCAGCGGCGCGTATGCTTCTGCCTTGACCAGTGCTCCCGGATAAAAGATTACGGCGGTGCCGAGCACCACTGAGGGCTCGAACGAGATCCAGTTGTCATTCTGCTCTACAGTGACTCCCCCGGCAGAAATCAGAGCGGTTTCAGCCCGTGCCTCCGGCTTATACGGGGTCAGATATCTCCATATAAACACCCCCGCCACCAGTAGAACCAACACCACTCCAATAAGCACACGGCGTCTGATTATATTCTTTTTCATTAGTGTTCACTCCCGATTCCTGCATACTGAAAATTATAAGGGAATCGGTGAATTCAAACAACCTTCAAGACTTCGCCACATCTGGCCCTATCCACTTCCAATGATAGCGCTTACTATTGTGATGTATTTCACAATTTATTGTCCGGAAATCATGTATTTTAAAATTAAAGTATCGAACCCTACGCAAACCCTAATTTCATTGGAGGTTACGTCATGACCCGGGTAAGCCCGCTTAACACGCGCGGAGAGACCTTTTTTCTTAATCTGCGCTTCATGCTTATTGTAACTGTCTTTGTGGCCAATGCGATCGAACCCCTGATTCAAGAAATGAGCGGACTTCACACGCTTTACCAGTGGATCTTCAGTTTTCATATGCCGCTGTTTGTACTGGTGACCGAATACTTTGCCCGTTCAAGCTTGCATGGAGCGCCAGGACGCAAAATCCTCCTGCAGCTTGCCCTGCAATATGTTATTTTTCAGAGCCTCTACTCCCTACTTGACGCCTCCCTGTTTCATGTGAATAATATACAGCATTCGTTCTTCGCTCCTTATCTGCTGCTCTGGTTCCTGGCCAGCCACATCTGCTGGCGCCTGCTGATGCTGGGCATAAGCCGCTGGACCCGCAGCGCCCAACTGGCCTTCGCTCTTACCGCAGGGGTGGCCGTAGGTTATCTGCAACTGGACGGGATCTGGTTCAGCATCAGCCGCACCTTTGTGTATCTGCCTTTTTTTGTGATCGGGTACCATTTCTCCTTCGGGGCTTTCGTGAAGCTGTATCAGCGGTATGTCAAAAGCATTGCCGCCGCCGCTTCTCTCCTGCTGCTCCTTGCTATCGGCCTGCTTGGCAGTAATCTCCCCATAGGCTGGCTATACGGCAGTATGACTTATATGCAGCTTGGCGCCCATGAATGGTACGCGGGTCTGTTCCGCCTCGCGGTCTATGGCCTGCAATTCATCGCTTCTCTGGCATTTCTGGGCCTGGTGCCTTACGGGTTAAGCCGCATGACCGGCCTGGGACGCCGGACCCTCTATGTTTTTCTGCTGCATGGCTTTGTGGTCCGCACGGCGGTGATTTCCGGATTGTATACTTATATCGGCAACCCGGCCGGAGCAGCGCTGCTGCTCGCTAGTGCAGTAGGATGTACGGTGCTGCTCGCCCAGCCTGCGGTCAGACGGCTGCTGAACCCGCTCGTGGAGCCGTCCGTAGAGTGGATGATCTCCCTGCAGCGTGCCGCCATCCGGCGCTCTCTATAGAATGAAGCTGCCATGCTATATCAATTTGCCGAAGTCTATCCTATACGGAATAGGCTTCTTTCTGTATATTAGCCCAGACTTTACATGCGTGCCCCCCCGACAAACTTCACACTGCCCGGTAGAAAAAACAGGATTTTTGTGATAGACTCTCTATTAACGTTCGTAACCAATCACCGCAGATACGTATATTTCGGGATTGCAATGCGTTAATGCGGCACTATATTCGCTTCACCAATACTGTTAGGGGGAAAAGTCATCATGGCAAACAAGAAAATGCGATCAGATATGATCAAAAAAGGCTTCGACCGCGCTCCTCACCGCAGCCTTTTGCGGGCAGCAGGCGTTAAAGAAGAGGATTTCGGCAAACCGTTCATCGCGGTCTGCAATTCCTATATCGATATTGTTCCGGGTCATGTGCATCTGCAGGAATTCGGCAAAATCGTGAAGGAAGCCATCCGTGAAGCCGGCGGGGTTCCATTCGAATTCAACACAATCGGCGTTGACGACGGGATTGCCATGGGTCATATCGGTATGCGTTATTCGCTGCCAAGCCGCGAGATCATTGCCGACTCTCTGGAAACGGTAGTATCCGCGCACTGGTTCGACGGTATGGTGTGCATTCCCAACTGTGATAAAATCACCCCGGGCATGATGATGGGCGCACTGCGCGTCAACATCCCGACAATCTTCGTCAGCGGCGGGCCGATGAAGGCCGGCGTAGACAGCAAAGGCAAGAAGCTCTCCCTCACTTCTGTATTTGAAGGCGTTGGCGCGCATCAGGTCGGCAAGATCAACGATGCTGAGCTGCTCGAACTCGAACAATACGGCTGTCCTACCTGCGGATCATGCTCCGGCATGTTCACTGCCAACTCCATGAACTGTCTGGCTGAAGCTATGGGCCTTGCGCTTCCGGGCAACGGCACCATCCTGGCCGTAGCCGAAGAACGCAGAGACTTCGTCCGCAAGTCAGCAACCCAGCTCATGGAGCTGATCAAGCTGGACCTGAAGCCGCGTGATATCGTAACCCAGGAATCGCTGGACAATGCCTTCGCGCTGGATATGGCAATGGGCGGCTCGACCAACACCGTATTGCATACCCTGGCACTGGCTCAGGAAGCCGAAATCGATTATCCGCTGGAACGCATCAACGAAGTAGCCAACCGGGTTCCTTACCTGGCCAAGCTGGCTCCGGCCTCCGATATCTTCATCGAAGATGTGGACCGGGCGGGCGGCGTAAGCGCCGTGCTGAACGAATTACTGAAGAAGCCGGGCGCAATCTTCGGCGATTGCATGACGGTTACCGGCAAGACACTGGCCGAGAATGTAACCGGCCATGAGATCCAGGATACATCTGTTATTCATACCATCGACAACCCCTATTCCCAAGTTGGCGGACTGGCTGTACTCTACGGCAACCTGGCTCCTGAAGGCTCCATCATCAAGGTGGGTGCCGTGGATGCTTCTGTTGGCGGCTATCACAAAGGACCTGCCATCTGCTTCGACTCTCAGGAAGAAGCACTGGAAGGTATCGCGAACGGCAAGGTCAAAGAAGGCCATGTAGTCGTTATCCGTTATGAAGGTCCGAAGGGCGGACCGGGCATGCCGGAAATGCTGGCGCCGACTTCGCAGATCGTCGGTATGGGCCTGGGCGCCAAGGTCGGCCTGATCACGGACGGACGGTTCTCCGGTGCCTCCCGCGGGATCAGCATCGGCCATATCTCGCCGGAAGCGGCTGAGGGCGGCCCGATCGCTTTTGTAGAGGATGGCGATATCATTGAGCTGGACCTCAACAACCGCAAGATCGAGCTGCTGGTTGACGAGGAAGTGCTGGCGGTCCGCCGCCAGGGCTGGAAAGAATTCGAGCCGAAGGTGAAGACCGGTTATCTGGCCCGTTACTCCAAGCTGGTTACCAATGCAAGCAAGGGCGGCGTGCTGAAGATCTAATCGTTAGAGCCGCAGCCTTAAGCAAATGTAATGATGATATGAGCAGCTCCAACCGCAAATTCGGTTGGAGCTGCTCTTTTTGCTGCAGGAATTGCAGCTTTGAGGAGAAGGATGTTGCATCATGTGCAGGAACTAAAAAACCGCCAGCCCAAAATAGGCCAGCGGAGATTGTAATCAATATAAGTGCATTAAACTGCGTATGCTTCGTCTTCAATGAACTACCGTTGCTCCGGGAAGCTCAGCTTCAAGCGTCCGTTCCTCTTCGTGTACCCGCTCCACATGCTTGTGCGGAAGCTGACGGTTCATCTGGTCCAGAAGCTGCGATACCGGCATCAGTATCATCTTAGGCACCAGTTGGTCACTCCGTTCCTTAAGTCTTGCGCCGCCTGACGGATGAATCACACTCATGAGAATACTAAGGTAGAACTTGGTGCTGCTGGCGAACAGTCCGCTGGGCAGATCCAGTACGATGAAGCCGAACTTCTCCGGCCCGCGGTTGATCATGCTGACTCCGTAGAGCGCTTTGGCTTCAGCTAGCTCCACATCACCGCAAATCCGCTCGGCCAGCACCGGCAGATCCTTCTCCATCCGGCGGATCAGGCGGATCGCAAGCTGGGCAGTGGAACGGGAATGAACTCCCAGCTCGAATAGCTGCCTGTTATCGAAATGCAGCTCGATCACCTTGTCGCCCTTGCTTAAGGTCTCGCCATTATCCATGTGGACCGTTCTGCCCTGGTACTTGCGCAGCCGGTAATGCAGGAACGGGTCTTCCTGCGAGATTGTCTTGATCTGGAACAGCAGCTGAAAGAGCTTCTCCCAGCCCAGCCATAAACCGACAAGCAGCCGCTTGCCGAAGGACAAATGCGTGATCGGGGAGCGCTGCACCGCCTTGATCATCTCGTCAATCCGGACGCTGTGCAGTCCGCGCCGCTCGGCCTCGGCCAGCATCCGCTCCAGCGCAATCAGCATATGCTCCGGTGCATTCGGATCAGCGCCGATCGTCGTACCGCAGTCATGCAGCAGAAGCACCTCCCCCGGGCCGAGCTTCGCAATGAGCTTCTCGGTCAGCTTCTCCGCTCCAAGCTTCTCCTTCCAGTCGCCGAACATCGCCGACCACAGCACAATCTGCACCTGACGGCGTTTGGAGAAGTCGAACAGGTTCACGATTCCCCAAGGAGGACGGTAATACGTGCTGCGCTCGCCGGTAATGGAGAAGATGATCTCGTCCGTCCGGTCAATCTGCTTCCTCACCGTGGCGGGACGCATCAGCCAGTTCGTCTTGTGCACATAATTATGAATTCCGATCAAATGCCCTTCGTCATGCATTCGCTTGATGATCTCGGGGTGCTGCTCCGCGTGCGAGCCAACGACAAAAAAGGTCGCCTTCGCATCGTAGCGCTTAAGCAGATCGAGCAGCAGCGGTGTATAATGCGGGTCTGGCCCGTCATCAAAGGTCAGGCCGTAATCCGTACGCCCAATTCCTTTACGGAAGACACGATAACCAAATAAACGGCTGATCATACCGGGAATAAAAGCATAAAAGGTAGAGATATAAAATAGCCAGAGCAGCAAAGTCTGCATGTACAATCACCGCTTTTCCAGAGTTGACTTTGGCTCGCCTTACGTCTGTTAGGAGATAGATGTGATACGGCCAAGTAGAGTAAGTAGAAGCGACAGCTTTAAAAAACATCACCTCCTAGTTTAACACAGCTGCCAAAGAAATAGACGTTTTTTATTAAAATCGTGTACAATGAGTTGAAGTGCAGGTTACAAATTCATCTTCACAAAGGGGTCGTTTAAATCTATGCTGCCGCTGTACAGAAAATATTGGCGCACCTTTTTCGACATTGGGCTGCTTGTTCTAACCGTATATTTAGTGATGCTCGGCTTCAGTAAATTGTACCAGCTGGCTGCGCCGGTGTTCCTGTCCTTTTTTGTATTTCTGCTGATTGAGCCGCTGGCCCGCTTCCTGAACCGCAAGGGAATGGCCAAGCCCTTCGCCTCTGCGATCTCCGTGGTGCTCTTCCTGATCATCCTGCTGGGCGTCCTGTTCGGTGCCGGACTGCTGATTACGACTCAGGCGATTCACCTCCAGAATAATCTGCCCAAATATACATACGTGGTCCAGCAGCATTTCGCAGAGACTACGACCTATCTTCAGCACAAAATCGATTCGCTTCCATCCGATGTGACAGATAAGCTGAACGGTTATTTCACAGATGCCACCAATATTCTCTCGAAGTGGATGGTCGCCTTCTTCAAATATATGGTCGGAGTGCTTGGCTCTTTCTCTTCCTTTATGGCTAATTTCGGGATTGCGATCATTCTCGCCTTTTTCCTCAGCATGGAGATTAAGGACTGGCGCCGAATTGCCCACGAGAAGCTGCCCAAGACGTTCAAGACGGCCTACGCCTTCCTGCAGGGAAATGTATTCAAGGCTATCGGTTCTTATATCAAAGCACAGATGATCCTGATCAGCATCACCTTCGTCATTATTCTTGCTGGCCTGCTGATTCTTCGGACGGGCAATGTACTCACCATCGCGCTGGTCTGCGCCGTGGTCGATCTGCTGCCGCTGCTCGGGGTACCTGCGGTGCTAATCCCTTGGATCATCTATCTGTTCATTGTTGGAAATACTTCGCTTGCTATCGGGCTCATCGTTCTGCTGGCTGTAGTAATGGTGGTTAGACAGCTGCTGGAGCCCAAAATCACAGGGAATTCGATCGGTGTCTCCTCTGCCTTCCTGATGCTCTCCTTCGTGATTCTGTCCTCCTCCCTGTTCGGGATAGCAGGACTCATTCTGTCGCCGATTCTGCTGATTCTGCTCAAGGAGCTGCTCCAGCAGGGATATCTCCAGCAGTGGATCTATCTGCCGCAGGAGGAGTTCGTCGTCTCGCCCTTCGCGGCCTCGGGAACCTCTACGGCAGGCGCTTCCGTAAGCAGCAGTCCGGCCGGGAATGCCGAGTCTAATGCGCAGCCTGCCGGTCCAGGCCCTCAGGCCCCGGTTGATCCGCCTTCCAGCCCCGACAACAGCTCGAACACCTGACCGAACAGGCGGGTGGCGGCCTGCGGACTGTCTGGAGCCACATTCTCTATCGCCACAGACACCGCATATTTCGGATGGTCAACCGGACCATAGCCGATGAACCATTGATTGTTGCGCGGCGTGCCATGCACCAGCGTCTGGGCCGTGCCTGATTTGCCGGCGAGCGGCCAAGCGGCAGGCTTCAGCATCCGGCCTGTGCCCTCTGTGACTACGCTGCGCATCATGCCCAGCAGCACACGGGCAGTGGCCGGAGCGATCCGCCCCTCCGGCGCTGGCGCCAGATGTCCCGGAAGCTCCTTAAGCGTCTGTCCATTGGCAAAAGCAACCCGCTCCAGAATCCGCGGCGCTCTCACCTCACCGCCATGCAGCAGTGTGACGACCAGATTCGCCGCCTGCAGCGGAGTGATTCGCACATCGCGCTGGCCGATCGCCGTCTGGACTCTCGCCCCGCCGTCATCCGGCAGGAGCGTGGTAAAAATGGTTCCCGGCTGCTCTCCGGCCAGCGGCCGGAGCAGCGGCAGACCGAGTGTATTCTCCGCCTGCCACCCAATGCTCCGGCCCAGTCCAAGGGCAAGGGCGGTAGCTTGAAGCTTCAGACCGCTCAGCCGCTCGGCCAGCGTAGCAAATACAGTATTACAGGACACGGCGAACCCTTGCTTAAGCGTAAGGGCGCCGTGTCCTTTGCCGTGGGGACATGACAATCCGTATTTCCCATATGCCCCAGCACAGAAGAAAGGCTCCTCCGGTGTGGTGAGCCCGGCTTCAAGTGCGGCAGCGGCCGTAACAATTTTGAAGATGGAGCCCGGGGCGGCCGCTTGAAGAGCACGGTTGTTCCATTCTCCACCCTGCGGTGAGACCTGCTGCGGATTGTAGAACGGCAAGGAGACCATCGCTGCGATATCACCGCTCCGGCTGTCCATTACCACAATCGCCCCTTCCTTCACCCCGGCTTCCGCCGCCAGCTGCTCAATGCTCTCCTGAAGCTTCAGATCAATCGTGGTATATAGTGACAGCGGATAATAGGGGTTACCCGGCGCCTTGACTGTGATCGGGCTTCCCGGAACCCGTTTGCCGCGCGCATCAACCTGGGCAACGGCCTCCGTGTGCCCCACGCCCTGCAGCAGCGGCTCCAGCGTCTTCTCCAGCCCGTCTGTGCCGGTTCTTGGAATTCTCAGCCCTGTAGGGGATTGAGTGACAGCTTCGCCTGAAGCTTCAGACAGATAACCGAGCCACTGTCGGCCGGATGCAGAGCCGTTATATCTGCGGGCAAAAGGCAGCGCCCGGACACCTTCAATCGCAAGCGCCTCCACTTCTCTGGCCTGCGGCAGGGTCAGGGCCAGCGGCCCCGTGCCTTGGCCGGAAGGCCAGAGCAACGGCTCCTTCAGCCCCAGCCGTCTTGCCTGCAGCTGGCTGTAGCTGACGCCAAGAATCTCCGCCAGACGGTGAAGCTGCTGGTCATCGTTATATTCACCTGCACCATGATGCCGTTGAAGCTCTTCCTCCGGCGGGAACAGTGCAGCGGTCCAGACCGTCTCTCCAGCCAGCGCCCTTCCGTGTTTGTCATACAGCCGTCCTCTTCCGCTGTCCAGCACCGTCTCCCGCTCACTTTGCAGCTCTGCCATCTGAGCTACTGTGTAACGGGTGCCGCTTACTACACTATCCTTCAGCAGCAGCTGTACCCAGGCCAGCCTGATCATCAGGCCCGCCAGCAGCATACACAGGATCAGGCAACCCCAAAATATGCGTGTATGAATCAGCTTGTGCAAATTGCTATTCCTCCATCCAATGGGCTGAAATACCTTGGCTACTAGCAGCTCATCAGATTTAAAAGTGTGAGAATCACTTTAACTAATTGCTTGCTGAGGGCTAGCAACGCCCCGATTAGGGTCCAAGGGGGAGGCTTAATTGCAATCTGTACAACTAAATCGCCGGATATGCCGCCGAATCTCTGTTTAGTTGTATTTCGTGCAATTAAAATGCCTCTATACCTGGATTTTCGCCCATTCGGGCAAATTTAGTTGTATGGAATACAGTTAGGAGAGGCAGGCCTTCCTTTTAACTGTTTTTAGTTGCACCGAATACACTTATCTCTCATGGTTCGTTACAAACTGAATATTTAGTTTAATCCATGGGGTTCTTTACTTGCTAAAGGTGGCTTCCTTCCAGAATATGAGCTCCCTCGTTCGTTACACCGAGTCCTCCATTTTAAATCTGATGCTGTACTAGTATACCCAGCTCTAAAAGCAAAATAACCGCTTCCCATAAAGGAAAGCGGTCTGAAGAAGTTAGGCTCATACGTTGAACTTGGATAATCGCTCCCGCAGTCTGGAGGAGGCATTCTCCAGCTTACTGGAGAGGGTAACCAGATATTCGCTTACATTCTCCTGTTCTCCGGTAAGGGAGGCTACCTCTTCAGAGGCGGCCGAGGATTCTTCGGCGAATGAGCTGACATTACCTATCGTCTCTGACAGGACCTGCTGCGAGTGGTTCAGGCCGTCAATCGAAGAAGATACCGAATCCAGCCTGGTAATCAGCTGATGCATCTGCCCCTGTACACTAATGAAGATCTCACTGGTGTTCTGAACATAGTCCATCTGCTCCCCGAACAGCGGCGCAACCTCGGACAAGGCGTCTACCGTCTCATGCATATCCCTCATGATCCGGTCCGTGATCTCGCCCACCACGGCAATGGAACGCTTGGACTGCTCCGCCAGCTGGCGGATTTCATCGGCGACAACCGTGAAGCCCTTGCCCGCTTCGCCTGCCCGCGCCGCTTCAATAGTGGCGTTCAGCGACAGGATATTGGTCTGTTGGGTGATGCTCTGCATGACCTCCAGCACCTGAATGACCGATGAGGCGGTATCCTTAAGCTCATTCACCTTAAGGACCAGCTTGCCTGTCCTGTCGCCAGTCTCTTGCGTTCTGCCCAGCAGCTCTTGCAGCTTGACTACCCCTTCCGCACTGGCTTGCTCCACGCTATGCGCAGTTCCGCCAATCTCATGGGCTACTGCAATGACAGCTTCCATCTTCTCCGAGATCTGAGCCGTCATCTCATTACCCCGGTCCGCCTCCAGTGAGAGGCTGCCGGCACCGCCGGCAATCTCTTCCGTGGCTGCGGCAATATCCTTCGCTGCCACCGCTGTGTCCCGCGAGGCATTGCCAAGGGCTTCCGCTGCTTCCGTAACCTCACGCGCGGTCTCATTGGTGTGGACGACCAGCTCTGTAATCTGCTCCATCATCAGGTTGAAGGAGCCGGACAGCTGGCCTATCTCATCACGGGTGACGACATCGGTGCGTACGCGCAGATCCCCATCTGCCCCCTTGACCATCAGATCCCGCAGACGTGAGAGCGGACGTGAGACCATCCGTACCATCCAGAGTCCTATCAGTACGGCAACGGCAGCAGCGGCGGCCACCGCTATGTAGGTCGTGTTAAGGATCCGTCCCGCATCCCTGGTCAGATTGCCGGAAGGCACCACACCGAGCAGTCTCCAGCCGGAGGTATGCAGCGTACCGTAGACCGCAAGAATGGATTTGCCCTTCTCATCCTTGGTCGGCAGGGAGCCGGAGGTGTCGCTTAATCCCTTGAACAGGGTTCCCCCCAGGCGCAGATAGGTGTCCGTCTCCTCTTGCTGGGAAGAGGCAATCAGCTCATCTGTGGCAGTCAGCAACTGGATATAGGAACCCTGACCCAGATCAACCATTTTCAGCTGGCTGTCAAGCTCTGTACTCTTAATATCGCAGACCGCCAGATAACCGGTGTGACCCGCTTCCGCCGCCACAGACTTAGCGAAACGCACCACTCCTTCAGCCTCTCCCTGCTTCAACGCTTCGGTAATCCACCGGCTCTGCGGCTTCTCCTGCAGCTGCTTGTACCATGCTGCATCACGGATAGCCGCCAGGAAATCATTATCCACTTCACCAGCTCCGGCTGCGGGCAACGCTTCATCCAGCGGAACCAGATACACTGCCTGCACGCCGGGTACAGCCGAGAGCCATTGATCGAGCTCCCCGTTAATCGCCGTGGACAGCTCTGTACGCTTCGCAGGATCTGCTGCAGCAGGAACTGCCAGTGCGACCGCCTGCTGAATATCCTCATTGTAGAACAGCTGACCCAGATTATCTTCATAGCGCAGCAGGACGACATCCAGCTTCTCAGCCGTCTGCTCCACAGTCTGCTGATTAGCAGACAATGCATTGTTCTCAATCGTATGTCTGGCCACAGCGTAAGAAATATAACCCAGAGACAGCACAATTCCCATGGTCGCGATGAAAAAAACCAGAAAGAGCCGCATCCCCAGCGACTTGGAGGGATGCAGCCGAGAAAGAATAGAGGTACTCCGAACTGTTGACCTGCTCAAAAAACCACCGCCAGATTCTATGTATTCTTGGTATTCATGACCCTATTCATGATATACCATCAGCTCCTTGGTGGCTGTGATTTTGTTGTATGCGGCAAATGCCGCCGATGGCGGGCAGAGGATTCCGGCTTAGATTCTGCCAGGACCGGCATCATCGCCAACCTCTTCATGAGTCTCGATAACGTAATTGACGATTTCCTGGACAGTGGTGTAGGCAACGCCGACATAGGTGTCCGCAGCCCCGTAATAGATGGCAATCCGGCCGGTATCCGCATCGCTGAGCGCAGCACAAGGGAAGAGTACATTGTTGACGAAGCCTCTTTCCTCATACCATTCTTCCGGGGTCAGCACGAAGTTCCGGGAGCGGTATTTCACTCTCGAAGGCTCATCTGCATCCAGAATCACAGCGCCCATGCTGTAGACGAGACCGTTGCAGGTCCCGGTAACCCCATGGTAGAACATCAGCCAGCCTTCCGAGGTCTCAATGGGCGCAGGTCCGCCGCCGATCTTGGTGCTCTGCCACCAGCCTTGTCCGCCCTTGGTCATAACATGCCGGTGTTTGCCCCAATACACGAAGTCCGGGCTCTCACTGAGGAAGACATCGCCGAACGGCGTATGTCCGCTGTCGCTTGGACGGGAGAGCATGACGAAATTGCCGCCTATTTTCTTCGGGAACAGTACACCGTTACGGTTGAACGGCAGGAACGGATTCTCCAGACTGACGAAGTGCTTGAAGTCCTGTGTCTTGGCAACGCCGATCGCTGCCCCGTAGAAATCCGTGCACCAGATGATGTAATACGTATCCTCCACCTTCACCAGACGGGGATCATATGCGTAACGCGGCATATACGGATGGCCCGCCTCGTCCTTGAATTGGATCGGCTGCTCATCAATAATCCAGTCCAAGCCGTCCGCGCTGCGGCCCATCCGCAGATGGGGGCGGGTCGTGTGATCCTCCACACGGAAGACTCCCAGGAAGCTGCCCTCGTAAGCGATCACCGCGCTGTTGAAGATACGGGCGACCCCCTTCGCCGGATTGCGCTTGATCACCGGATTATCGCTATGTCTCCAGACCGGATTGTCATTCCCGGCAGGTCTGTCCTGCCAAGGCATATTCGGCAGACTCTGGCTGGCCGTCAGTTTAACTTCTCTCATAATAGAATCCCTCCAATGATAGTTGCAGCAGCCGCTGCGGTGGTGTGTTGCTCCCCGGTTTGCCGCTTTATTTGACCGACCCTTGGGCGAAGCCGTTATAAATGTATTTTTGCAGCGCTACGAACGCAATCAGCGTCGGAATGATGGCGATCATAATCGCGGCGCAGATAACCTCCCACTGGGAGCCGTAGGGTCCTTTGAATTTGAACAATGCGGTAGATACGACCTGCAGGCTGCTTTTTGGCATATACAGGAACGGGGTATAGAAGTCATTGTAGATATTAACACCCTTCACGATAATCACCGTCACAATGGCCGGACTCAGCAGCGGAAGAATGATTCTCCAGTAGATCGTCCAGTAGGAGGCACCATCCAGCATTGCGGATTCATCCAGCGATTCAGAGATCGAGTCCAGGAACTGCATGAAGATATAGACAGCGATAATATCGGTCCCCAGATACATCAGAATCGGCGCCCAGCGGGTATTGAACAAATCCAGAGCATTGATGATCTGAAAAGTCGCTACTTGCGTCGTTACTCCGGGAATCAGCGTAGCCAGCAGAAAAGCCCCCATCAGCGCCTTACTGCCTCTGAATTTGAAGCGGGCCAGAATATAAGCCATCATTGAACCGGTAAGCGTAGCGCCCGCAATGGAGATCAGGACGATAATAAGTGTGTTCATGAAGCCGAGCAGCATGTTTCCGTCTACGAAGGCTTTGGTGTAATTGGTGAAATTCAGCCAGTTCTCGGGCAGGGTCAGCGGACCGGTTGAAGCGTACTCAGCATTGGTCTTTAAGGAAGCGAAGAAGACAACGACAATCGGGATCAGCGCCATCAGCGCACCCAGCACCAGGGAGAGATATTTGAAGAAAGCCGCCACGTTGTATTTCAAAGTATGCATCGCTCTATTTCTCCTCCTTGATCAGAATGCGCTGCAGAATGGTAACCAGAACAACGATGCCCAGCAGTACCACAGCCATTGCAGAAGCCAGCCCCAGCTTGCTGTATTTGAAGGCCACATCGACGGTCTGGATGACAAAAGTGCCGCTGCCGTTGGAGCCGCCGGTCATCACGTACGGAATCTCAAACACACCGATGGCCCCGCTGACTGCGAGGATCAGATTGAGCTGCAGGATGCGCTTGATGCTTGGGATGATAATATGCCGGAACTGATGCCAGCGGTTAGCGCCGTCTATCTCCGAGGCTTCATAGATATCGCTGCCGATCGAGGAAATTGCGCCAAGGAAGATAATAAAGTTCATCCCCATATACCTCCATACCGAGGCAAAAGCGAGAGAGATGTTAATGAGCTGCGGATTCAGCAGCCATTTCTGTTGCAGCGCCCCGAGTCCAAGCAGATCAAGAATGGTATTAAGAGTGCCTTCCGGCTTGAAGAAGAACAGGAAGATGAACCCAATCGCCACACCATTCAGCAAGGTCGGAAAGAACAGAATCCCCTTGAACCAGTTCTTCATCCGGACATTGAAGCTCAGAATCGTGGCAAAATAAAGCGCCAGCCCCATCTGGACAAAGGTGGCAAAAAAGTAATACAAGCTGACCTTGAATACGGCGAAGTACTCCGGCTTGGTAAAGATCGTCTTGTAGTTGTCAAAGCCGATATACTCCATATTTTTGCTTAGCCCGTTCCAGCTGGTGAAGCTGTACTGAAACATTTTAAACACAGGTAAATAGGAGAACGTCAGCAGCAGAACTACGGGTACTAGCGAAAATAAAAAGATGATCAAAATCCGTTGATTTTTATAGCTCATGTTAGACAATTTGGGCACTCTCCACACCTCCAGAAAACTTACTGCTCTTAAGTCCGCTTCCATCCCTGCAAAAGTGAAGGGGACTATGCCGTTACCGGCATCTCCCCTTTCTTTTGTTCTTTAATTTACTTGGCAGTCACAATTTTGGCTCTGGCTGCTTTCCATTTATCATTCAGTTCTTTCATAATGTCATCATAGGATTGCTTGCGGTTGCCAATTGCCGCCTCGATGATTACTTTCTTGAAGTCAGGCTGCCAGAGACCGATTTCAGCTTCTTTATCAATGGCATCCACCCAGCCCTCTTCACCGGCTTTGGCTGGAGCAAGCGTGTCAAAGGTAATGTCAGTGCCTGCAAATTGCTTGAGAATTTCAGGCAATTCGGCTCCTTTTACCGGACTCATGCCCCCGCCTTCTGTAGTCGGGTAACCGGATTCATTGATGAACCAGTCTACCCAGGCTCTGGCGGCCTCTTTGTTTTTACTGTGAATGCTAACCCCCAGATTATAGTCGTCAGACAGAGGCACCAGGATCTTGTCGGCGTTGGTAGGGAATGGCATGAAGCCTATATCATCCGGGCTGGCAGCGAGCCCTTTGATCTGACCGATCGCCCAGGAGCCAAGCATCATGGTACCGATTTTACCGTTTGCCAGATCTGCCTTGGAGGATTCCCAGTCTGTTGTAGTAGGGTCCTCTTCAATCAGACCGTCTTTGGCCGCATCGTACATTACCTTGTACAGCTCGTAGTGCGGCTGGCCTGGAACGAAGTTATCGTCAGAGGCCACCTGGCCGATATTGACATATTCACGGTCTCCGGCAACGGTAGCCAGATCCGCTTCCCACTGGGTCAGCGTCCAGCCCGCAGCATAGTTCGTGTAGAGAGGGACGGCATCCGTCTTCTCCTTGATGCTCTTCAGAGCGGCAGAGAACTGGTCAAAGGTTCTTGGAACCTCGGTCACTCCGGCGTCCTTGAAGACCTGTTTGTTGTAGATCACGCCGGAGAAATTAACCGTAATTGGAATGCCGTAGGAAATCCCGTCTACTGTCCGCTCTTCCAGGCCTGTATATTGCTGTTCCAGGTCAGACTTTTTACCCAGCGGCTCGAAGAAGTCCGGCAGATCCTTAATCGCTACGCTGGTTGGCAGCAGCAGAACATCCCCGTAATCACTGGTGCTCATGCGGATTTTGATCTGATCCTCATAGTTGGATAAGGCTTCGAAATTCACTTTGATATTCGGATATTTTTCATTGAACTTGGCGGCGTAGTCTTTGAACACGGTATCCACGATATCCGTCCGCTGCGTAATCACCGTAATATCACCCTTGAGATCCTTGGCGGCATCTCCCTCTGGAGCGGCTGTTGCCTCCGCAGTGGTACCTGTGTTGCCGCCTGCATTGGTTGCTGCCGCATTAGTGGCGTTATTGTTGTCAGATGCACAGCCGGAGAACAGCCCGGCCATCAGTGTCAGCGCTGCCAACCCGGTAACTGCTTTGGTTTTTTTCATCATATTTCTGACCCCTCTCTTCATTTGGAACGAAATAGGTTAATAACAAAACAATAACAATACGATCCGTCATTCCAATAAACAGAACTTAAATCAACCTGTATTCACCTTGGATTCGCTGTTGTTATCGCTTACATCGCAATTATAGACCGTATAACCCCTCAAAACGATGGTTTCAATTGCTTTTTCTAGTCTTCAATTTGTTATTTTTGTTATATAAAAAATACAATAAAGAAAAACACTGCTCAATCACCTCTGGGGAGATGAAGGGCAGTGCAAATGTGTTCGTATCATTCTAAGAGACGCATATCATGATCTGTACCGGCCTTTATACTCCTTGGGCGTCATGCCGCACATCTTTTTGAACAGCTTATTGAAATAGACCGGATCACTGTAGCCGACTTTGTCAGCAATCTCATAATTCTTCAGGTCCGGATGATGGAGCAGCATCTTCTTGGCCTCCACAATGCGGATGCCGATCAGGTAGTCCGTAATGGTCTGCCCTGTCTTATGCCTGAACAGCCTGCTGATATAACTCGCATTCATTCCCACGGCCTCAGCCAGCCGCTCAAGCTCGAAATTAAGCCCGTATTCCAGTTGAAGAATACTCTTCATCTGCTCTACCACATAATGCTCCCCGCCTTCAGAAGGCTGATGCGGTACTTCATCCGGGAGAGCAGCCGCAGGCGTCTGCTTAGTCGCTTCTACGCTTTTGAGCAGATCATATAATTGGGCCTTATCGATCGGCTTAAGCAAATAATCAAGCACACCGAAGCGCATCGCCTTACGGGCGTAGTCGAATTCACTGAAGCCGCTCAGTACAGCTATTGGCAACTGCTTGAGATGCGCTCTCGCCTCTTCAATCAGCTTGAATCCATCCATTCTTGGCATCTTGATATCTGTAATAAGAAGATCGATCTCTTCCAGGCTTAGCTCCTGCAGATGGTTCCAGGCCTCAAGCCCGTTGCCGTATGAGCCGATTACCCTGACTTCCACATCCATTCTGGAAGCAATCTTCTCAAGCCCGCGGCGGATCACTTCCTCATCATCCGCAATCATGATCCGGATTACCACCTTATCGCCCCCGTCATTTGAGCCGCTATGATAGCGTTATCAATAATTATAAACTTTACAGATCCAATAGAAAATGTGTCCATATCCACTTTTATAGTCTTCAATTTACTTCATCCATTTCCCGCTTGAATTCCAGCCCGAAAAGGGTTATAACATGGTTATATATAGTTATTATTATACACTAACATAATAATAACAATTATAAAAAAGACAACTCCCATACCAGCAAGCAATATTAAGGAGTGAACAGAACAGGATGAACAATGCAACCGAAGTGTGGCGCACCCGGCTGGAAGCTGAGCTGTTAGACAACATTCTCGGCTTCTGGATGAAGCAGACCATCGACGAAACTCATGGCGGCTTTATCGGTGAGATGAACAACCAGCTGCAGGTGATACCCGGTGCAGACAAAAGCCTTGTACTGAATGCACGGATTCTCTGGACATTTGCAAGTGCTTACAGAATCTATGGAACGGCAGAATATTTGACTATGGCGGAACGCGCCTATGATTATCTCATTCAGTATTTCACAGATCCCGAATTTGGCGGATTCTTCTGGATGGTGGATGAGCACGGCGCTGCTTCCCAGCCTAAGAAGCAAATCTACGGACTCGCTTTTGTCATCTATGCCTTGGCTGAGTACCATCATGCCACCGGCCGGAAAGACGTCCTGCGCCAAGCAACCCAATTGTTCCATTTGATTGAGAAGTACGGTTATGACCCTCTTCACACAGGGTATATCGAAGCCTTGTCACAGGAGTGGGAGATGACCGACTCCCTAAGCCTCAGTTCGAAGGATATGAATGAGAAGAAATCCATGAATACGCATCTGCATGTACTGGAAGGGTACACCGGCTTGTACCGGGTGTGGAAGTCAGAGCTTCTTCGTAACAAGCTAGCTGAGCTGATCGAAACCATGCTGGAGCATATTCTGGATTCGGACGGCAAGCACTTCCATCTGTTCATGGATGAAGAGTGGCGGGTGAAGTCAGAGCTTATCTCCTTCGGCCACGACATAGAAGGAAGCTGGCTGCTCTATGAAGCTGCGGAGACCCTTGGGGACGAGGAGCTGCTTGGGCGTGTGCGCAAGGCATCCCTGTCGATGGCCGAAGCTGCGCTGGCAGAGGGGATTGAAGTGGATGGCGGAATCTGGAATGAGGCCTATCGTAGCGGACTCATCGATAAAGCCCATGAGTCCAGGGACTGGTGGCCGCAGGCTGAAGCCATGGTCGGATTCTACAATGCGTATCAGTTAACCGGAGATTCGCGGTTCCTGGAAGCCGCTGAGAACTCATGGAGCTTCACAGAGAAATATATTATTGATCATAAGCTGGGCGAATGGCACTGGGGTGTAGATGAATCCCTGCAGCCGCTGGCTCATACTCCCAAGGTGAGCGCCTGGAAATGTCCCTATCATAACAGCCGGGCCTGCTTCGAGATGATTAGACGGCTTGGCGAACCATTACATGTAGAGGAGATTATTTAATGAGCACAATCTTTGAACAACGGAAGCAGGCGTTGACGCAGCGCTATGAAGCTCTCATCGGCCGCACCAATGAGAAGCTGCCTTACGGCAACGGTATTTATGACCGCTACAAGTATCCCCTGCTCACTGCGGAGCACGCCCCCCTGATCTGGCGTTACGACTTCAATGAAGAGAGCAACCCTTATTTCGCAGAGAGAATCGGAGTGAACGGCGTATTCAATCCCGGCGCCATTGAGCTGAACGGCAAATTCTACATCATTGCCCGTGTGGAAGGCCATGACCGCAAATCCTTCTTCGCTGTTGCCGAGAGCAGCAGCGGGGTGGACGGCTTCCGCTTCTGGGATCACCCGGTAGTGCTTCCCGAGACCGCAGACCCGGATATTAACGTCTACGATATGCGCCTTGTGCAGCATGAAGACGGCTGGATCTACGGCCTGTTCTGCAGCGAACGCAAGGACCCGGACGCTCCCCCTGGTGATTTGTCCAGCGCAGTTGCCCAGTGCGGCATTGCCCGCACCAAGGATCTCAAGACCTGGGAGCGTCTCGCCGATCTTAAGACCAGCTCCGCCCAGCAGCGCAACGTGGTCCTGCATCCAGAGTTCGTTGACGGCAAGTATGCCTTCTACACGCGCCCGCAGGACGGGTTCATCGACGCCGGTTCCGGCGGCGGCATCGGCTGGGGCTTATCGGAGCAGATTGAGAACGCTGTTATCACCCGTGAGACGATTATAGACCAGCGCTACTACCATACCATCAAAGAGGTCAAAAACGGCCAAGGGCCGGCCCCGATCAAAACACCGCTCGGCTGGCTGCACATCGCCCATGGTGTCCGGGGCACCGCTGCCGGACTGCGCTATGTGCTGTATGCCTTCTTGTCTGATCTTGCAGAGCCTAACCGCGTAACTCATGCCCCAGGCGGGCATTTCATTGCTCCGGACGGCGAAGAACGCGTCGGTGACGTATCTAACGTTGTCTTCTGCAACGGTATAATCGCCCGTGATAACGGCGAGGTCTTCATCTATTACGCTTCCTCCGATACCCGCATCCATGTAGCCACCACTACCATAGATCAACTGCTGGATTATGTCGTGAATACTCCTGAAGATCCGCTTCGTTCCTATGCTTGCGTACAGCAGCGTATCGCTTTGATCGAACGGAACCTGCAATTGAAATAACGCAAACAAGCGGAAACGGTACCGTCCTTTTAGAGGACGGTACCGTTTTAGCGAGAAATAGAAGGATAAGTTATCGTGTGCAACATATAAATTCTTATATTTAAGCTAAAGCTCCACTTTGTGGGGTTATTTTGCTGCTTCAAGCCCGGGGATTTCCCACAGAGTCGCGGTGGACGATATCTGCGGAGATCAGAATTTTCTCCAGCGGTACAGCGGGATTCTGGATACGGTTCAGCAGCTTCTCTACAGCTGCCCGGCCCATAGCCTCCTTAGGAACATGCACGGTTGTAAGCGGAGTAACCCCCCGCAGGGAATCCTCGATATTGTCAAAGCCTGTGACCGAAATGTCAGCGGGAATAGCAAGCCCGGCTTCCCGCAACACTTCGCTAACAGCAAGAGCGGTGAAGTCGTTCGCGCATACGAGCGCAGTGGGCAAGGTATCCGACTCTTGTCGTGCGGCGACCCAGCGTCTGAATTCTTCACGGAGCGCTTCGTCATACATCCCTTCCAGCAGCAGCTCATCATCGATAGCCGGGGGCTTCAGCTGACTCTCCTCCAGCGCGCTGCGGAACCCTATCCAGCGGTCACGGAAGCTGCAGGAGTAACGGATACTGCCGACAAAGTGAAATAACGTATGTCCGGTGCCAATCAGATGATTGACGAGCCGGGTCATCGAATCGATGTTATTCGCAAATACCGTATCACACGGAATTAAAGCATCCTCATGGTCGATCATGACCAGCGGAAGCCCGATCCGATGCACCTCTAGCAGCAGTGAGGTGGAGATCTGCCCAACTCCGATCAGACCGAGCAGGCCGTCCGGATTAAGGACATTTACGAAATTATCGGCCCGGTGCTCTGAGATGATCACCATGCCCAGCCCCTCCTGATCCAGCGCCAGCGCAATGCCATCTACGATTTTGCCCCAATATAGTGAATCCTGGGTCTGAGAGCGGATATTGGGCATCAGCACCAGCACGGACTGCTTATTGCGGTCTTGCTCTCCAGACAGAGAACGGCGCTTGGGACTTTGCACATAGGCGTTTTTTTGGGTGAAATATCCAAGCTGAGAGGCAGCTTGAATCACCCGCTCACGGGTGGTCTCATTGACCCCCTCCTTGCCGGAGAGCGATTTGGATACGACGAACTTGGAGACCCCAAGATGATCGGCTATTTTTTGCATCGTTACTTTTTTGGCCACAACACTACCTCCAGAATTTGATCTTGCTTACTGTGCAGACCCCGGCGGTTACGGGACAGACTGCTGACTCATGCGCGCTTCCTTCCATTTCGCATTCAACTGGTCAAAGGACTTCTGCAGATCCGGTGCCGCGAGCACATCCTGAATATAATCGCCCGACCAGAAGCTCAGCTTCGTCCGGTTCGCCAGATCAATGAAAGCATCCGTCTGCACCGTAGCCTCAACCAGCTTTGGGTGATAGGAGAGGAACTCGCTGTATTGCTGTAAAGCGGGTTCGTCCGAACCCTTCGCCGGAAGAAATCCCCAATCTCTCGCATACGACGTTTCTGTAATGAAATACTCCAGCCAAGCCATCGCAAGCTCTTTATTGCGGCTGTACCTGCTAACCCCCATGAACCAGTCGGGATTCAGCGCAGCATAGTGGACCTGGTGATTATCATAGGGAAAAGGAAAGAAGCCGATATCCTCCGGTGAAGCACCTGCATCCATAATCTGCCGGATGGTCCAGTTCCCCTGGAGATACATGCCCGCTTCTCCTTTGGCCAGCCTGGCTTTGGAGATCTCCCAGCTGTTGGAGAATAGCTGTTCCTCGACATAGCCCTTGGCCAGCATCGTCCTGGCAATTCCCAGAGCCTGCCCCCATTCGTTACCGATCTGCCAAGGGCTGTCCTCATGGACCATATCATTCAAATAATCAGGGTTACCCGTCATATAATTAACCAGGTTATTGCCCCACTCCCGCAGCGGCCAGACTGCCCCGTAATTCATATACAGCGGGATAATGCCCGCCTGCTTCAGCTTGGCACAGGCCGCGTAGAACTCATCCAGCGTCTGCGGTACCTGCTCAATTCCCGCCTGCTCAAAAGCCTTTTTGTTGTAGACGATTCCGCTCGTAGTCGTACCTGTAGACAGACCGTACCGCTTGCCGCCAAAGGTTGCAAAGGTCGTGAATCGCTCCTGCGCCGCGAGCTCCCCGCTCAAAGGCTCGAAGAAAAGCTCCAGCTCCTTCGCAGGCAGATTGACCGGCAGCAACAGCACATCCCCTGTATCCTTGGTGGACAAGCGGACCAGGATATCCGTGGCATAGTTAGAAAGCCCCTCGAATTCCACATGCGCCTCAGGATACCGCTTCCTGAATTCATCCGCGTAGTCCCTGAAGGTCCCATTCTCAATCAGGTCAATCCGGTTCGTCAGCATCACGATGGTCCCGGACAGCCCCGAAGCCGCTTCCTCTCCGGCAGAAGCCGCCGGGACCGATGCCGACCCTCTACTGCTACAGCCGCTTGCCAGCAGGAGCAGCATCAGCAGCAGTACAGTATACACCGGAAAGCGTACAATCCTCCATCTCAAGCTCATTCCTCCTTAAAAGGATCTTCCCTTCCATTCCCGGCGGCAAGCCCCGGCAGCGGTAATGACAAGATTACATCCGTCCCCTCGCCCGACTTGCTGAACACCTCAATCCCATAGGCCGGACCGTAATGAAGCTGAAGGCGCTGGTGTACATTGGCCATGCCAATCCCTCCATTAATGCTCTTCTTCGGGGGTAGCTCGTGCCGGAGCCGCTCCCTTAGCTTATCTAGTGTAACCTGATCCATTCCGCAGCCGTTATCACGGATATGGAACAGAAGCTTCTGCTCTGTATACTCACACTTGATGCTCAGCTGCATCCGGGATTTGGTATCATCCAGCCCGTGATAAGCAGCATTCTCAATAATCGGCTGAAACACCAGCTTAATCATGGAATAGCTGTCAAGCGCCTCTGGAACATCAATCGTCAGCTCAAATCTGCCAGGATACCGGCTGCCCAGCAGCTCCACGTAGTTACGCACATACAGCAGCTCTTGCTTCATCGTCGCCCAGCCGCTCAAGTCACTGGTGCTATAGCGCAGAAGCTTCCCCAGAATGGAGATCATGTCAGCGGCTTCCACATCATCATTAATCTCTGCGGTCATCCGGATGGTTTCAAGCGTGTTATAGATAAAATGCGGATTGATCTGGCTCTGAAGCGCCTGCAGCTCCGCCTCCTTCTTCTGCTCCTCAATCTGATAAATATCCTGAATCAATTGACGAATACGGGCCAGCATCCGGTTGAATTGATGCCCCAGGAGACCAATCTCGTCACGGCGTTTAATGCGGAAGGTCACATCAAGGTCGCCGTTCTGTACCTTTTTCATAAGCTGGATCATCTGGGTTAGCGGCTTGGTCAGGGCAAACGACAGAATGAGCGAGATGATCAGGGCCAGCACAATGATGATTAGAGTAGCACCTATAGTTGCATTGCGGGTCAGCTTCACTCCACGGGTCAATTCGTCCACCGGTATGGAAATAATCACCTTCCAATTCGTCTTGGTTGAGCTTGAATAAATATTAAGCCGGTCTTTGCCGGATACGGTGTCATAAAAGCTCCCGGAGCTCCCTTCCGCAGCACGGAATAAGGAGGACCGGGAAATATCCGCAGTCAGCAGCTTCTGCTCACTGTCATAGATGACTTTGCCCGCTTGATCCACAAGGATAGATTTCCCCCGGGTCACCTTGTCCAGCTCCGCCACCTGATTCTCCAGATTACTGAAGTTAGCCTCCACTGCGATCAGGCCGGCTGGCTTCCATAGCCCGTCCAGAATGGGACGCACCACCGTAAAAGCATATCGGGTACTCTGCAAATTGCTTGTATATGCCTGTGTTCCCAGCAGGGTCGCTTCTCCGCCGGAGCCCTTTACCTGCTCGCTCCAGAACCTGTAGCTCTGCTGAAGATCCAGCCGGACTCCCCCATCCTTGGCAGAATAATAACCATTCCCGTAGGCATCAAAAATATAGACCGAATTGGTTCCCCGCTTAATATTGTTAATAAATGATATATTCTCTTCGATGCCGCGCTGAATGGACAGCAGGAGATCCAAATCACCGGGAGCCACCTGAGCCGTGTCCTGCTTGCCTTCCATCATCTGCTTTTGCTCATAATAGCGATTCGAGCGGATCAGGTTCTGCTTAATCTCATTGACGTAGGCGGGCATGGATGAAATCCGTTTCATATCTTCTATGTAATCATCGATGGAATCCATCATTTGATCAATCAGCTTCTCGGAATAGGCGATCGTGTTCGCCTGGATGGATTCGGAATAGCTCTTGAAGCTGATCACACTGATGAAGGACAGCGGGAGCGTAATAATGACCAGAAATACCAGGAACAGCTTGCGCTCCATGGACATGTCCTCGATATAAGACCACCAGTTGTGATTGCGTGCTGCTCTCATTCGGCCTTCTCCCAGGTTCAAATTACATAACTAATCCAGCAAACAACAATAACAAAACCCTAACAAAACCATTATACGCATTCGCTTAAGGATGTACAAGGACCTATAACCCTGCAAGGCCAATATACAGAAAAGGGCGTCACGCAGCCAAATATCGGCTTGCGTGACGCCCTTGCTTCAGATCCGGAACGGTTCTGATGTTTATTTGATCGTAAACAGCGACAGCTTGCTCTCCAGCTGGGTGGAAGCCCCTTGCAGCTTGTTCGACAAGGCTACCAGATGATCACTGACATTCTGCTGCTCACTGCTGAGGGATGCTACCTCTTCCGAGGTTGCCGAGGATTGCTGCGCTACCGCACTCACATTCCCCATAGCATCGGACAGCACACCCTGTGAATGGTTCAGACTGTCGATGGCCCCTGTTACAGACTCCAGACTCATAATGAAGTCTTCCATCTGACCCTTCACGGACACGAAGATCTCACTGGTACTCTTCACGGACACCATCTGCTGCTTGAACAGCGGAGCCACTTCAGACAGGACAGCAACCGTCTCATCCATCTCAGCTACGATCTTATCTGTAATTCCGGCGACCAGAGCAATGGATTGCTTGGATTGGTCGGCAAGCTGCCGGACCTCCCCTGCGACTACCATGAAGCCACGGCCGGCTTCGCCTGCTCTCGCTGCTTCAATCGTTGCATTGAGAGACAGAATGTTCGTCTGCTGGGTAATATTCTTCATCACATCCAGCACCTTGATTACGGAATATACCGTTTCCTTGAGGTTATTGACTCTATCCACCAGAGCAGAGGTCATTTCACCTGTGCGTCCGGTCTGATCCAGCAGCTCTTCCAACTGTACAGCACCCTGTCCGCTGGCTTCCCCAACTCCACGGGCTGCCTGATCCATCTCAGAGTTGGCTGCAATAACACTCTGCATCTGCGTAGCAATCAGGTCAGTCAGCTCATTGCCGCGCTCGGCTTCCTGGGCCAGACTTCCCGCACCACCGGCAATCTCTTCCGTGGCCGCAGCAATCTCCTTGGCGGAGATCGCCGTCTTGCGCGAGGCATCCCCCAGCTCACCCGCAGTCTCAAGGACTTCGCGGGCTGTATCTGTAGTCTGGGCGACCAGCTCCGTAATCTTACCCATCATCATATTGAAGGAGGCCGACAGCTGGCCGATCTCATCCTTCGAGACATACTGCGTGCGGACACTCAGGTTACCTTCGGCTCCCTCCAGCATCAGGTCCTTCAAGCGTGCCAGCGGCTTGGCGATCATCTGGACCATCCAGAAGCCGACAACCATAGCAAGCAGGGCTGCCGCTCCGGCAGCAAGGAAGGTGGTAAACAGAATCGGCGTGGCAGCTTGAACCAGTTCTCCGGTAGGAACTACACCGGCAAGCTTCCAGTCTGCCTTCTGCATCGGGTTGTATACAGCAAGGATATCCTGGCCGTTCTCATCCTTCGCTTCCGTGCTTTCATTGTTCACCTTGCTGTCCTTGATGAAATTCAGTACGGTGGCTTTGCCGTCCTCTTCAGGCTGTGAGGAAGCTACTACCGTTCCATCCGGGGCAACGAGTTGAATCCGCGAGCCATCGCCAAGCTCTACGCTCTTGAAGGCTTCTTCCAGGAGGGTGCTCTTCAGCTCCAGCATGACTACATATGAGGCATTGGAGCCCAGATTCTTAAGCGTTCTGACCATGGCCAGATTCTTGCCGCCGCTGCCTTCAACGGCTGTAGGGAACCAGTAGTTCTGGGCGGATTTGGCTTCTGCCGTATAATAAGGCTCATAAGAGCTTGAATTCTTGACCACGGTCTTGTACCATTCCTGTGCTCTCACATCATCGCCTGCGAGACCGGTGCTTCCGCTGGAGACGATCCCCATCTCAGGGTCCTCCGGAATAAGTGATATGGCGACGATATTGGCATCTGTTGTAGTCTGGCTGGACAGCTTCTTGCTGATCGCATCCGTAGCCACGAACTTATCATAGCTGCTCTTCGCCGAAGACAGCTCTGTCAGATTCGCCTGCATCTGTGTATCAAAATATAACTGAAGTGCGAGACTCTCATACTGCTTCAAGGTAATGTCCAGCTTCTCTGAGGTCTGAATAATCGTCTGCCGGTTCGCTTCAGACACATTATCTTTAATTGTATTCTTCGCTTTGTTGTAAGACAGAAGTCCTAAGAACAGGACCACCACCACGATAGAAGATAAGAAGATCAGGAACAGCTTCACCCCAACGGATTTGGTCGGGTTCACCCTCTTTACCTGGCGTAGTGAGCCGTTCAATACTGTCTTGTAATTTCTCTTCTCTGCCATAGTACTTGTTGTCTGTGAAGCTTCTGTCTTCTGGGCCTTAGCCTTTTGTGTGCTCTTTGGCTTTTTACTGTTTTTCGCCACTTTTACCCTACTCTCCTTCGTTTTATCTGTCTTTTTGTCCGGATTGGGAGCTCCCATAACCATCACCTGCCTATCGCCTAGAATGGAAGATATATGTAAGCGTTACCTGCCCTATATATCGGCACAAAGTCTCATTTTTCTTAGCATTATTTGCAAATTGCTTCAATACTCATATATTTTTGTCGAATTGCATAGGCAATTTGATGCAAAATAACCCCACAAAGTGGAGCTTTAGCTTCGATGCTTAATCAGATACTTTGCGGGGGCCCCAAAACACCTCCTTTTTTAGCACGCAAAAAAAAGAAATGCCCTTGTGTAAACGGGCATCCCTTAGTTTGTAAAGCCATTATTTTCGCTTGCGCATCATATCGAAATAAGCAACAGGCTGATCTACTTTCATCCGCACACGCTGAAGCGGGTGACGGGCCACATCCAGCGGATTGCCGGCCTCATCCCACAGCTCTCCAACAGTCTGCTTGAAGAAGGTGTCATCCGGGCCGAAGAATTCAACTTCCTGTCCCGGCTTGAAGTTATTGCGCTGCTGAACGAGCGCCATCCCGCTCTCTGCGTCATACTCCAGCACCAATCCCGCGAAATCATACGGAGCCGCCTTCTCTTCCGGTTCATAGATATGGTCCTCATGGTCCGGTGTGTCGTAGAAGAAGCCAGTATTCAGCGGACGGTTAGCCGCCTTCTGCAGCTCCTCCAGCCATTCGGGCTTCAGTACATACCCTTCCGGGTCGGCCATGTAAGCATCTATGGCTTTGCGGTAGGCATTCACTACGGTCGCCACATAGTGAATCGATTTCATCCGGCCCTCAATCTTGAAGCTGTCGATCCCGGCTTCAATCAGGTCGGGAATACTCTCCAGCATACACAGGTCTTTCGATCCCATAGTGAACGGGTTGTCCTCGGGCTGATGCAGCGGCAGCTGGGTAATTCCGGGCTGCAAGGCCTGAGGCGCTTCAGCTTGTTCCTCTTCGGATACCCAGTTCCCTTCGGGACGGGCATCTTCGAACAGATCATACTTCCAGCGGCACGATTGGCAGCAGCCCCCGCGGTTGGAGTCACGGTCGGTGAAGTGGTTGGATAACACACAGCGTCCGGAGTACGAGGAGCACATCGCACCATGGATGAAGCTCTCGATCTCAATATCCACATGCTGCTTGATCTCGGCGATCTCCTCCAGGCTAGTCTCCCGGCCCAATACTACGCGCGGCAGACCTTCCTCCTTCCAATAGGACACTGCCTGCCAGTTGAGCGTGGACTGCTGGGTGCTTAGGTGCACCTCAAGACCCGGCACCAGGCGCAGGGCAGTATCGACAATCACCGGATCGGCTACGATAATCGCTGCAATTCCGGCCTCATATAAATTACGCAGGTATTCTTCAATCCCCGCGACATCTTCATTGTGAGCATAGATATTGGTGGCTACGAATACTTTGGCACCATATTTCTTGGCAAATTCAACGCCCTCGCGCATTTCCTCGAAGGTAAAATTATCTGCGCCTGAGCGCAGGCCGTACTTTTGTCCTCCGATATAGACTGCATCCGCGCCATAATGCACGGCGAATTTCAATTTCTCTAAGTTTCCTGCCGGAGCCAGGAGCTCCGGTCTGTCCAGACGGTAACGCTTGCCCTTGAACTGGGGCTTGGTCATGGTTCCCATTCCTGTTCTCCTTTCGTTGTCTCATCTTCTGCAAGATTTTAAAGCATACATCGGGTGGTACACGCTGCTGCGGTGAATTTGGACTTTCGGCCGCTGTTAGGTTTGGATTTCTTCATTTAAGCTGCGGTCCGCAGTTGAAATCCAAACCTAAAGGCGGACGCTACCCGCTCCTGCAGTTCCAAATTCCCCTCCGCCGCTGAACCCAATGATGATGGGATAAACCTTACAAGAGCTGAGACAATACCTTTTATTTATATATTAATATACCTGCTCTTTATAGAAGAAGCCGAACGACAGTTCACGCTCAGGGTCCTGCAAGGCACGGACCTCCTCCAGCCAAGACTCCTCGAATGCATATTCAGCCGGATCAGCGGCGTAGACGTCCATGGCGTGACGGTAAGCCTTGACGACAGCCACATTATAAGCCACCGGCTTCAGCAGACCCTCGATCTTCAGGCTGTGTACGCCAGCTTTTAACAAGAAATGAAGATCCTCCAGAATGCAAATATCATCCGAGCTCATAATATGCGTGCCGTTCTCGTCTTCATAGATCGGGAACTTCTCATTCGGGCGCTCCGCTTCAATCAGGAACAGCCCGCGCTCCTTGCCCAGGCTTCCGCCATCGCTTGGACGGCCCTGGTGGGACATATAGCTTGCAACCAGCTTGCGCTTGGAATGATAGATATTCGTCATGCCATGTACCTGAACCTGGGCTTCCACTTCCAGATGAGGGACCATTTCGGTCATCTCATCCATATTCAGCTCGCGTGCCAGAACGACCCGCGTGGCTCCCTTACGGCCCCAGTAATTGGCTGTAGCATAGTTGGTCGAGGTCATTTCCGCATTCCAGTGCAGCTTCATTCCCGGCGCTTCGGCTTTGACGGCCGCCAGTACGGCGGGATCACCGAACTCTACCCCATCCACACCCAGCTCGCCGATCGCCTTCACATAAGCCGGAAGCTCCTCCAGCATGGTATTTGGAATCAATCCATTGATGCTTACATATACCTTACCGCCCCGGGCATGTGCCAGCTTAACTACTTCGGCCGTATCTTCAAGTGTAAAATGTCCGGCAAGACGCATACCAAAGCGGTCATCGCCTACCAGCAGCGCACTCGCTCCTGCATCCAGCAGCGCTGTCGCTTCTTCCAGAGAAGCCGCTGTCGCCAGCAGCTCCGGTGTGTTATTCATTGTGTTACCTCCTGTGCGTTGCTCATCCTTACTATTGTAGCGGGTTCTTACGGATTTTGTTTACTTTTTTGAATATTGGCTAAATGTTCCTTGTAGGTTCTGGCAAATAAATGCCCCTGTGAGCCGTCCTTCTTAGTGACGTAGAAGAAATAATCCGAGACCTCCGGCGTCATAGCTGCTTCAATCGACGCCAGCCCGGGGCTGCTGATCGGTCCAGGCGGCAAGCCTGCCTGCTTATACGTATTATAAGGACTATCCACCTTCAAATCCTTCTCATACAACCGCTCTTTCTGCTTGTCCAGTAAGTACTGGACGGTAGCGTCGATCTCCAGCTTCTGCCCTTTATCCAGTCTATTATAGATAATACCGGCCACCAGCGGACGTTCCTTGTCTACTACCACCTCACGCTCCACCAGTGAAGCTACGGTCAGCAGCTCATGCAGGGAGAGCCCGCGGTTCGCCAGCTTGGCCTTCCACTCTGGAATCGTATCCAGCTTCTTCACCAGCTGCTCCAGCATCGCCCCGATGACTTCCTGCGGGGTGCTGTCCTTAGCCAGTTCATAGGTCTCCGGGAAAAGATACCCCTCCAGCCGGTGGCGCAGCAGCGGATTGTCCGGAATCTCCAGCTTGCTTACGGCTTCCATGCCCTTACCGGAATCAATCAGCGCAAGGAAGACCTCCGGCTTCTGATTCCATGCAGCGGCCAGCTTCTCTGCCACCTGGACCGCAGTATACCCTTCAGGAATTGTAAAAGTAACGGTAGCTTCCTTCACAACATCTCCGGCATTCAACCGGCTGATCAGCGTATCGTAGGAGTCGCCGGGGCTTACCTGATACGTGCCGGCCTTGAAGCTGGAGCCTTCCTGGACCCATTTCAGATAGCCTTTGAAGAACAGGCTGTGCTTGATAATGCCCTCTTGCTCAAGCAGGTCGGCGATTTGCGAGCTTCCCATACCCTTCTCTATCGTAACCGTTACGGCCGGCCCTGCGGGCTTGACCGGCTGCATTCCATTCCAGATGTACCATGCTCCTCCTCCTGCAGCTGCTGCCAGGACCAGAATTAAGATAAGCACAGTGCGGATCACGGCTTTCAAATGTTACGCCTCACTTTCCGACTATAAAGTATAAAATTGTATTGTCCAAAATTCAACCTATTTTTATAGCATAAGCTTTTTTCAGGCAAACGGAAAGATCCTTTCGCTCCTCATAAGCAAAAAGAGCGCGGAAAAATTCCGCCCTCTTCCGTATCTGCCATACATGAAGTTGCTACAGACGCCTATTCGCTATCCGCAGGGAAGGTGAGCTCATCGTACAGCTCGGAAATATCCTCCCACTCTTCATCGTCCATAATGCTCTCCAGTTCCGGAAGTCCGTCCGGAGAAACTACGATGCGCAGAATTTCCTGCTCCGCAGCTCTTCCCGATCCGGCCAGAACGGCATAAGCACGGTCACCCACAGCAAATTCTGCAATAATATCGTAAACGGAAGACTTGCCCTGCTCATCCTCCAGTTCTACTGTTTCTCCATATACTTCCTTGAGCTTAGAAGTCCATACCGCCTGATCAGCGGAAAACTCAGTCATTCTCTGCTCCTCCATCAAGCTCGTCAACCAAGGTATTGAAGGTCTCCTCTACGATGGCCCACTCCTCATCGTTCTCAATCATGAAGAGCTGCAGATCGTCGCCGTCTTCCTCGTAACGGAACGCGTAGACCTCATCTGTCTCCTCATCCTCGGAATCAAGCGGAACCACCATCATATACTTGGCATCCGATCCGTCCACTTCAAACTTCATGATGACCTCGAATTCCTCTTCATTACCTTCCTCATCGGGAATATAGATAATTTCCGGTTCCTCTTCTTGGCCGATCTGTTCGTTTGTCATATCCGCACACCCCTCACCTTTTACTGTTAGCATCCAAAAAATTTTGCAAAATCAGCGCTGCGGCCATTTTGTCCACCAGCCCCTTGCGTTTCTTCCGGCTGACGTCCCCGTCTATCAGCACCCGCTCAGCAGATACCGTCGTCAGACGCTCATCCCAAAGGTGTACGGGTAAATCGAGTTGCTCCCGAAGCTTATCTGCGAATTCGATGCAAATTTCACCACGGGGTCCTACGGAGCCGTTCATGTTCTTCGGCAGCCCGACAACAATCTCGCCGATTTCGTACTCCTTGACCAGTTCACGGATACGTTCGAATTCATTGCCGTTTCCACGCCGCTCAATAGTCTCCAGAGATTGTGCTGTCCATCCGAAAATATCGCTTGTGGCGACACCGATTCTGCGGTCGCCGTAATCCAGTCCCAGCTTCTTCATCATTTGGGCTGGTCCACCCGATGATTGGCCAGATAGAAACGGACCAGTTCTTCGATCAGCTCATCACGCTCTTTCCTCCGGACCAAACTTCTCGCATTGTTGTGGCGTGGAATGTAAGCCGGATCTCCTGAAAGAAGATATCCTACGATCTGATTGATCGGATGATATTCTTTCTCCACCAGCGCGTCGTACACGGCGAGCAGTATTTCCTGGGGAGAGGCTTCCTTTTCGTCGCCCTTCACATTGAATTTGACCGTTTTGTCCATGGAGTCCATGTGGTGACACCTTCCTTCTGCAAAATCACCCTGATTCGGGCGGCTTCGCAAAGTTGCTGCTGTACAGCTCACTTGCTGCCCTCATCATAACATATTCATGCCCCAACGAGGAAATCCTGCCATGGTTAAAGCGCTTTTTTTGGCATTTTGTCTACAAAACCAGATGTTTTTTTGGGTTTTAAGCTATTGCAAGCCCTGGGTCAATAATGAATAACCCCAAAAAATATACATTGTGTGAATAAAGCAGCGGCACCGAGGAAATGCCCTCAGTACCGCTGCTTCCCAACCCTTGATAGAAATCCACAGTTTCTTACAGACAAGAATCACTGCATACTGCTTAAGCCTGTGCGGCTACCAGTTCCTCTGCCTTCTTCAGGGCTTCGCCCAGCTTGGAAGCGTCCTTGCCTCCGGCCTGCGCCATATCCGGACGTCCGCCGCCGCCGCCGCCGCAGACGGCAGCGATCTCTTTCACCAGCTTGCCGGCGTGGAAGCCCTTCTTCACCAGCTCCTGAGGCACGGCGACCACGAAGTTCACCTTGTCCTCCATTGCAGCACCGAGCACCAATATGGCCTCCGGGAGCTTGGACTTCAGTTCGTCCGCTGTCGAGCGCAAAGCATCGATATTGCCGGCTTGCACAGAGACCGCAAGAAGCTGCGTTCCTCCGCCTACTGTGACTACACTGCTGGTCAGCTCTGCTGCGAAGGTTGCGCTCAGCTTGGACTGAAGCGATTCATTCTCACGGCCCAGCTCGCGTACCTGGGCATGCAGCGCCTCGATCCGCTTCGGCACATCGGTCAGCGACGATTTCAGCAGGGCTGCCGATTGCTTCAGCAGGTCCAGCTGACTCTCCGTGAACTGATAGGCATAACGGCCAGTCACAGCTTCAATCCGGCGCACCCCGGAACCGATGCCGCTCTCGCTGAGCAGCTTGAAGATTCCGATCTGCGCTGTATTAGACACATGGCATCCGCCGCACAGCTCCAGGCTGTAGTCGCCGACTTGAACGACACGGACAACATTGCCGTATTTCTCTCCGAAGAGGGCCATCGCTCCCATGGCTTTGGCTTCATCTATCGGCTTATTCTCAATGACTACAGGAAGGCTGCGCCAGATCTGGGCGTTCACGCGCTGCTCGATATCGCTTAGCTCCTCTGGAGTGATGGCTCCAAAATGCGAGAAGTCGAACCGCAGGCGTGAGCCTTCTACTAAAGAGCCTGCCTGATTCACATGGCTGCCCAGCACTTCCTTCAGCGCCTTGTGCAGCAAGTGGGTAGCCGTATGGTTCTTCACGATATCCTCGCGCTCCGCCCGGTTCACTTCGGCACGGACGGTATCGCCTACCTTCAGATCGCCTGCTTCCACCGTAACCAGATGAACATGCTGTCCGTGCGGTGCTTTGAATAGCCCAGTTACCTTAGCTGTCACCGATCCGCCGCTCAGAACGCCGGTGTCGCTGACTTGGCCGCCGCTCTCTGCATAGAACGGTGTTGACTCCAGGATGACCTGGCACTCAGCGCCTTCGCTTACTGTATCCTGAAGCGCACCGTCTACCACAATTGCCAGCACCTTGGACTCTGTTACCGTGTCATTATATCCAACAAATTCACTTTTAACCGTCAGCTCGGCCAGGGCACCGCCCTGAATCTTCATGCTGGCGCTGTCCTGACGGGCAGCTCTCGCCCGGTCACGCTGCTCCTGCATCGCGGCATCGAAGCCGGCGCGGTCAACGGCAAGCCCCTGCTCGGATGCAAAGTCCTCAGTCAGGTCAAACGGGAAGCCATACGTGTCATAGAGCTTGAATGCATCGGCACCGGCAATGGTGCTCAGGCCGTCCGCTTTGGCTTTGGCGCTGATCTCCCCGAGGATCGCCAGACCATCGGACAGCGTCTCGTGGAAGCGTTCCTCTTCCAGACGGATGATTTTGGCGATATAATCGCGGTTCTCGACCACGGAAGGATAATAGACTCCCATAATCTCTCCAACGGTCTCAGTCAGCTCATGCAGGAACGGACGGTCCAGTCCCAGCGTCTTGCCGTAGCGTACGGCGCGGCGGAGCAGACGGCGGATAATATAGCCGCGTCCTTCATTGGAAGGAAGCACGCCGTCCCCCACAGCAAATGTAACGGTACGTACATGGTCAGCAATGACTTTTAGCGCGATATCCTGTTCAACATTATCCTTGTAGGTTACACCGGCAAGCCCGGCGGTCTTCTGGATAATCGGTTGGAACAGATCGGTATCGAAGTTGGAGTCAACATCCTGCAGAATCGAAGCGAAGCGCTCCAGACCTGCGCCGGTATCAATATTCTTGTTGGGAAGCGGCGTATAGCTGCCGTCCTTATTATGGTTGAACTGTGAGAATACGAGGTTCCATACCTCCAGCCAACGCTCATTCTCGCCGCCCGGATACATCTCCGGATCACTCATATCACTGCCGTACGCTTCACCGCGGTCATAGAAAATCTCCGAGCACGGGCCGCACGGGCCTTCGCCGATATCCCAGAAGTTCTCGTCGCCAAGCTTGATGATGCGTTCTGCGGGCAGGCCGACCTTCTCATTCCACAGCTTGAACGCTTCTTCGTCCTCGGCATACACGGTAACGGAAATCCGGTCGCCGTCGAAGCCGATCCACTCCTTGCCGGTCAGGAATTCCCAGGCCCAGGTAATGGCCTCTTCCTTGAAGTAATCGCCGATGGAGAAGTTACCCAGCATCTCAAAGAACGTATGGTGACGGCGCGTCTTGCCCACGTTCTCAATATCATTGGTGCGGATACATTTCTGCGAATTGGTCAGGCGGGGATTCTCTGGAATCTCCCGGCCGTCGAAGTAGGCCTTCAGCGGCGCCATGCCTGCGTTAATCCACAGCAGCGAAGGGTCATTGTGCGGAACGAGCGAGGCGCTCGGCTCAATACGGTGGTTCTTGCTCTCAAAAAACTGCAGCCATTTGGAACGGATTTCACTTGCTTTCATCATGTACAGCTCCCGTCTCTTCATTAAAATGCGGCACGCTGGCCGGAAAACACATTGTTGCCGTAACCGTTACACGAAAAATCAAAAACAAAAAACGCCCCTGAATGAAATTCAGGGACGATGATTATCGCGGTACCACCCTGGTTATCGCCTTAATCCGTGAACACGGACAACTGCAGACGATCGCCTTGTGCGGCTGTTAACGGGTGCCCCCGGCGGGATTGTCCCCGCACTCCGAAATCAGCTTTCGGCCGGTCTGTCTCCCAGGTTCTCACACCCGATGCGGACCATCCGCAAAGGAACCTGTTCTCTGATGAAGCATTCTCCGGCGTACTTGTTTTCATCAACGCTTTGTCCGATTTGCTTTTTAACATTTCAAGTATAGCCAGCGGGTGGATATCTGTCAATCACAGGCCGCAATTTGCCGCAACAGAAGCCCATAATCGCTATGAAAAAGGTTATTTACAGCGCTTACACTCAGGCGTATAATTTAATTATTCATAGCGTCGAGACGTAGCTCAGCTTGGTAGAGCGCTTGCTTCGGGAGTAAGAGGCCGCAGGTTCGAATCCTGTCGTCTCGACCATAACTAATTAAGATTCGCGGCTTTGGGGCCGCGATTTTTTGGCATTTAAGAGCGAAGTACCAATATAAGCTTTATTTTCACTCTGCTTGTGGGTCTGTCATCATCCCGTGTTACTGTACAACAACAATTATGGTTAACCGTTCATACTCCGGAAGCAATTCCTCTTCTTCTGTCATATCAAGCACCGGTGAACCGTCAGAGCGGAAATGTACAGGACGTATGCTTGCATGCCGGAACCCGCCGTTAACCTCACAAGCATGGTACACGTTGAACCAATTACCATCCTCGTCCTGTACGAACGAATTATGCCCCGGGCCATACTGGCCCGGGTGGCTCAGTGAATGCATCCATGGATAATTAGACTTCCGCCAGGCTGCCGGATTCAGCGGATCGCCAGCCTTCATCAGTTCCAGCATGCCGACCGTATAGGTAGGCCCTACACTTGATCCGGAATATACCATATATACGGCATCCTCGTGTTTCAGCACATAGGGCCCTTCCGCTACACCAGAGGCTACCTTACCGTTACGATCCCAGCCATATTCATTTTGACATATTTTCACGGGATTACTGGTCAACCGCCATGGCATGTCCGGGTCCACTGTGGCGATATACAGAGAGGCCAGCTCTTGAACTTCCTTGTGCCACTTCGGCTGCGACCAGCAGACATAAGATTGTCCGCCATATTCAAAATAAGTCATGTCCAGATTAATGTTGCGTTCCCGTTCCGCCAAATCACCTAATACCCTTCCATGTCGGTCCAGCACTCGTAACGGTGTCTCCCAATGGTCTCTGTTTAGCGGATCATTCCCGGTAAGCACCGCTACATGCGCCTGAACACCTGTCCAGCTGTTATTGACACTTATCGCCAAAAAACAATACAATCTTCCATGAATAAGATGCAATTCAGGCGCCCAGTGTTCCCCTCTCCGCTCGCCGTCTGGAAGGGTTCCATCCCATAATAGAGTTTCTGCAGCCTGTCCATCCTGAAGCCCTTCAAGGGTGTCTGCGGAGCGGATATAGATTCTTCGCTGTCCGTCATCATCCGTAGAAATGAAGTAATACCGGTTATTCAGCCTGATGATCTGCGGATCTGGCCGTGTCATCATCATGGGGTACGGGAAGCGGTGACGAAGCACTTCTCCATCCAGCTTGTAAGTACCGGGCTGTGACAAATTTACGGTGGCAAGTGCAGCAGGATCAATGATGAGCCGCTTCTCATTGACACTGCCGTCGGAATATACGGTTGTCACACGCCAATGGTCCGGCAGCGGATCTCCCGCCTGCAATTCAATAACCGGCACACTCACCGATACATTGCATACCCGTCCCAGCTTGTTTTTAAGATAGATCGCTTCTGATCGAGTCAGTGCAATCCGTTGTCCTGTTAGCGCACCCTTCATACTCAGTTCCTGCAGCAGCACCGGAAACCTCTCTCCCGGCTGACAATCAACTAGGGTGATAAAATCCTTCGTCATTCCAAAATAAGATTCGCCGCCTTCATCTTTCCATCCAATCCGGTATAACCTAGTAGCAGCATCCAGTTCACAAGAATAATCCAGGATAACCTTGGAGCTTAAAACTATGTGTTCCTTCTCTTTATAATGAACGAAGTCTTTGGTTTCAAAGTAGAGCAGCTCTCCTGGCCGATCTCCCTTCCCTTCATGATTAAGCGGAGTCGCTAAAATTCCAAAACCCCCATCGGTAAGCCGGAAGCACCGCGGCATACCTAGGAGCCTGGTTTCCCCCTGTACTGAATGATAATAATCGGCTTTGGCGAATAGTACGCCATAGTTATCGTTAAGAGCTTCATAGCCTTCCCCTGTCATGTCAAGCGCCAGATGAAGGCTATTCGCAACAAAAAGGCTGTATACATTGGCATTCTCATCCGGCTCACGTGTGTAACCGGCCAGCCAGCAACTGCGTTCTCCCAGCATGCGCACCTTGTAAGTGTAAGACTCCTTCAATGTAACTGCGGTCAGCTGTATTTCCGGACCCAGCTCATCTACAGGTGAGACGAGTCTCCCCGGCCCGGCCCATACATCCGGCTGCGAAGACTTCCATTCCACAGCTTGTCCGCTAATGGTGGAGGGAAGCACCGTGCCGGGAGGCAGATAGTAGGGCAGCAATAAGGGAGTGTCGCTGAAACCCCAATTTCGAATGTGAGGATGATTCATAGCAGATAGCCGCCTTTCACTAGGATGGATTCATGATTTCACAGAACGGACAGGAGGGAACTCTTTCCCCCACCTGTCCAATATTGCCTCGTACTCCGATTGGGTAATGGGCAGAATTGTGCCATGCCGTTTCTTCAGCTGGCCGAAGGAATACTCTTCCGGTGCAGGTATGCGCCAGCAGTCTCCGGTAGTGTCACCGATATTCGATGTAAGAATCGGCAGATAGCCCTGTTCTGTGGCGTATTGATCTACAAGCAGCCCCCATTGCTCATCGTGGTTGAACTTGAAGAACTCCGGTCCTTCCACATCTTTGCCGGTCAAACCAAGCCCTAGTGACTCCAAAGTTGAGATGATCTTCCATTCTCCCAAAAGATGATCGCTCGACTCAATCGTGATATGACCATCGCCAGAAGCACGGTAATATCTGCCCTCGGCTCTGATGATTGTCGTATCGATAACAGTCTGATGTTCCCCCCGGGTGATAAACAGCTCTGCCTCCGTGAACGTGCGGAAATCTTGTGTTTTGCTGGCGTAAATATGCAGCCCCCTGCCCATACCGTCAGCAGCCTCTCTGCTGGAAGCCCAAAACACCAGATAATCCTCTGCTTCCTCATCATAGATCGCTTCTGGAGCCCAGGCGCAGCCTGCTTCCTTAGGAGCAATCTCCACCCTCCGGGGCTCCGACCAATTCACTAAATCGGGAGATTCCCAGACTATAATAGAGCGGCTTCCAGTAACCGTTGCATTCGAATCTGTCCACCCTCCCCGGTGATAAATGCTAAGATCGGTTGCTAACAAATAAAAGCAGCTGCCATCCGCACTCCGAAGTAAAAATGGGTCCCGTACCCCCCGTTCTCCAACGGTAGAGTACAGTACGGGTTGTTTGTGATTTAAATCCTGCCAATGCAGACCGTCCTGGCTAACCGCAAAGTAGATCTGCTCGCCGTCCTCTTGTTCTCCAATGAAATGGGCAAACAGATAAGCATGTAAAGCTTGCTTGCCTGGCAAAAAAGCTAGTGTATCCATAAGAACCCCCCAAGAACAAGAAGAGCGCTCCTGCACCCTACTTGTTGTCTTATCCAGTCAATATCCATTCATCCTTTAACTGATCCCAACAACACTCCTTTAATGAAAAAGCGCTGCGCGAACGGATATAAGATGATCATCGGAATGGACGCAATGACCATAGCGGCAAGCTCAATGGTATGAGCCGTGACCAAGCCTTGTCCTCCGGTATTATTCAGTAATTGTGCTACCGCAAGGTTGGAGCCGTCCACCGTATTCATCATGTTCTCAACCGCGCGATTCGACTGAATTAATCTGAGGATGACATACTGTAAAGTCTGCAAATGGTTGGATTGTGTGAAATAAAGTGTTGTACCGTAATCATTCCATATATTCACTGCTGTAAATACGGACAGTGCTGCCATGACCGGTTTCGATAGCGGTAAGACAATCCGGAAAAAGATTCTGAACTCACTGGCTCCATCCATCTTCGCCGACTCAAATAAAGAGTCCGGGATGCCCTTGTAATTCGCATTAAAGATGATGACGTTATAGAAGCCTCCAAAAATACTCGGCAAAATGTAGACGAGGTAATGATCGTATAAGCCCAGCCAGTTCATCAGCATAAAGGATGGAATCAATCCGCCACTGAAATACATGCTGGCAAAGCCAATCACCACGTAGAACTGTTTCCCTTTTAGATAAGACCTGGAGAATGCATACGCGAACATCGATGTATAGAGCATGGATACAACCGTAACAATAATCGTCCGCGACGCCGTAATCCAAGCTGCCTGAAGGATTCCCGGATCAATCAACACCTTTTCCCAGCTGGCCCATGTCCATTCTCTCGGCCATAAGAAGATTGGACCGCGAAGCAGATCCTCTCCACTGTTCAGGGAACTGATGAGGGAGAACCAGAACGGGTAGATAGTTACAGCCATAAGAATCACCATAATGATGATTGTAGACAAATTAAACGTACGTTCTCCTAAACTTTTCCCTCCAACCATACAACGTCCTCCTTAAAACAACCCTGTCTTAGTCAATTTATTGGAGACAGTATTTGCACCAACCAGAAGCAACAGGGCAAACACAGTCTTCATCAACCCTATTGCCGTCGCCGAGGCAAATTGGAATTGCAGCATTCCCGTTTGATAAACATAAGTATCTATAACCTGGCTTGCCGGTAAATTCAATGTATTCTGTAAAACATAAATCTGGGTGAAATTATTGTTTAGCATGCCGCTTACGGCAAATATGACCAAAACCATCAACGTAGGCATGATTCCGGGAATCGTAATATGAAGCATTCTTTTCAAACGGCCCGCTCCGTCGATGGCAGCCGATTCATATAGACTCTGGTCGACACCGGCAATGGCCGCAAGATACAGAATGGCACCCCAGCCGAGATCCTTCAGCAGTCCGGTTCCAATGGCTATACCCCAGAAGTATTTCGGTTCCGCCAAAAACTGCAGCGGTTTGTCAATAAGATGGAACTCCAGCAGCAAGTAATTAACTATACCGTCAGTATTCAACAGTGTAATAAAAAGTCCGCCAAAAATAACCCAGGAGAGAAAATGGGGTAAATAGGTTATGGTCTGAACCAAGGATTTGAACTTGGGAGACTGTATTTCATTGAGAATCAGGGCAAAAAAGAGCGTTACCGGTATTCCTATTAAACCGCTTAGCAGGTTGATCCCCAAAGTGTTCCGTACCATCGGCCAGAATTGAAAATTATGAAACACCCTGGTGAAATGCTGAAAATGATTCCAGTCACTTGTAAAGATTCCCTTGATGCCCATAGCGGGTTCGTAGCTCTTAAAAGCCATCAGAAGACCAAATAACGGAGTAAAGTTAAACACAAAGATCAATACCACTGCTGGAAACAGCATTAATTTGAGTTCAAACTGCGTTTTGAAATCATATCCCAGTCTGTATCCTTTTCTACGCTTGGATGGCATACTTTCCCTCCTATCTCTACATTAAGAATGCCAAAGCATCATGTTTTTGCACGTGCTTTGGCACCCTTCATCCTCTGGCAATCAGGAGTTGATCCCTTTAATCTCTATTCCATACTGCTTACTCTTTTCCTTAAAATATTTATCCCGCTCTTTATCCAAAGCCTCAATACCAAGCTTCTTTAATTGTGCGATCATTTCATTATATTGCTGCTCAAACTTCTCATCATTTTCCGACATGATTATTTTAGCGATCTGGGCAGTTTTGTAGTTCTTAATCTGCAAATCATCATTGGCAAATTGACTGTCGGCTGGGAATAGATCCTGCGGCAGACTGAGTGCCGCATTATTATAGATCTGGATTTCCTCAGATTTGCCATAAGCCGAAGCAACCCGGTTGGCAGTTACAGCCGCCATGTCTGTTTCTTCGGTCGGAGCAGACTCCAGACTGTAGGAGAAGGAGGTATTATTAAATGGCCAGAATGCACTCACGCCCGTTGTCATATACTGGGTCGCATCCTTGAGCCCCTGCTCGGTCTTAACCACATGTCCCTGGTCGTCCAGATTATAATGAACACCTTCAATACCGTAGTTGTGCAATAGCATACCTTCTTTACTGCTCATGAAGCTTATGAATTTAGCCAGCTTCTCCGGTTCTTTGGCAGATTTCGAGACAAAGGTATGCATCCAGCCACCGCCTGCCCGCTGGTTCTTCGCAAGTACAGGCTTCGTTCCCTTATCCGAAAGAATAGGACCGGAGGATGTCCAGTAATTATTGAGCTGGAAGGAAGTATTGGCCATATTACCGATAAAAGTAAAGACTCTGCCCGATGCCATATCGGCCTTCACTGCAGCATTATCCACCGTCATTTGTCCGGGTTCAAAATAGCCTCCCTGCATAGCCTTATACAAGAAGCTCAAGGCCTCTTTCGTTTCCGGTGCCAGTAACGGGTCTCTATAGTTACCATTCTGATCTACCGGCATGACCCCGAAGGTATTCTTCAGGAAGTCGAATGTAGGCTCCTGATAGCTTTTGCCATCGACCAGTAGCGGAATCACCGCAGCCCCGGATACCTTCAAATTCATATCTTTAATCTTTTGATAAGCGGCAAGCAGACCGGATTCCGTCTTGATGTCATCAATGGTCAAACCTGCCTCTTTGAGAATATTTCCATTCACCACAATCCCATTGTTATCTGCGTAATCTATAGTATCGATATAGAATTGTCCGGAAGGAGGATATTGCTTTCTGGCATCCTCTGAGTTGATATGGCTTGGGAAAGCATAGAAGCCGCCATCCCGGTCAATGATCGTCTGCTTCACATCCGCCGGAAAATCCTTCAGCAGATGAGAATCCGGATCGTATTTTTGCAAAAATTCATCCAGTTTCCACACTTTATCAGCCTCAATCAGCTTTTTCCCCAGCACATCACTTGTAATGGTCAGCAAATCCGGGAAGTTTTCACCCGAGGAAACCAGCATCAAATTCAACTTCGTCTCTCCGTCTTGTGCCGGTATGTTGAAATCAAAGGTTAAACCGGTCTTCTCGGTGATTATACCTTGAACAGTGCCGGGATCGGTGCTCCATGTGGATGGAGGATTCCAGAAATCCACTGTCGAGAACCACACTGCTTTGCTTACAGCTGGTGCCGAATTTTGTGTCCCTTCCGGTTTGTTAGCGGTTTCATTTTTGCTCGTTGAACCACACCCCGTTAGTGCCAAAGCCAGGGTCAGAACCGGAGCCATCATATACTTTAGTTTCATAGCCTTTTGTGACCTCCCTTAATCTGTGTGTTTGGAACATCTTTATCGTAGCTCAGATTCATGAGGAAGAAGATGTCTGAATTTTTCTATTTTGGTGTTCTGTTCTTCTTTCAACGTTATATTTTCCGGTATTGGCTAGGCGTGATTCCAAAGTTCTTCTTAAACAGCTTATTGAAATGGTAATAATCCTTATAGCCAATTTGCTCGACCACCTCTGCCACAGACAGGGAGGAATCTCCAAGTAGTTCCTTAGCCATACTCAAGCGCTTATGCATGATGTATTCCGAATAGGTGACTCCCGTCTCCTTCTTGATCAACGTGCTTAAGTAGCCCAGGCTGAGATGAAACATTTTGGCGATTTCACTGAGCGACAGATCATGCATATACCTGCTGTTGATATAGGCGATAATCTTCTCGACAGCCTCATTGGAAACGTGGATATCTTGCTCACTCAACTGCTCCAGCAACGACTTCATTCTGGTAAACAGCTGTTCCGGCGTATGATACATTCGAATAATCTGTTCATACGATAAGAATTCCAGCTCATTGTCCGGGCTTAATTGATGATGATACTTATGAATAATGGAGATCACCTGATTATAGATGATTGCAATCTGATCAATGTATATAAGGGAATGGCGGCATTCCTCGCTGATCTGCTCCAGCAGAACCTCCACTTGAATGTTATCCTTTTCCTTAATGGATTGCTCCAGCTTTAATAGACATTTTCTAATCAGCGTGGAGATAACAGGTGGTTTGTAATGCGCGAGTTGTTCGGTTTGATGAAAGCATGCGCTGAACATCACAATCTCCGATTCTTGATACAGCCTGGAGATTGGCGTGGTAGCTCCCCCTATAGCGCTTATCCCGATATACCTGGCATCGGACAATTCATTGGTAATAAAATCGAGTAGCTCCAAAGGCTCCATATGCTCGTCATAATTGAGCAGCAGCGAAATTTTATCATAACCCGTTCGTAAGGAGGTGACACTCAAATGGGGATATTGATGCCTCCCTTCCGCTATTCCAGGACTAGAGTCTGCGGGATACAGGCAGCATATGAAGCGATAATCCGGAAGCATTCCGGTGACTTCCTGGTTAACCTGAAAATCCTCGATTGTGAATTTATTCGCCGGATTCAGCCACTCAAATAAGTCTCCCTGCAACAAATTATATTCCTCGTAAGCCTCCCGTTTTCTATTCATCTCTACGGTAAGTCTATGGATAGCCTCTTCCAGTTTGGTAGCATCAATCTGTTTGACCAGATAGTCGAATGCCCCATAACGGATCGCTTTCTGAGCATATTCAAAATCGGTATATCCGCTTACAAGAATAACCTTCGTCTCTAACTGCAGCCCTCTTATTCTCTCCAGTAATTCAATTCCGCTTAATCCAGGCATACGAATATCGGAAATGACCAGATCCGGCAATAGCTCGGTAATCATCTCCAAGGCGTGCTGACCGTCATACACCTCACCGATAATCTCATAACCCAGACTGTTCCAGTCAATCATGTGGGCAATTCCGTATGCTACCCAAGGTTCATCATCAACAATCAGGACTTGAAGCATAGTTCTCCCTCCGTTTCTCCGGGCTCCTCCATGATCGGTACCGTCAAGATCACCATGGTCCCTTCGTCTACTTTGCTCTCGATCGTCATTTGGGCATTTTCTCCATAGAACAGCTTTATTCTACGATAGATATTGGCCAAGCCGATGCCCACGCCTCCGTCATTCATCACAACAGGACCTTCAAACCGGTTTAATTGTGCCCTCACCTCTTCCAGCCGTTGCCCGCTCATTCCTACGCCATCATCTTTGACTGTGAAGCAAACAAGCTGATCTCTCCGCAGGTTTACCTGCACAGTAACCAATCCAGAGCTGACCTTTGTCTCCAGTCCGTGAAAAACTGCATTTTCTACGATCGGCTGCAGTAATAATTTCAGAGTGTAGAGCGATTGCAGGCGCTCTTCCGCTTCCACTCGAATTTGTATTTTTCCTCTAAAGCGGTAATCAATAATTCTCGAATATTCCCGAAGGTAGAGCAGCTCTTCACCTATACTGACAAATCCGGCCCCTTTAATGGAATAACGAAACATCTTGGATAGAGAAGAGGTGATTTCCGCGATATCCTCAGCTTTATGAAAAAGGGCAATCGCACGTATGCATTCTAAGGTATTGTACAAAAAGTGAGGATTAATCTGATTCCTGTAGGCCGATATCTCCATTTTCTTTTTCATCAGCTCTATATCAAAGGCTTTTTGCTGAACGACCTGGATATCCCGGCTTAGATGATCGATGTCATCTAGCATCTGGTTCAAGCGGCTGCCCAAGACTCCGATTTCGTTGTTGAACGTCACTGAGAACCTTCTGTCCTTCCCTTTTTTCGTGTAGGATTTCACAAAATCAAGGAGCGCTTTGACAGGCTTAAATACCTGATTATAGAACACAACCAGGAAGAGCAGCAGCATGGAAAAGATTACAATATAGGTAGCAATATTAAGGTTCTTGATGGTACTCACATCCTGGAGCACTTCGGCCTTGGGCAGGACGCTAATAATCTTCCAGCCGGTATTTTTAAGAACCGCTTCCTGAACCAGATATTTATGACGATTAGAGTAATTCTCAGAATGAAAAACTTCGCCGTAATTTTGCGGAGCGGTTCCCGCAATGATGACATCCTTCTCGTCCAGCAGCAGGAATTTGGAATGGGGGGATTGCTTCGATGTCTGTAGCAGCTCATTAAAGCGGGCTCCATCCATTAGAAATACGCACATTCCCCGGTAATCCTTTAACTTGATATTATTCTGCAGATTATAGACAGGAACAGATATCGTGTAGTAGGAGCTGTTGGGTAATATGGAAGTAGTATATTCAATGACAGATGCCTGATTTTTAGGTGTAATATTCGCCTTTTCCCCTAAATTGGCAATCAGCTTGCCCGTGTTGTTATAGAGCAGTATCCCTTTAATGTCTTCTTTCAAAGAAAGTGTACTTGAAAATTGGGAGACAATATCATCGTCCATAAGAATATGTGTCAGTGCATCGTTTGTGCTCAGATATTGCTGAAGCGTCGGACTGTACAACAAGGAGTATGAAATACCATCCATATCTTTATAGAAATTCTTCATGGTTGCTTCCAGCTGAAGCATCAGCTTGTTAACGGATTCCGTAACCTTGTCCTCGACAATACGCTGCGCGATATAATTAGAAATGAGAAAGGATACTAGCAGAAAGCTTAGCATCAGCACATTCAGATAGATAATCTGTTTCACCAGGCTAACTCTTTGAAACCGCTTGATCATATACACATTCCTCCAATCTGCCTGCAAAGATAGCGCTTTCTATACATTCCAGAGTCATCCTTACGCGCTTTGTCCGATATTATACCTTGAATTCAGATAAACGGATACACCACTCTACCATTCGCAACAATGGATCTCAGGGAAATGAAATATAATTGCACTTGCGCACCAGCCGCACTATTTCCTTATTCTTGGCAGGAAGGCAGCCGGAATTAACGCCACAGCCGAGAAGGCAATCGTCCACATAAACGTATGATCGAAGGCAACGGCCATTGCGGCCGGGTCAGGAGTCAGGACGGAATTCAGCTTATTTTGTAAAATAATTGCGATAACTGATACGCCGAAGGCACCGCCAATCTGCTGCATAATACGGGTGGTGCTGCTGGCGTGCGGGATTTGCTTCGAGGACAGACCGATATAGGCAGAAGCCATAACCGGCAGAAAAACAGCTCCTAATCCAGCCCCCCTCACGATAAGAACCGCACTCAGAAAATAGTAACTCGTATCTGCGCCAAGCTGCGTCAGCGGCCAAGTGCCAAGGATGGTAAGGACCGTTCCTACAAGAACCACGGGTCTCGATCCGATCTGATCTGTCAGTTTGCCGGCCAGCGATCTGGTCAGCAGCATCCCGATGCCTTGGGGAACGAGCAGCAGGCCGGACATAAGCACAGATTCACCGCGGACTTGCTGGAGATATAGCGGCAGCAGCAGCATCGCCCCATAGGTCGTCAATCCGGATAGAAACAGCAGTGACGAGGACACGGTTAAGGAACGTACCCGGAACAGCCTGACATCAATCAACGCTTCATCTCCCTTGCGGAAGGCATGGATCACGAATACTGCTAAAAGCGCCACACCTGCTATAACGGGAACAAGGACCGCAGCATGACCGAAGCCGTGGTGGGAGCTGACTTCTCCAAGGCCGTACAGGGTAAGCACGATAGCCGGAGACAGTATCAGCAGTCCAGGCACATCCAGCCGCAGCGTCCGGGCATGGTGCTCTTCTTTGGGGAGCCCCTTCCACGCAACAATTATGGCAGCCAGGCAGAGCGGAATATTGACAAAAAAGATCCATCGCCAGCTCAGATGATTGACGATCAGTCCTCCCAGCACCGGTCCCAGAATGGGCCCAAGCAGCGCTGGCATAGCTATGGTCGCCATTCTTTTGCCCATATTCTGACCTCCATAGGCACGTACGGCCAAGGTCTGCATAATCGGCATCAGCAAGCCCCCGCCGATCCCTTGAAGGGTACGGAAAATAATCAGGCTCTCCACGTTCCACGCCATGCTGCACAGCACAGAGCCGAGCAAAAACAGACTCAGCGAAAATAGCCACATCTTCCTTCCCCCAAACCGTTCCACAGCCCAGCCTGTTATAGGAATAACCATCGCAAACGACAGCAGATATCCGGTCATCACCCACTGAACAATGGATACCGAGGTGTTAAATTCCCGGACCAGCGTATCAATCGCCACATTGGTTATCGTCGTATCGAAGATCGGAGCCAGAATACCAAGCATAAGAATCCACATCAAATTCTTGGCTGCTGCCTGCTGTTCAGCTGGTTCAAGTGCTGGTTTAGCTTGATTTTGCAAGTTGATCATCTCCCTTTGGTCGCTAATAAGAAACTTAAAGTTTCTTAATTGAGCCTATGATATACTATCCTCATAAGAAACGCAACGAAATTCTCCAAAGGTGGTTGAGACCGGTATGTCCACTTCTCAAGAACAGGATAAATTGAAGAACAGACGCAGAGGCAAGGAGCTCGAAGCCGCTATACTCCAGGCCGTACGGGAAGAGTTGACAGAGCAGGGGTATTCCAATCTTACGATGGATAGTGTGGCCGAGCGGGCGGGAACAAGCAAAGCCGTACTCTACCGCCGGTGGGCCAACCGTGCTGAGCTTGTGCTTGCTGCTATCCGGGAGCGTGTGCCCCTGCCGCTGGAGGAAGTGCCGGATAACGGGAACTTGAGGGATGATGTATGCGGGGTGCTGCGGGCCATGAACCAGAATAATATTCAAGTCATGTTGAATGCTTTCTACGGACTTGTAGCAGAAATGGGCAATATGCCGCTTGCCTCCTATATTTTCCCCCATGGGCGTCAAAACAGGACCATGTCGATTTTGCTGGAGCGGGCTGTTGAGCGGGGAGAAGTATCTGCCGAAGCCGTAACCCCCCGAATGCTCACTTTGCCGTCCGATCTGGCCCGCCATGAGCTGATGCTCTATAACGCACCCATGTCAGAGGAGACGATCGCCAATATTGTGGACGAGGTGTACCTTCCGCTGGTGTTAAAACGGTAATTCTTCATTCCCGTCCATTAGTTTTACGGCTTAAGTCATTCGCCCTTAATTTCTTTGTTGTGGAGCTAATGTTGCATGTATTGCAACTCGGCATCTAGGATAGGGGCATTCCCGGGAGATTGTTGCAGGAATTGCAGGATTATCTTCGCTAAGCCGCTTCAAGACAGGATATTCCTGCTTTTTGTACAACAATACGAGAAATGGTTGTTGTAATGTGAGTGAATGTTGTAGTTTAAGCAGGATTTTTGAATCGAATTATAAGTTGGAGTTGGAGGAGCAGCACGATAATCCGGCTGCAACCACAAACAGCCAGTCACCGGCAATCTGCCCGGCGGCTGGCTGTTTCTCTGTCTTATTAGAAGTAACTTTACAGCTTCCAGATCCGGTACAGAATTACCGCTGCTTCCGAACGGGAGAGGGTGTCCCCCGGAGCAAGCTTATTGTTCTTACCGTTCACTACGCCGTATTTCAGCAAGGCTGACACGCTGTCCTTGGCATAGGCGGAGATTTGACCGGCATCGGTGTAAGATGCTATCGATCCGCTGCCTTCAGCCGTGATTCCGGCCGCCTTCAGGGCACGCGCCGCAATTACCATCATCTCCTGGCGGGTGATGACGCCCGCTGGCTTGAAGGTATTGCCCGCATAGCCTGTGACGATACCGAGCTGCTTCGCGGCCGCAAGCTCCTTGCTGTATGCCGCATTACTCTTGACATCACTGAAGCCTACAACTGCTTCAGCAGCAGCCTTGAACTCCAGCACCTTCACCAGCGAGGCTGTGAAGTCTGCTCTGTTCATAGGTGCCGCCGGCATGAAGCTGTTGCCGCCCGGAAGGATATCGCGCACAGCCATGGCAGCAGCTGCCTGCTTCGCCCATGACAGGCTGCCGAGATCTGTAAAGGCCGGCGGAGCGAAGGCTGCGGCAAATATGCCGAACTCTGTAGTACGGAACACCAGCGCTTCCTTCACTGCATCATAACGGCTGTTCACCACAGCAGACCACGCGCCGTTGCCGGTGAGTGAACGGACCAGAAGAGACTCCAGACTGTCAAGCTCTGCTGCTGACGCTTTGTAAGGAATAGAGACGGTCATCTCGCTGCTGCCAGACAAGGCTACCTTCTGCCCGCCTGCAAGCAGACTCAGCTCCACCACCGGACGGCTGCCGGTCTGCTGGAGAGCAGTGGCATCCAGGCCTTCGGCTGTGGAATGCTTGACCCGGATGCTAACATATTCAGTGGTTGCTGTAATCCCTGCAAGCTGCTCACTTGGAATGGACAGCGTAGCAAAGCCGTTCTGGAGGACAAGCAGGAACTTCTCCTGCGTCTTCAGGCCTTGAAGCGGCAACTGAGCTTCATAGGAAGCCACACCTGTCTGGTTCGCCAGATCGATGATGATCTGCTTCCGCCCGTCTGCTGCCGGGGCCGCCTGCTTCAAGGCTTGCTGCCACAGCTCGCCCGTCACAGTGGCTTTGGCCGCTGTGCCTTCGGTCTTCACCTCAGGTCTGATCCTCACTACGCCGTCCTTGATATCAAACTGCGCAGGCTTAGGCGCAGGTGTGCTGCTGGTATAGCTGGTGCCGCCGGAATCCGGTGCCGATGTTGGCGTTGGCGCAGGTGTTGGTTCCGGAGTTGGCGTTGGCGTCGGCTTCGTCGGCGGTTCAGCGCCGTCTTTGGCCTTAAGCGTCAGCACGCCGAAGACGGAGGTGTCCTGATAGCCGTTGCCGGTGGTATCATTCCAGGCGGCCACACTTTGCCGGACGCCGTTCTTGGCATCGTTGATCTGAGTGTCGAAGCCGACCTTAGTTCCGCCGGCTGGCATGATTGTTTTGAACGGAATCTTCATTTCAAGCGTATAGTTGGTTCCGTTAACCTTGGTTACCGATTCGAAGCCTGCACTGATGGCTGCAGGACTGAAGGAGGCTTCATTGTCATAATTAACCCGGTATTGTCCGTCATCACTCTCATAGAAGGTCGTACGGCCGAAATTCTCATCCAGGAAAATCTCGACAGAGTCCTGCTCCCATGGATTCACATTGCTCTTGTCCAATTGAGCGTCATTTACTTGGACCAGCACATACAGATTCTGGTCATCCCACAGGGTACGTGTGGTTCCGCTTGCGCCCTGCCAGGCCATCTGATAACGATTCACAGCCATCTCAGGCGCAGAGGCCCAGATTCCATCCGCTGTTCCGTCAATAACCGGCGTGCCGTAGACTGCCTCTGACACGTTGACTTCTGCCGTATTCTGCTCATGCTCAGCCATGAATTTGGCCGGATCAATGACCGCGTAGTAAGCCGGCTTCGCCTGCAGATCCCTGTCGAACAGCAGCGGGCTTGACTCCGCTCTCCAGCTTGTGCGGTCATCCATGCCCCAGAAGGTTACCCGCGCAATATGGTCGGCATGGGCCTTGTAGAGATCCATCAGCCTCGCATACAGATAGCCTTGAGCAATCCGTTCCTTCTCTGTCTGCGTATTCTGGCTGCCGGCCTGAATATCCAGTTCGGTAATACTGACCTCTACGCCAAGGGAGATGAACCTCTCCAGCGATAGCTTGACGTTATCTGGATTCGTATTGATATTGTAGTGCGCCTGCATCCCCACACCATCAATCAGCAACTTGCCGGGATGGGTCAGCGCGTACTTGTCATTCAGTTCCTTGACCATACTGTAGATGGCCTGGGCCTTGTTCTGGTTATCGTCATTGTAATCATTGTAATACAGCTTGATATCCCATTCCGGATGCTGGTCCAGCACCTCTCTGGCCGCCAGGAACGCCTGCTCCAGATAGTCCGGACCGATGGCATCATACCACGGAGCCTTGCGCAGCGCCGCTTGCCAGTTATTCGGATTGGACGGGTTATCATTCATCGCCTCGTTGACTACATCCCAGGAGATGACCCGGTCTCCGAAATGTTCCATGACTCCCTTGATGTGCGCTCTCAGGTTAGCGAGTGCTTCGTCACGCCCCAGCGGAACGCTAAGGCCTGCTGCATCCGTCGTCAAGTTCATCCAGTCAGGCGATTGCTGATACCATACCAGTACATGCCCATGCATCTTCATCCCTTCAGCCAGCACCTTGTTCACCATCGCATCCGCTGCTGTAAAACTGAAATTGCCTTTGGTCGGCTGCAGCGCATCCGGCTTCATGGCATTACCTGCGGTAGCAACGTTGTGATGCATCTTCAGCAGGTCCAGCCGTACGCCTTCCAGATCCTCGGCGGATAGCGCGTTGCCGATCAGGAAGTCATTTTGATAGGCTGTTTTTAGCGGAATCAGATCTCTCTGAATATCCACCGGAGCGGTACCTGTATGCTCGAAATTAATATCATCGATATAGAAGGAAGCGGTTGCATTATTGGAACTTTCAATATACAAGGTCAGGTATTCTCCGCCCACGCTGTTATAGCGGTAGCTGCCCTCATATTTCACCCAGCCGTCAGCCGTACTGATCGTCTTAGGGGACAGGGTCACATAACTTGCACTGCTGTCTGTGCCTACTTGTGTAGACAGCTGGAGCTGTGCGCTCGCCGGTTCGATCAGCTTCACCCAGGCAGAAAGGGTATATTCGCTGCCCTTGTCCACGTACTTCTCCACACGGAGGGAAGGCCCGTGCCAGGTATTGCTTCTGCCCTCGACCTTCAGGGAATATGAACCACCCTCGGTATGATTCGCTTCATTCGTTACGGTCAGCGTCTCGGTTCCGGCTCTGCCGGTGAAGCCGCCCTCTTGCTGATCTTCAAAAGTCACTGTACTGAACGGCAAAGCCGGTTCACGCACAGGCTCTTCCCCGCCGCCCGGAGTGGACTCTGTCGTTATCAGAAGATCGCCAAGGTAGAAGGGTACTGTGGCTCCCTTATCGTCTGACTGGATGCGCAGCTTCTGCTCCGCGTCCACCGTAAAGGTCTTGGTCAAGGTCACGGCTTGACCCGCATGATATTCGCCACCGGCGTAATTGCCATAACCGTCCAGTGTCAGCATCACTGCCTGTGCGTCCTTCGGCACAGTTACGCTGCCATCCACATAGACCACCGCTGTTACGGTATAGGTGCTGCCCTTCTTCATGCCCATATCCGAGAGGTTGAAATCAGCCGCATCCCAGCTATCCTTCCGGTTGCTTACGTGCAGCGCTGCCCCATCACTATTTCCGTCAAAAACAACGCCCTTAACCGCCTCCAGCTTGGCGCCTCCCGACTGAACTGCCTTACCTGCGCCATTCGCAAACGTTTCGTGATATACCGTGGTCTGTGCCTCGGCTGCCTGAGCAGCCGGAAGATATCCGCCTGCCGGAAGAAGCAGAAGGGCTGCCAGCAGCACCAGAGAGACTTGCTTGATTATTCTCTTCATGCGTTGCACTCCTCTGTATGAATTTGGGTTTCAATGAGTTAAGCGCTTACAGCTAATGTGGAAGCCTCCCCCTTCACCACCCAAATCGTAGCATACGGACCAAAGTGCGTCTTACCTGAAACTAAAGGTTGTACCGTGCTTTTTATAGATGATTCCGGCTGACTGCATAGCAAAGAAGACCCCTGAATTAGGAGTCTTCTAACCGGCAGTATCTATATCAGCTTGTGCGCATACCACTTCTTGCCCCGGAAGCGCCACAGGAACACCGCTCCGCGCACTGCCCATTCGCAGTTCATCGCCAGCCATACACCCAGCACTCCATAGCCCAGCACGATCCCGAGAATATAGCCGAAGACCACCCGGAACAGCCACATCGTCAGCATCGAAGCGATCGAGGTGAAGCGCGAGTCTCCCGCTGCCCGCAGCGCAGACGGCAGAATGAAGCTGAAGGCCCACAGCGGAATCTGGGCAATCGCATTGACCAGCAGCACCACGAACAGATCATCGATGATCTCCGCAGGCGGAGAGAAGATCGACACCAGCGGATGGAACAGCGGCATCAGGATCAAGGCCACCAGGGCGTAAGAGGCGGAACCGATCCACAGGAAGGACTTGATGAACTTCCGGGCATCCGCTACATCCCCCCGTCCGATACACTGGCCGACCACGGTTACAATCGTCAGCGACAGTGCACTGGCCGGAATCTGAAAGACCATCGCCAGCGATCCGGCAATCGCATTGGTGGCGATGGCATACGTGCCCAGACTGACAATGAAGATCTGCGTCAGCAGCTTGCCGCCGTTGAAGAACATCTGCTCTGCGGCGAACGGTACGCCGATGAACATGATTTTGCGCAGCATCATAAGCGGAACATGGAACAGGTCGCGGAACTGCACACGCAGCACCGAATCGAACTTGAACAGATAGATCAAGGCACAGGCCATCCCCACATAACGAGCAATATTGACCGCAAGTGTCATGCCCAGCACACCCATGTCCAGCAGGTTAATGAAGACAACGTTGAGGATAACATACAACACGTTCATAATCAGCGACAGCATCAGCGAAGCCCGCGTCCGGCCCACGCCCCGCAGCGCACCGCATACAGCCTGAACCACGGCAATCCCCAGATACGAAATGCTGCTGCCGATCATATAGACCCGGGCATTGTCCAGCACATCGGCGGAGGCCGTCCCGAACAGCAAATTCAGAATTGGCGTATGGAAGGACATCAGCAGCAGACCGATTCCCACCGCAAGCAGCGAGACCGAGGTAACCGATCCGGCCGTGGCCTGGGAGACCATGCGGTCATTCCCGCTTCCTTTATACTGCGCAACCACCACCGTCCCCCCGGTCGCAATCGCCACAAATACATTGATCAGAAAAATATTCAGGGAATCCACCATATTCACCGCACTGACTGCCGCCATACCCGACGAGCTGATCATCGCAGTGTTGACCAGATTCAGCCCGATAATGAAGGCCTGGTCAATGAGAATAGGCAGAAACAAGGCGATAATTTGCCGGTAATCCATGCTGTCTCCGGACAGATATTTTTCCAGCCATTTCTTGGCCGGTTGAGGAGCTTGAAGCTGCATACATTGATCACATTCTTTTCTGTAGAATAATTGCAGGCGTACTATACATTCCTTCCAGTTTACTACAGATCCCGCTTCAAGTCTGTGATAAGAGTGGAATTCGTTCAGATTACCGGATAACATTCCCTGCTCCCTAAGTAAAATCCTGGGTCCGGCCGAAATATAGAATGAGAGTATTTACATTCGGAAGGAGGAGCCTATTATGAACAATGAGATCGTTAAAAGTCTGATCCAGCAGGTGACGGAAGAAGTGTTATCCGAGAATCAAGCTGCCTTGGAGCAGAGCGGAAACAGCCAAGCCAGCATTCAACTTGCTGTGCAATTGTCCGCCGTTACCACCCTTAAGATCCTTGAAAAGCTGGAGCTGATCGATAAGGATTAACCGCACAGCCTGCCTGTGCTACATACCCGTAAGGCACTCCGCGCAAAAAAACCGCAGGAAGCGAATTTTCGCCTGCGGGGTTTTTGCGTGGCTATGGGGGATTCAGGGGCATTTGTGCTTCTCATTGACGCTCTCCGCCCGCTTTCGGCGAATTCAGGGGCACTTGTGCTCTTCATTTACGTTCCATGCCCGTTTTCGGCGAATTCAGGGGCACTTCTGCTCTTCATTTACGCTCCATGCCCGTTTTCGGCGAATTCAGGGGCACTTCTGCTCCTCATTCTGACGGCTCAGAGGGATTTATCCCTCTCATTTTCACTCACCGCCCATTTTCAGCGGAATCAATGGGATTTATCCCTTTCATTTCGGCTTATCATCCACTTTTAGCCGCATTAATGGGATTTATCCCTTTCAATTCGCTGTATTCTGTATACGCGCGATTCCCGGGTTCTGCGGCTATACGGCTACATGAAGAAGAGGCTATCGAACTCAAGCAGATTGAAGATAACTCTGCATGAGTAGTAACAGCCTCTGATTGATAAATTACTTTTTTCAGCAGCACTATTACACTGACAACTCTTACATGTGCTAATCCTCCAGCTCCCGCCTAAGCTCAAGCGCTTCAATACCGGCCAGCAGCACAATGCCGATTCCGTGAGTATCGTTGAGCTGCCAGGTCAGCTGTTCTTTGTAATATAGTTTGTTGAAGGAATACCCCGAGCCCCGGCAGACGCCATAGACGTTCCCCTGATGGTCGATGCAGTATTCGGCCAGTGCCGTCCAGCCGCGTAACGCTGCATCGGCATATGGATACGGCTCTGGCAGCCAGCCTCTGCGCACACCGCGCGCAAAAGCATATACGAACATCGAAGAACACGATGCCTCCGCATAAGATTCGGGATCAGTCAGGACCTGATGCCATAATCCTTCCGCATCCTGCAGCCGTAAATAACCTTCGCACAACAGCCGGTAATAATCCAGCAGTTCTTCCCGCTGCGGATGCTGCTCCGGCAGTACCTCCAGCAGCTCAGTCAGCGAGAACAGTACCCAGCCGTTGCCTCTGCCCCAGGCTACCCCGTTCGGCTTGCTGAATTTGTAATCATACACATGATGCATAATGCCAAGCTCCGGCTGGAACAGCCGATTACGGTAATGAAAAAACTGCGAGACTGCATCATCCAGATAAGCGGTATCTCCCGTCAACAAATAATACCGGCTCAGGAACGGAGTGCTCATATACAGATCATCGCACCACATCGTTCCCTGCATGAAGTCGGTGGTGCCCCGTGTCCGGTAGAGCGCCCCCTCCTCATCGCGGGACTGCGTATTTTGAATATACCGGGCGATATACGCCGCTGTTTCGGACGCTCCATGCAGCGGCTGTTCGGCATGAGCGGCGAGCATCACCGCACCGAAGGAGCCGCAGTCATCCAGTGAGTCCATGAGCGCCAATTGCTGGTTAATACCCGGAGCACCATAGCGGCTGCGGTCCCAGAGCGAATAAGCATGGAGCCGGGTACACTGCTCAATATGTCCTCTGGTATATGCGGAATAATGAGGATCGCCCAGAGCCTGACCGGTACGCAGCAGACCATAGAGGGTCACCCCCAGCGGATAATTCCAGCGTCCGTACAGCGCACTCTCCAGATAGGGCCTGACTGCGCCACCAGGACGGTCCACCCGCCAAAAGCATTGCTCCGCCCCTTCACCGAAGGGAGCATCCATAGAAGCTGCCTCCATAGGCTGCGGTGCCGCCGATTGCAGAAACGGACCCAGGTAAAGCCATGGCCCGGTCTGCCCTTCCACCGGGCAAGGACTCACCAGCTTCACTGTGCCGTGGACTCCACTGGCGCCAGCTCCCTTATTCAAGGTTCCCTGCGGAGAGCAGCAGGGTGAAGCTTCCGCAAGAGCCGCGCTACACTCCGCTTCCACCTGTACCTCCGATGTGTTCCCAGCCTCCGCCGCTTCCAGGCGGAAGCCCCACCCGGGGCCGCCGCACACGGCCTCGACCAGCAGGTCATGGCTGCCGAAGCTCAGCGGCAGCACACACTCAAGGCCGGCACTCGCTTCGGGCTGGATGGCGGCAAGCCTGCCATCCACGCAGACCTTGAGTGCCGCTACATCCCGGCTGCGGAGGACCAGCCGGACGTTCATTCCGCCCGGCGCACTCACCGCCAGCCTGCTCCAGGCCAGCGCCTTCGCGCCGGGCACCGCGCCGAGCACGCGCGCGAGGTTCCCGCCCTGTGCCTTGGTATCCGGCCATCCAGCCGCCGGATACCAGGCACAGCGGGCCGCCAGCGCAGCTTCGGCGGCCTCCGCGGCTTCGCCGCAGCGCACACTTCCGCGCTGCGAAGGCTCCGCGCGGTGCGCCGCAGCCTCTCCCTCAGAAGCGCCGCCGCCCTCCGGCTGCAGCGTCCATCTGCTCTGCTGCGGCGCGCTGTAGATCCAGCCCTCGCAGCCGCTGCGCTCCGCAGTCGGGGCCAGAAAATGCAGCGGAGCCCCCTTCACGCTCCCGGTGCCAAAAATCCCGCCGCAGCCGGTACCAACTGCGGTACACTCCAGCAGGAAGTGATTCCACCCTGCCTTCAGACCGGTACGGAAGAACGCCTTGCGGTCTGGGAACACATCATCGTTCAGATTGGACGCGAACACGGCAATGCCGCCAACATAGACTGTCACCGGACCGAAGCAACTGAGAGCGAGCGGAATATCGCTGTCCGTATCGCTCCACAGCTTCCCCCAGGCATATACAAATTCCCCGTCCCGCAGCTCAGGCAGCCGTTCTTTCAGATTCATCTCATACCGGCAATCCGGCAGGCGCGGGAAGCTGTTCTCTAGATGAACGCGGTAGACCGGAGGCTGCGGCGGATTTGCACCAATATAGCGGTTCGCTATGATGGCAAGCATCGCTTCCGTATGTTCTCCGGCTGTGCGGACGATGGAATGACGCGGATGAAAGTAGGCTGGAACATTGGCCTGCTCGGCATCACCCTTCATGTCATGTCCTTCCTCTGCACTCACCGCTGCATTCTCGTCCCTGCCGCCCCTCACAACGCCACCTCACCACCGGGGTACAGGGTGGAGCTGTACAGCCGTTTGGGCTGGGGCAGCTGTTGCCCGGGGTGCGCCGCTTGCAGCGGGAGCACTTCACCGGCATAGACAGCGGCCAGCTCATCTGTATAAATAATGACCTGCTCGGTTCCGCTGCCCAGCAGATCCCCGTGCACGGCGTAGCCCTGCTCGGCGAACTCGGCTACGATATTCATATAGCCGTCATACAGTGCGGGAAGCACTGCTTCGCCCCGGCGGTACGCCAGAATATAGTCGGGTGCATCCGGCCAGAACCGGCTGACGGCTTCGACAATGGTCAGCCAGCCGTCAGTGGTGCGTTCTTCCTTCCACAGCTCCCGGCCCGACTGGTCCAGCAGGAACATAGCGTCCTTGCCCCGCAGACCCTTGCCGTCATCCTCGCGGACCAGACGGTCAAGGCCCGCAATCTGCAAGCCGGGCAGGTCGAGGCGGAACCGCCCGAGCGCCAGATGCTGCGACTCGACAGAGCCTTCGTACCGCCACAGCTCGTGCCCGTTGCGGTCGTACATCACCGTCACACTGCCGCCGATGACCAGCTCCGGCACCCCGTCCCCGTTCACATCGCCCACCCACAGGCAATCCGCGTGATCCTCCAGATCCTTGCAGCTCCATAGCAGCTTGCCCTCCGCGCTCAGCAGATCATATCCGGCCATCACCTCATCGCGCCCGTCACCGTCCAGATCGTACACCCAGGGATAGTGCCCTACATTGCCCTGATGGGTCCAGAGCAGCCGGAAGTCCCGATCTAGCGCCCACAGCTGATGGTAGCGGTCTTTTAGAATGATGTCGGAAGGATAGCTGCCGCCTGACAGGTTGGCAATAATGATGCAGTCATGAGCCTCCTTCGCCGGCAGCGGATGAACTGCTTTGACCTTGCCCGTCGCCCCCTCCAGAATATGCAGCTGGTCCTTCATCACACACAGCACCTCCAGCGCCCCGTCACCATCGATATCGGCAATCTGGGCCGGATAATCGGAGCCTTGGCTGCCTGCGTTCGAATCCGGCTTTCCCGTCTGCCACAGCAGACGGCCATCGAGATTATAAGCCGTCAGGCACTGCACCTGATGCGGAATATAGCGTACATCCTGGCGGTTATCCGGCTGCACCAGCAGCAGTTCGGCCCGGCCGTCCCCGTCCAGATCGCCGAGCAGCATTTTGCATCTTGGACCGGCGACGGAGATATCCAGTTCGGCCAGCCGGTGCAGCTTTTGACTATGATCCGTATGAGTCACTATTCTTCCTCCTTCACTCTATCCCTGTTCTGTATCAGCTCAAATCTACAGTCTGTCCCCCGGGCACTTCGATCACCGTACCGTCAACCTCCAGCCAGACAGCAGCCGCTCCCGGATTATGGACAAAATCCCTTGCCGCCGGGAACAGCAGCCCCCGGCAAGCCTTCATGTAATGCACCAGCTCCAGATTCGTTGCATACCAGATGTCGCCGCGTCCGCCCGCCATGGCGCAGAAGCGCTCCATCAGCTCCCAGTTGTTATCATTGTCGAACTCGTAGCTATGTCCCCACACATACATCAGGTACAGATACTGCCGCTTATGCAGCCCCACAAAAGTCTCCCCGTGAGCCAGCAGCTCCCGGTTATGATGACAGGTCGCCTGCCACTCCAGCCAGTCCTCCGGGAGGGCGAACCCGCCGGTAGACTGCACTGTGCGGGCATACTCAATGCCCAGGTGCGGCAGCAGCGCCTTGATCTCCTGCGTATAGGAGCCGTTCGGGTAAGACATACCGCGCACAGGCTGGCGGACCAGTCCTTCCAGCACCCTGCGGTCCTCCATAATCTCCTCCACGACCAGCTCCTGCGGGCAGCGCGCCAGCGTCGGATGGCTCCGCGTATGCATGCTGACCTCATGTCCGTGGTAGAGAGCCGCAACCTCGTCCGCCCTGATGCGGTCTCCTTCGCCAAGCAGCCCCGAATTCAGATGGAAGCTGCCCTTGATTCCATACTGATTGAACAGGCCGACCAGCCGTTCATCCGCCCGCCGTCCGTCATCATAGCTCATGGTCAGCGCCTTATGACGGCCTTGCGGATAGCAGTAATACACTCCCGGCATTGCAGTTAAGCCTCCTTCGAATAAAATCGTCCGTCCCTAAGAGGGACGCATATGTTCATCCGCCCAGCCAGCGATCCTCACGGAGCATAGACAATCAGATCGCTATATTCCGCAATCAGCGGGGCCATCTGGCGGAAGCCTAGTCGGCCTGCGCCGAGCAGCGGACCGAAGGACGAGCCGTCATCCACCCAGTGCAGCACCGGCAATTCATTAATTGTGAAAGTTACAGCAGTCCCCCGCTTCACCATCAGCATCCGGTAGGCCTCAGTCATATCGGAGGTATCCGGGAGCGGATCGGCTCCTTGGGCGACAAGGTGGAAGCCGTAGCTTTTGCGCAGATTGCAGGTATGAAAAGCCCGCTCCTCCTCCCACATCCGGCGAAAATAAGAGATATGATAGGCATCCATCTCCCCATGATGGTACTGGTCATATTCGCCCGTGCGGACCGGCAGGGACGGGTCGAACAGATCCTTGCCCCCGGCACCGGCAGCCGCGAAGAACAGAATGGCCAGCCCCGGCTCGCGCAGCGGGCGGAACCTCCAGGATACGGCAACCTCGGCGGGGAATATCTCCGGGCACCAAAAGACCACATTCGCCTTCTGCCCTTCCTCTGCACTCCGGGTGCTCTCCAGCCGCAGCCGTCCCTGCGGAAACGAAACTGCTCCGTCGCCTTCCATACGGAAGCCTTCCACCTGTGCGGGTCCTTCCAGGGTATTGCGGTAGATCTTGTGCCAGCCTTCCGGAATCATTGCTAAGTTCTGCTGCACCGTCATCGGACATCCGCTCCCTTCTCGCGACCTGCACCGTCAATAGCTCCTGCCTGTGTGCTACCCCCAGCTACGGGATCAGTTCTTGCACCCGCTTTATCACCAGTTCCTGCGCCAGCTTCTGCGCCAGCTTCTGCACCCGCTTTTGTATCAGCTTCTGCAGCTTCTGCAGCGGCTCCAGCTTCCGCATAGCCTTCTTCACCAGCACTAGCTTCAGTTTCCGCACCAGTTCTTGCACTAGCTCCAGCTCCAGCGGCTCCGGCTTCTCCTTCGGAACCTTCTTCCCGCGCAGGCAGAGCTTCGGCAATCAGCTCCAGTGCAATGATCGTATTCAGCGACCACTGCGAGGCTTCATTCGTATTCATCCAATCCACTTCATCCAGCGCTTCCGTATACGTAACCCGCTTCAGCTCCTCCTCCAGCCGGAGCTTCCCGAACGGATTCTCAAACAATATGCTCCAGCAACGCTCCGCCGTCACCCGGTCATCCTTGACCCATGCGCCGTAGGCGGCAATAGCCACACTCAATACCGAATGCTCGAAGCGCTGTTTGCCTGTAATTGCACCCCCGGATCTAAGCAGCTGCTCTTCCTCGGACAAGTTATAGAAGACGCCGAACTCCGCCAGCATGTCCTCCCACTCCGGGTCCTCCAGCATCATCGCCAGCTCGAACCACACCTGCGGACCACCCATGCAGATCGCCAGATGCCGTCCCCAGTTGTCATCGCCCATTGGGATGAGAATACCCGTTGCGGGGTCGTATCCATAGGTTGGGCCGGAGATCAGCCGCAGATTGGCCGCTTTGATGCAATCGATGCCAGTCAGGATTTTGTCACGGTAAAAGGTATCCTCATAACGTTCCCAGCGGGTCATCCAGTTGGAGCTGAACGCGGCCCAGTCCGGCCCCACCCGCACATGCGTCTTGAATTCGTCCTTCGGAAAATAAGCCCGCATCGGGTCCAGCGTCACCGTAGAATAATCCGCATCCTTCACACTGTCCATGATGTCGCCGGTCCGCTCATCGCCGGTCAGATAATAGTAGTAGCGGTGCAGTCCGGCCATGGCAATCCGCGCCTCCTTGCAGCCGCAGCCCCAGTGCACGACATTATGCCGGGAGCCAAGGCCCGCATATTCTCCGAAATGATACATATCCACCTCGCTGGTATGCCGGGTCATTGCTTCGGCCATGCGGTAAATATCCGCGCGTCCGGTCCGCAGGAAGCTCACCCACAGCCACATATTCGGCACCAGCTCGGCATTCTGCCATGCACAGCCGCCCAGATCATAATTCCAGACATGGCGGACCGGATCATAGCTGTGCATGAAGTCGCCGTAATCCCACAGGCCGTACCACTTTCGCTGTTCAATCTCCTTCTGGTAAAAACGGATGATCCCGTTCAGCAGTTCCTCCAGGTACGCCTTGGCCGGGGTGCTCCGGTCCGGCAGGCTCCACAGTCCAAACGCCCGGCTGAGGTGATAATATTCGGGTTCACAGACCAGCAGCGGCGGTTCATTAACCTGCTGCTGCATCCCCCGAAGCTGCCCGGAATCCGGCGTCCGCAAGGTACACCACAAGGTCAGCTCATTTGTATTGGCGATGCCGTAAGGGGTTGCCCTCAGCTCCTCTGCACCTTCATAGGAGGACTCGACATGCGTCTTCGTATCATAGTGCCGCAGGTCCATTGCCGGAGCTTCCGGCGTCCAGAACCAGACGGTTAACGCCGCTTCCGCGCCGGAGGTGCCGCTGATCTCCAGCCCGGACGGATGCTTCTGCCAGAAATCCTTCACTCCGGCAGCCAGACCTCCGCCGTCACAGCCGATATAGCCCAGTCCTCCGGCCCTCCGGCCTTCAGCGCCCTTAATCCAGGTGCATTCCGGCCCCGTCCGCTTATGGACGGCATAATGCTCGGAGGAAGACTGCACTAGCCGGAAGTCATCCCATACGGCAGAATCCTGAAGCAGGCTGGTGAAATAGGCATCCTCCACGGGATCGAAGTGCTGGCTCTGCCCTTCGAGCTGCCCGGCGAACATCCCGGCATATTTGCCCCGGGTTCTGCGGGTCTGGAGCGTCTTTGGCGATTCGCTGAAGATTCCCCCGCTGCCCGCCAGCCGGACATGACGGTTGTACAGCGGACCGCTGAGCGGCACCTTGAACAGCAGGCCCAGCCCCTTGATGAAATCCTGCTGCGGGTTGCCGTCATAATGGAAGGTATGCACCAGCCGGATGGACGCAAGCCCGGCATAGAAATAGAGCCGCAAAGTATAAGGAAGCCATTCCCTGGCTCCCCTTGTGCTTCTATGCCGCCCGTCCAGCCGGATCACGGCACGCAGCGGTCCGCGCTCCTCCAGACTGGCCTTCAGCGTCACTCCGGTGAACCGCTCCTGCCGCAGCGTCTGCTCCCCGCTGAGGATGTCCCGCTGCTCGCGGAGACAGACCAGCTCGCTTCCGCTGCACACCAGCTGCTCTGCCGGGCAGGGTTGCTTCGCCGCACCTATAGCTGCACCGCCTGAGTCTGCACCTGCATCTGTAGCTGCACTTATAGCCGCATCAGCACATGCACTCACATCAGCGCCTGTACGCTCACCAGCCACCGTACCCACACTCAAGCCCGCACTCTTACCCGAGCCTAATCCCAACCCCGCCTCCGAAGCTCCAGAATATCCACAATCGCTATCCGGTCCACCGGATTCTGCCGTGTCCCGGCGCATGATCCGCGAGATCACACCCGGGCCATGCTTGACCACGGTGCAACGAATGCTGCCGGTATCGACGATATAAGCCTCCTCCGTCTCTGCCACGGACACCCCGAAGACTGCGGGCACAGCATTCTGCCCGGCAGAGCGTTCCAGCCTATATCCTGCCGTACTCCCTTCAGGGCATACGGCAGAATGCAAAGACCATTTGATGCTGCCGTCCGGCCAATACGCGGCCGGGCGGCTCTGCAGCGGCAGACAGGAGCCATCGTCTGCTCCGCTAAGACATAGCGCGGCCAATTCTCCGCGCTTCAGATCTCCCTTAGACCAGGGAACACCCCAGGTCACCCCCGCAGCCGCAGCAGGCGGATTCAGCCACCGTAACTGGACTGGCAGGGCTGAGGATAAAGAGGTCATCTTCTGTCATCTCCTAGATGGGACATCACCCGGACGAATGAACCGTTCCCGGAGCAGGAGGCTTGTGGACGCCGGGATCACAGGAAGTGAGCCGCAGTCATTCTGGAGCCGGTCCCTGATTACCGGGTCCCGTTCTCCTTCTCCCCCTCCTGCCGGCTCAGCTCACGGTAACGTGTCGGCGTGATGTCCTCCTGTTTTTTGAAAATCCGGTTGAAATAGCTCTGCTGATAGCCGACCTGCAAGGCGACATCGTTCATCTTCAGATCGGTGTCCCGCAGCAGCTCCTTCGCCTTGGTGAGCCGCAGTTCCGTTACATAATCGATGAAGTTCTGCCCGGTGACCCGCTTGAACGACTTGCTGAGCAGAAAAGGGCTGGTGCCTGTATAATCCGCACAGCTGTCCAGCGAGATATTGTCCATATAATGCTGCTGAATGTACAGCATCGCCTGGTCGATCGTCCGTCTGATCCCGGCGTCCGACCGTTCACACAGCTCCTTCAGGAAGGGGGCAGTCACCTGCGTGCGGAACCAGGAGAGAATCAGCCCTGGCTCATGAATCTGCGAGAGACTGGCATACAGATTCCTGCCGCCGAATAACTGGCTCTGGGCCATCCCGGCCTCCAGCACCGCATGAAGGATCGCGCCGAGCAGATGCAGCATGCCCTGCTGTACGTCGATCACCTTCGCGCCGCCTGCGGAGAGCGTCTCCAGGAATTCCTCCAGCAGCCGGTCCGCCTCCTCTGCTTCACCGGTCCGCAGCGCCTGAATCAGCCCGCGCTCCAGCGCGAAGGAATACTGCGGCAATGGGGCGCCCTGCCCCTCCCGCTCCAGCTGCTCCAGGCTGATGATCTGGTTCCCGCCTCCGTACCTGCTGTGGCTGGCCGCCTGCTTCGCCGCCTCGAACGCCCGCGGAATCGCGGAGATGCTCCCGATCCTTGCACTGTACGCCACCGTGGCCTGAAGCTTAAGCATCCGGCTCAAGGTAGCCGCCAGCTCTTCACCGAAGGCGCCCACGCGGGCCGGATCAGGGCCGCTTCCCGGTTCCATCAGCAGCATACCGGAGGTGAGGTCATGCAGATTGACCGTCTCCGCCCGGCCGAAATGCTCACGGGCAAGCTCCAAGGTAATATTGACGGCCGCGAACGATACCAGACTCTCGTCGCCGCTGCGGAACTTGGCCTCCAGGCTGGAGATTCCGGTCAATTGGATATACAGCACCACGAACGTACAGTTCTCCACTTCCCACTTATACTGCTTCATCCGGCTCAGGAGATCCTGTTCGGAATAGGCATACAGATACCCCTGGAACAGCTGGTGCAGGAAGCTCTGCTGCACATGCGGAAGCTGCTCCGAGAGCGTGTACTGGAGAGCATGCTGCTGTCCGTGCAGGTTCTGCCAGTGCCGCTCGATCAGCGTCAGCTCATCCACCCGGTCCCCGGAGGCCGCATGCTCAGGGAGCAGCGTCTGAAGCAGGCGGCGGACCGGCGAATAGATTCTGCGGGAAGCAATCCAGGACAGGACCGCCGCCAGCAGCAAGGCGCACAAGCTGACCAGGATAATCATCCGGGACAGCCAGACCACTGGAGAGGTTACGCTGGAGATCGGAGAAGCCGACACATACCGCCATTCACTGGCAATCCGCGAGAAATCACCATAGGTCACCGCATAAGTAACCCCATTCCAGTCATACAAAAAGGATCCGCTATCCTGGCTGCCTTTGGCTGTAATCGCCGTCCGCAGCGCCGTAACCAGCGGCGTGGGCGCATCCATCCCGCCCCCCGAGATGAACAGTCCGCCGGATTTCTGCTCCATGAACACCTCCCCCGTGTTGTACGGGGTCATGGTCCGCAGCATCGCGGATACCTTCTCTGTATCCATCCGCAGCAGCAGCGCCCCGAAGGGCTCCCGGCTGCCGCCGGGGATATGGTGCACCAGCGTCAGCTCCTTCTGCTCCGGGTTCACCGGATCAAAAGCCCATTCCGTCCAGTACGTGCTCCGCTCCTGCTTCAGCAGCTTCCCGTACAGCACTTCCTCCTCCGCAGACAACGTCCCGTACTCCGTTCCGAAGCGTACCGGCTGATTACCGGCCAAATACAGTTCAACCTGCCGCACCATGGAATTGGAACCCTGCATGACTACCAGCGTCTTCGTAATATCCCAGGCCCGTTCATGATTCCGGGTGAAATCCATGTTGCTCAGTCCGTAATCGAACTTCGGATCGAACGCCCAATGGGCCAGCATCAGCTCCAGATTGGACAATTGATCATTAATGTTGTCCGCCCGCTGCTCAATCTGCCGGTTATGCATCCGCAGCAGCTCCTTCTCAAGACTCCCCCCGGCCATAAAATAGACCAGCAGCCCGATGATCAGCCCGGGAATGGACGAGACGATCAGCACAATAATGAGATTATGGCGGTAATAACGGCCTTTGCGTCCCGCCCGGCCTCCGGTATACCTGTTCCGTGCTCCTGCCTCTTCATTCTCCATTCGTTTCACCAGCCGAATCCTTAGTTTAGAGTTGCAGCCATGCAGCCGCAGCGGGGACAGACCGGCCGGAGACTGAAGCAGGACCGGACTTTACTTGCCGCCTGAGGCGTACAATTCATTCATTTCCTTCACAAGCTCATCCCCGCCAGTCTTCCGCCATACCTCAAAAGCGGACTTCAACCCGGCCTCATCCATCTGGCCGACAATGAATTTGATACGCGCATCGTTGATTACGTTATCCAGCTGCGAGCCTTTTTGCGTATAGACTGCCGAGATCAACGCCTCCGCCGGATTGGTCACAATCGTCGCTTCATTCGTCTTCTGCACCTCGGTCTGCTTCAGCCGCAGCGGCGTCTGCTTCACCTGCTTCGCCTTGTCCTCAGGGATAAACGGCAGCATCTGGTTCAGGCCTTCCACTTCCGATTCCAGCAGAACGGTATCACTGGAGCGTTCGATATATCCGTCCACCAGCTTGTAATGCACCCCTTCAAGACCGTAATTCAGCATCGTCTGCAGATCCTCATCATTCAGCCGGTCCAGGAAGGCCAGCACCTGCTTCAGCTCCTCCTCGGTTTTGACCGAGGACTTCGGAATCGCCAGCATGCCGGAGAAGCCTGAGGTCGGAAGCGTATGCAGCGCGCCGTCCGCTCCATTCACACCGCCGATAACATCCATATAATGGCGTTCCGGCTCGTCCTTGCCTTCTTTTAGAAGGGCCGCATGAATCTTGTCATCCAGCCGGGCTGCGTTATCGACCACATCGACAATGACGCCGGCCTTGTTGTTGACGACCGGATCATTCCATTTAGAGCTGTCCATCACCGCGAAGTCGGCGTTGATCAACTGCTCGTCGTAAAGCTTTTTCATGAATTTAAGCGCTTCCAAATAACCGGGGTATTCATGCTCAGGCACAAGCTTCCCTTCCTGCACACCCCACTTGTTCGGTGCTCCGAACCACAGCTTCATCGTATCGAAGCCGCTGGCCCACTGGCCGGTCCACTTGACCAGCACCATGCCATACGTATCCGCCTGGCCGTTGCCGTCCGGGTCCTGCTCTTTGAATGCTTTTAGCATATTATAGAAATCGTCCACGGTCTTCGGGGTCTCCAGCCCCAGCTTCTCCATCCAGTCCTTGCGGAACACCACACCGTTGCGTCCCAGCGCCCGCCCTCTGTAGATTCCGTAATTCTTGCCGTCGATGGCCGAGTTATTCAGAATAACCTCCTTCGCCCCGCTGAGATTCGGATAATCCTTGAGATACGGACCCACCTCCCAGAAAGCGCCGGATCTGGCCGCATTGACGAAGCTGGACGCTTTCACGTCACCTACATACATAATATCAGGCAGCTTGCCGGAAGCGAGCGTAATGTTAAATTTGTCGGCATAGGATGCATTCGGCACCCATTCGAAATGAATTTTGGTGTTCGTCAGCTCCTCCAGCTTGGCGGCGACCGGACTGCCGTCCTTCGGATAATTGGTTTTGAAAATCGGCAGCATCAATGTCAGCGCAAGCGGCTCCTCAGCCTTGGCGGTGCCGTCCGCCTTCCCGCTATCCCCGGCAGTCTCCTTCTGTCCTGCTCCCGTATTCTCCCCATTCCCGCCGCAGCCGGACAATACACTTAGAATCATAATCATAGCCAGCAGCATGAACAACCCTTTTTTCACAGACCGTGAACCTTGGCTCCGCTTCATCTTCATCATCACTTGGCCTCCCTTTATATGTTGACTAACCGGTTACCCTTTGACTGAACCCAGCATCACCCCTTTGGCAAAATGCTTCTGCAGAAACGGATACACGCACATAATCGGCAGGGTGCCGACCACGATTACGGCCATTTTGATCGACTGCTCCGGCGGCTGCACGAAATTCGGGTCCATGGAGCTGAGATCCCCCGCTGCCGACTGGGACAGCATGACGATCTGACGCAGCATCACCTGGAGCGGCCACTTGGATGGATCATTAATATAGAGCAGCGCCGAGAAGAAGTTATTCCAGTGTCCGACCGCATAAAAGAGGGTGAACGTCGCCAGCACCGGCTTCGACAGCGGGAGCACAATCCTCCACAGCAGCCCCAGCTCCGTACAGCCGTCGATGCGTGCCGCCTCCTCCATCTCGGCCGGAAGCTCCTGGAAGAAGTTCTTCACAATAATCAGATTGAAGGCGCTGATCGCCCCCGGAAGAATCAAGGCATTCAGCGTATCGAGCAGATGCAGCTCGCGGATCACCAGATAGGTGGGAATCATCCCGCCCCCGAACAGCATGGTGAAGATGACCAGATTGAGGATCAGATTGCGGCCCATCAGGTACCGCTTCGCCATCGGATACGCCATGGTAACCGTGAAGAACAAATTGACTGCCGTCCCGATCACTGTCACGTACAGCGACACCCCGATGCTCCGGACAATGGTATCTGTGGAGAAAATAAACCGGTAGGCGTCCAGCGAGATCGTCGTCGGAATCAAAAAGACAGCGCGCTTCGTAATTTCCGCCTCGGTGGCGAAGGAACCAGCGACTACAAACAGGAACGGCAGGATGGCTGCGATCCCGATGATGCCCAGCACCACGTAATTAAAGACGTCAAAGGTGATCTCTCCGGCGCTGCGGTAACGTTTAGCCACACATAATGCCTCCTTTTCAATATAATCCGGATTCGCCCGACTTCTTGGCGAGCCAGTTGGTGCCGAGCACCAGCACGACCCCGATGACCGATTTGAACAAGCCGATGGCGGTGCTGTAGCTGAACGCTCCCTGGGTAATCCCCAGCGCATACACATAGGTATCGAAGACCTCGGCCACCTCACGGTTCAGCGCATTCATCATCAGATAGATCTGCTCGAAGCCGTTATCCAGAATCGTACCCATCCGCAGAATCAGCAGAATAACAATCGTGCTGCGGATCGCGGGCAGTGTAATATGCCAGGTCTGGCGCCAGCGGCTGGCCCCGTCCACCACGGCTGCTTCATATTGCTCCACATCGACACCGGCCAGAGCAGCGAGGAAAATAATCGTCCCCCAGCCGCATTCCTTCCAGATGGTCTGCAGAATAATCATCGGGCGGAACCAATCGGGATTAGCGAGGAAATCAATTTTGCGCCCGGTAACCGTGAACAGGAATTCATTGACCGCACCACCCTGTGTCGTAAGGAACACGTAGGAGATACTGGCGACGATGACCATCGAGATGAAATGGGGCACGTAGATCAGCGTCTGAATCGTCCTTTTATAGAAGGAGAGCCGGATCTCATTGAGCAGCAGCGCCAGAATAATCGGTGCCGGGAAAAAGAACACCAGATTATACAGCGACAGCACCAGCGTATTGCGCAGCAGCATGAAGAAATCAGGGTTCTGAAAAAACGTGCGGAAATGCTCCAGGCCGACCCAGCCGCTCTTCCAAAAGCCCAGAAAAGGCTGATAATCCTTAAAGGCGAGCAGCACTCCCCACATCGGCACATATTTGAACAGCAGGAAATACAGGAGTCCGGGGCTGAGCAGAATGTAAAGCCATTTGTCCCGCTTCAGACGTCTGAAGCGCTGCTCGCGCCTGCTGCGGCGGAAGCTTGTGCCCGTGCTGATCTCTGCTGCCCCCATTGCCGCTCCTTGCTTCATTGACATTCACCTCCGTATGGATAAGCAGCCTCCGCTACTACACTTCACTACATTGCCGTGGCTGCGCTTTCTATTATGGTTGGCGGGTATTTTTCCGGCAATCGGACTTTTTGGACAGCGCTTTGAACGCCTTCTGCGCCGCTTCCGCAATAAAGTCCAAAACCGGCAAAACTTTACTATTGCATGTGGGGGGCGGACACTATATAGATTGAAATGATAATTACATTTTTGGGAGAGTCGTGACTCCAGAGAAGTTTTGGGCTTCCGGCCGCTGTTGTCTGCAGATTTCTTGATATATACCGTTTTTAACGGTTGAAATCCGCAGCCAGCTGATGCTTACGATGCGAGCTTTCCTGCGGAAAGCTTTCAGGCGGACGCTACCGCTCCTCCAGCTCCAAAATTCCCTTCCGCCACTCCTCCCAAAATTTATGTTTTCAAGTTCAAACTATATAGCTTGGGGACTGGGGGTAAAAAGATAAAATCATAAAATTATACAGAGCCCGTATGGGCTTACGGGAGGTCAAAAGAATGCAGCAAAAGCTATATTACGGCGCCGCATGGTACCCCGAGCTGTGGGGAGAAGCTGAGCGGCAGCAGGATCTTCAGCTCATGCAGGAGACCGGGATTAATCTGGTACGCATGGGCGAATTCATCTGGTCGCTGCTGGAGCCGGAGGAAGACTCCATCGATGTCCGGCCGTTCGCTGAGCATATCCGGCAGCTCCATGCCCATGGCATCGACACGGTTATGTGTACGCCCACCGCGACCCCGCCAATCTGGCTCACTCACGGGCACCCGGAGCGCCTGTTCGTCCGGGCAGACGGGGCGCTAATGAGTCACGGGTCCAGGCAGCATGTCTGCACGAATAACCCTTATTTCCGCCAGCGGGCTGCGGTAATTACGGAAGAGCTGGCCCGTGTGCTGGGGCAGCTCCCTGGCCTAGTCGCCTGGCAGCTCGACAATGAGCTGAAGGCGCATGTGGCGGAATGCATGTGCGCGTCCTGCCGCTCCCTGTGGCATGAGTGGCTGGAGCACCGTTACGGTAGCATCGGCGAGCTGAATGTAGCGTGGGGAACCGGCGTGTGGAGCCACACCTACCAGCGGTTCGATCAGGTGCCGTTGCCGGTGGCTACGCCTTTTCTGCACAATTCATCGCTCGTCACCCAATACCGGCTGTTTCAGATGGAGAAGGTCACGGAGTTCGCGGGGGAACAGGCAGCTATCATCCGCCGCTATTCGGCGGCTCCGATCACGCACAACAGCAATGTCCCTTTTCATCTGGACAATGAGCAGCTGTTCCGGGAGCTTGATTTCGCTTCGTTCGACACCTACGCTTCCCAAGCCAACAGGCACGCCTATCTGCTGAACTGTGATCTGTGGCGCGGGTTCAAGCCCGGGCGGGATTTCTGGCTGATGGAGACCGGCCCGTCCTATGCCGCCTCGCTCACAAGCTACGGCGAGCCGCACCCGGACGTCTATCTCACCGCTGAAGCCGTGGCCGCCTACGCGCTGGGGGCAGGCGCCTTCTGCTATTGGCTGTGGCGGCAGCAGCGCACGGGCAGCGAGCAGACGCACAGCTCGATTATCAGCGCCTGGGGCCAGCCTGCGCTCGGGTATGACAATGTGCGCGCGGCTTCCGCCGCCAGGCTGCAGATCGAACCGCACATGCTGAATACCCGGCCGGTGCAGGCCGAGGTGGCGATTACTTATTCGGACCGGGCCAAGGCGTTCCTGGCCACGGAGCCGCACCGGCAGCTGAACTACCGTTCCCTGCTGGGGGACTTTTACAGACGGATTCTCGATCTGGGGATTCACCGTGACCTGCTGGCGGAAGGCGGCGATTTAAGCGGCTATAAGCTGCTGTTCACGCCTTTTGTCCATTATCTGTCGCCGGAATACATGGAGAAGGCGCTCACCTTCACCGCGGCTGGCGGCATCTGGATCTGTGGCCCGCTTAGCGGAGGGCGCACCGCCGAGCATACCCTGCATACAGATGCTGCGCTGGGGGAACTGGAGCGCTGCGCCGGAGTGAAGACTACCTTCGTCTACCCGATGGAGGGGACGGGCAGCAGCGGGGAGGCCTTCGGATGCTCCGCACCGCTGTCGCTATGGAGCGCCGTCTTCGAGCCGCTGCCGGGCGGAGCCACCGTGATCGGCATGATCACGGAAGGCCGGACGCCGGACCTGGCCTACCTGACCGAGCAGCCCTATGGCCGGGGAGCCATCGTCATGCTCGGCTCCCTGCCCTCGGGCAGCGAGGGCGACAAGCAGCTATGCGCGCTGATTGAGCATTATGCCGCCCGGGCCGGAGTCACCCGGCGCAGTGATGTCACGCCGGGCACCATTCTCTGCCCGAGAAGCGGCGCTGCCGGGGAGCTGTGGACGCTCGTCAACATGGACGGCCTTGGCGGCAGCGTCACCCTGCCGCGCAGCGGGCAGGATGTGTTGACCGGCACTCCTGTGCCCGCCGGTCCGCTGCCCATTGGCGCTTATGAATACAGGCTGATCTCGCTGTAGTAGTGGAATATCCTCCTGCCGATGGCGGAGAACGCTGCCTCCCAGCAAACAAGTGGAAAAACGCAGCTTGCTATGCTGGTTTCCAAGGAATTTCCGGAAGCAAGTGGATAAACAACAACTAATTATGGTCGTTTAGGCCAGTATGGGGGAAACGGGTTCATTTAAGTGCTGTTTATCCAATTGCTGTCCTGGCATAGGACCGTTGCCGGTCAGCAGGTGGAGTTTATCCAACTCTTTCCCTCCCGCATCATACGCGAGTTGTCTAGTCATACGGCGCGTGAAGCTTACGCTGGCTGGGCCCCTCCCCCTTAGCGGTGTTTCACCAGCAAGAGGAGTGTTACCTGTGCCCATGCCGGGCACAACACAAAAACACCCGGCAGCTTCACTCCCGCCGCCGGGTGTTTTTCCTTTTACCATATCTGCTTATACGTTAGTCTTCTCTGCTTCTTCCGCCTGCTGGAGCAGCCCGATCTGATGCAGATGATTCAACAGCTGCTGGTAATGGTCGGCCTTCTTCTGGACGGTAAGAACCAGCTTACGGAACTGGTCTGTGTCCTGGCCCGATTTCTCCAGAATACTCAGCAGGTCGCTATTGATCTGCTCCACATCCTCCATGCTGCTCTCCTGGGACTCCTGGATTGCCTCCAGATGCTCGAAGACCTGCTCCTCCGCAACTACGATTTCATTCATATATACGGTGGACTCACCGATCTTCGCCGTGGTCTCGTTCATCGCGAGCATTCCATCCCCGGACTTGCTGTGGATCTGCTCCATGACGCGGGTCATTCCTGAGAGTGAACCCATAATCTCCTTCACATGGCTGCGGGTGCTGTCAGCAAGCTTGCGGATCTCCGTGGAGACAACGGCGAAGCCGCGTCCATGCTCACCAGCCCGCGCCGCCTCAATCGCTGCATTCAGCGAGAGCAGATTCGTCTGCTCGGCAATATCCGTGATGATCTTGGCCAGCTGCTCAATGCTGTGGAAATGCTCCCGCAGATCCTCATTCAAAGCAACGAACTCAGTAAATACCTCCGAGGCCTTCTGCATTTCCGCAGAGATCTGGATATTGGCTTCCTTGGCAAATTCGATTTTGTTGGATGAGTAGGACAAGCTGCCATACATTTCATTAATCAGATCTTCAGTCTGTCCGTTGTTGGTCTTCAAATGCTCCAGGAGCTGCTGAGTCCCGGCGATTTGGCCGATCATCTCCCCGCCGCCTGCCCGCAAGGCCTCGAAGTCCTCCACCAGTTGGGCCTCTTCCTTCAGGATAGCTCCAGTCTCAAGGCGGATCTGCTCCGCCAGGGCATATGCATGTTCCCCATAAGACACCGTGCCTGAAGCATGTGCAGACGGTTCTACGCTATCGTTACCGCTGTGAGGTACATGTGCGTTAGTGCCTGCTTCCTCTACTGCGGCTTTTCCCTCTGCTATAACCGTTTCTGTTAATGCAACCGTATCCTTAGCTGCGATCACACGCTCTGCCATGGCTCTCTCCGCTAACCCGCTTGTATTACTGTGACTTTGAACGCCTTCAGCAGAGGGGGTTCTCCCCCAAGCTGTGCGCAGTTTGCTTAACCACTCCATCCGATTTCAACTCTCCCTTATTCAACCAGCAGCAGAATCATAGTCTGATTGGCATGCTTAGTATAATATTGCTCTCCATAGCTGATGAAGCCTGTAGTGTTGCCGCAGAACCCAAGCATCCTCTCGTCAAAAGCTCCCCAAAGACCGTCCCGAGTAAACAGCTGGTCCCGCAGTGTACAGTTAATATTGAGGACAAACGAAGGCTTGAACGGACTGCCGCCCAGCGTCTCCTCCAGCACTGCCAGCGGATCGGCTGAACTCAGCAGCTCCACATAAGTACTAGACATAATCTGACTGTAAAATGTGACAGAGCCATCCGGATGAACCGCCTTCGGGGAGGCTATGATCAGATCATCCTCGTATCTTTTGCCCAGCGGGCTGCTCAGAAAATGCTCTGCCAGCTCCTTCTCCGGCACGCCCAGGACACGCGCGTATTCCCCGGCCGCAGGCCGCCCGTTGAAGGAATACACCCATCTGCCGAACACATCGGCTTCTGTCACCAGCAGCGTCTTTCCGGCGGGGACATATATATTCTCTTTGATCAGGGCGGTGCGGTCAGGCATATTGAAATAAATCCCCAGGTTCCGCACCCGGCGGGTTCCTATATAGAGGTAAGTCTCGCCGCGCTCATCGTCAGCTGCACTGCCGCCAATCACCTTGAATTGGGGGTCCATAAAATACAGCGAGGAGAGCAGCATCTCTTCCATCCCGCCTGTGCCGTCACAGAGCAGCATCAGAAAAGCATTCGGATTGCCCCGGACCTTGCGGTAAGCAATCTCCAGCGTACTTGCGCTAAGCACGGGAGGGTGCAGAATGCCCACAATATCTGCTATACCGGCTTCGTATTCAAAACCAGTAATTACACCGCTGCGGTAGCCCTGCGGAGTATATTCCCCCTTGGTTGAGCACAATACTGCCCGCGAAGGCGCATGACGGGATAATTCCCGGACAGCCGCAGCCGCAGCGAACAGCACCAGCCCACGGTTCACATCCAGCTCCTCCAGATGGTGCCTGGCCTCGTCCAAGGTGTTAAAAGATACAGCAATCATTATGTATACCAAACCTTCCTTTGCGGAATTTTCTTCCGCATACTGTTACTGAAAAATTAAGTTATAATTTTCAATACTACTCATGGTAAAACCAGAACCGGGTTCATTGTCTGTGAACAATGTCGCAGCCTGTGCCGGGTTCCCATGTAACAAGGTTGAGCCGTTCCTGCAAACCCTGTATCATGAATATATCACAGATCACAGAAAAGAGGCCTCGGCATATGACCTATTCCCAACGCTCCACCCACCCTGCCGCCGCATCCGACTACACGTATCTGGAATATCAGATCAGCATAGCTGCCGATGAATTGGCAGTCGCGGTGAAAGCGCAGGACGAGCCCCGGGCAGAAGCTATCCGGCTTAAGATTGCTGAACTCGAAGACAAGCTTGCGCTGCTTGAGGATTAAGTACAACTACTCTATCCCCACCACGGAAGGAAGGCTGATACAATGGCGATACGCGGATATTACTTTGCAATGGAAGATGAACTGGTGCAGCAAATTGCCGCAGGCAGCACCCCGCTGGCGAGCTTGAACATAGACAAGTACCCGGGGCTGGATATCGACCGTACCTGGGAGGCGATTCACTACCTGCTCTGCGGTGATATATCGGATGGGCCAGCGCCGCTCGGATATGTGGTCCCGCTGCACTCCGACCAGGGCATCGAGTTCGGGGCATACGGGGCATTCTGCCTGCGTGCCGGACAAGTGGCCGAAGCGCTTGACGCTATTTTCCGGCTGGATGAAGCGCAGCTGCGCCTGCGTTATGATTTCCGGACCATGGCCGAGGAGGAGGTCTACCCGCTGGATCCTGATACAGTGTCTGACGATGACGCGGATGCGTTCTTTGCCTATCTGCTCCAGTTCTTCACCGAGATCCAGCGGTTCTACAGCCAGACTGTCGCTGCTGGTAAAGGAATTATTTTCTATTTGTTTTAAAGCCTGGCTCTCCCGTCAGATGGCGCGCTGGACTAGGTGGTTTATGGCGAGTGAGGTGCGTGCGCTGAATTCAGGGGCATTTGTGCTCCTGATTCCCGTGTCTAGCCCGCATTCGGCGAAATCAAGGGCACTTATGCTCCTCATTTGCTCGTTTCAGCCGTTTGTGCCGAATTCGGGTGCACTAATGCACCTGATTTGCTCATTTCGGCCGCTTGCGCCAAATTCAGGTGCACTTGTGCACCTCATCGGCCTCCCTCTTCCCACCCGGCAGCTATTAGAGGGATTTATACACTTGATTTCCTCACTCAGCCCACTTCCAGCAAGATTAGAGGGATTTATACACTTGATTTCCTCATTCAGCCCACTTCCAGCAAGATTAGAGGGATTTATACACTTGATTCTCTCATTCAGCCCACTTCCAGCAGATTAGAGGGATTTATACACTTGATTTCCTCGACGCAGCCACGCTTCCGGTAGCGTCAAGAAGTTTGTGTAAAAGAGTAGAAGTACCTCCCCCGGGTTACGGGTTGGGATGTAGTGTTTCTGGGGGGAGGGGGAACCTCGACCCCCAGAAACTGGATTTCTCTGCTACGCCTCTTCCGGTGTGGGCAAAGAGGGGTAGCGTGTTTCGAATAGCTCTTTTAGCTTCTTTTTAACGGCATCCACT